>JAPLWH010000018.1 GCA_026396715.1 Candidatus Kaiserbacteria bacterium
AGCTTTTTGCATGGCTCTTCTGGTACAACAGCGAGCGGGTACACTTCGCCTTCCAGAACAAGCTTTCTCCGCTTCAGTTCATGATATCGTTAGACCCGAAGACATTACCCGCGGAGTGCAAAAGTGGGTGGCCTCATACATGCACTTGCCCCAAAGAGGGGAATCCAATATAATCTCATATATCTCTTATACGAGATTCCACCATAAACAAGCTAGACAAAAGAATAAAAGACCTGCCGCCCGCGATTTTTGGTCTCCTTAATCAAATTGATGAGCTCAAGGGGCAGTGGGTCGGCGGCGCACAACTAAATCCCCAAGCGCTCGGGAGATTGAAGCGTTCCACACTCGTCACATCGACGGGGGCGTCGACCCGCATCGAAGGCGCAAAACTATCGGATGAGGATGTGGAGAAAGTAATGCGGGGGCTCTCAATGCAGAAATTTGCGGATCGCGATAAACAGGAAGTGAAAGGTTACTACGAATTGCTCGAGAACGTATTTGCGGCGTGGGAGAAGATTCCTTTTACAGAAAGCACTATCAAACACCTGCACAGCGAATTGTTGAGGCATGTGGGAAAAGATGTACGACATCGCGGAGAATACAAAAAGACGGAAAACCGCGTTGAGATGATAAACAAGGCGAGCGATTCGGTCGGCGTTTTGTTTGACACAACCCCGGCATATCTCACACCCAAGGAGATGCAAGAATTGGTTGAATGGACTCGGGAGGCGCTCTCATCGCGCCGCTATCATCCATTGCTCACCGTCGGCAATTTCCTTGTTGAGTTTCTACAAATTCACCCATTCCAAGACGGCAATGGGCGCCTTTCGCGCGTGCTCACCAATCTTATGATGCTTCAGGCGGGTTACTCATACGTGCCGTATGTGTCGCATGAGAAATTGATAGAAGACAACAAAGCCGATTATTATATCGCGCTTCGCCGGAGCCAAAAGACATTTAAGACGCAATACGAAAAAGTGACCCCGTGGCTCGAGTTCTTCTTTAGCGTGCTTCTGGCACAAACAAAAGAAGCTATCGCCCTATTATCTCGCGAGAACATCGAGAGAATACTGTCTCCCAAACAGCTCGTCGTGTGGAAGTATCTGGAGAAGTCCGCGGAAGCAACCCCGCAAGAAATATCCGAAGCGACCAACGTATCCCGCCCAACTGTTTCTCAAGCACTCACTATTCTGATGCGTCTTAAAAAGATTGAACGTGTGGGACAAGGAAGAACAACGCGATATCGTAAACTGTAATCGTATGCTGCTCAAAGCAGGGACGAGTCGATCTCTTCAGGTCGCTTTTCCGCGGTCGTGAGGACGTTTTTGCGCGCCGATGGCAGAAATGGAATGGGAGTATCTCAGGGTATGCGCCTGTCTATACCGATGAGTACAAAGAGTCATATGCCCCGCTCACTTCCGATTGGATTGAGAAACACCTCATCGGCACGACAACGCTTGGCATATATCCACTCCTTGCGGACAACGCCTCGCTTTTTATCGTCGCGGATTTCGACGGGAAAGGATGGCAGGAGTTGGTGCGCAAGTTTCTCGTTGCATGCGCAAACTACGATCTTTCGGTTGCCACAGAACGGTCACGCTCAGGAAATGGAGCACATGTATGGTGCTTCTTTGTCAAACCAATTCCGGCAGCCAAAAGCCGACGGGTGTTCCTTTCGCTCCTGCAGGAAGCCGGATGCATTGACCCGCTCGAAAAGAACGAGTCATTTGATCGCTTGTTCCCGAATCAGGATTATCTATCCGGTAAGGGACTTGGCAATCTTATTGCGCTCCCGCTCCAAGGAGAATCAAGACGGAACGGGAACACAGTATTCGTCGACCCTGCTCATAACTTCGAAATCATCACTGATCAATGGCAATTTCTGTGTGATTTGCCGAAAGCAAGCGTGAAGCAATTTGACCGCATTGCAGACCACGGTATTGATGTGGCTGCAGGCGAGAAGCCACACTCTAAAAGTAAAGTAAAACAGACACGCTCACAATCCATCATGCTCACGCTCGGCAGTAGCATTTCGATCGCCAAAGGCGACACTGCCGCCACAACTAGTATCGTTTTTGTGCGAAGAGCTGAATATTCTCAACATCGGGTATCTTGTAAAAGAACGCGCCGGCCTCCCCACGTACGGCGAGAAACGGTTCATCAAAACACTCGAACAGACTGATGATGCGATACTTGTGCCGCGGGGCTTTCTAAAAAATCTCTATGAATGGCTCGACGCGCACTCAATCATGTACCGTGTAATCGATGAACGCCTTACGCTTGATTCCATTGAGTTCAGTACCGCTTACGATTTGTTTCCATACCAGGCTACGGCAGTTGCGGCATTCGAATCGTCAGAACAAGGTATTCTTGTTGCGCCTGCGGGAGCTGGTAAGACCCTGATTGGACTCGATATCATTGCACGAAAGAAGCAACCTGCTATTATCCTTACCCATCGCCGGCAAATATATGACCAATGGCTCGAGCGTGTCGAGCACGGATTCGGCATTCCCAAACGAAAAATCGGACAGATTGGTTCCACAAAGAAGAAACTGCTTCAGCCGGTCACGGTTGCTATGGTACAGACCCTTGCCAGAATGAGCGATGTTTCCACAATTGCTTCAGAGTTCGGTACGGTACTTATTGATGAGTGCCATCACATGCCATCGCATATGTTCCGTGATGTCGTCGCGAAGTTTCCCGCGCGGTATCGTTTCGGCCTTACGGCGACTCCATCGCGCAAATACAATGACGAAAAGCTTATCGGTGCGTATCTCGGCGAGGTTGTACATACGATCGACAAGAGTGAGATAGAAAGTAATTATATGCAGACCAATGAACAGTCGGCTGATGAGGATGCTGTCATCGTCCGAACTACGAATGTTGCCACGCCATTCGGTACAACGTCCCGCGACTTCCAACTAATCTCAAAAGTACTTTCAAGCGACGCAACGCGTAATGCGCTTATCGCTCAAGATGTCGCTCAGGAGGCGCACAAGAACAAGAAGTGTCTCATTCTCACCGAACGTAAGGAGCATGCCGAGATGCTTCGTGCATACCTGCGTAAGGATTTCGAGACCGTGCTTTTCTCAGGAGATCTATCTGGACATAAAAGGACGCTTGCACTGCAAAAGATTAAGAGCGGACGATTTCAGATACTCATTGCCACCGGACAAATTCTGGGCGAGGGTACCGATATTGCAGGGCTTGACGTGCTCTTTCTGGCGTTCCCGTTGTCTTTCCATGGCAAGCTTGCGCAATACGTTGGTCGCATCCGACGCGAAGGCGGGCCGAAAAAAGTCTATGACTACCGAGATGCGCAAGTACCAGTTCTCGAAAAACAGTGGAAGAGAAGGGCAGCATTTTATCGCAAACATAACTTCACCTTTACAGAGAATTCGGCTCTAGTTGCGGAGGCTAAACTAATATGACTATTTGTACTCGATTGTTCGAAGTACGCCTCTAGGGATCGAACCTGAGAAACGGCTTATATAAGCCACCCCGCTCGGTCACTTGAATTAGCACTAGTTGGTGCCCCCGTGAGGAATCGAACCTCAATTACGAACTCCGCAAGCTCGCGTCCTATCCGTTGAACGACGGGGGCGAAGTGAGCGACTTTAGTTTCTTACGAGCGATAGCGAGTTAGAAACTAAGAAGTACTCTTGTTCTCCGAACGAGCCCCCGTATCGAGTCCGAGAAGATACGGGGGCAGTAGTGAATGTATATCAGAATCCGAGCCAAGCCGCCACCAGATCGGAGAATGTGTGGTGGTGCTCATCTTCGTCCACATGATGGAGGAAGTAGGCATAGACTACGTCCGCGTCAACGCCTTCAAGCGGCACCACCAGGTGCGGAGAGAACCAGCTCTCAGTCTTGATAGAGAGTATCGGGGGAAGCACGCCCTCGATATCTTCGAGGACAGAGAAGGAGAGCATACGCGCAAAAGGATGCATCTCCTCACCAATGACAAGTCCCTGCTCGACGAGCTGGAAGCGATGCAGGGGTGGTCGTTTGGCGGCATGGAGCGCAAGCGCGGAGGCCGCGATGACGATAAGGACCGCGAGGAGATAGCTGCCGAAAAGTACCGCAGCGACGGTGCCAGCGACAGCGATAATGCCGAGCGCCCAATACCAGTCGTCGCTCTTCGGATTGTGATCATATTCTCTTCCTTCCCATTCTAAAAGAGCGTTGCGAGGCATGAGGGAATGATAACAGAGAGTGCGCCGCGACAGAACCGTTCTATACGTTTTTGTGTACAAGTAGAGAGGGTAGGTTCGTCCCCGCTTAACTAATATGTTTTAACACCACTTCAAGTATTTCTTGAGGGGATAGCTTATCACTATCAATTACACAAAAATCATCGAAAGATTTCGACTGCTGTGCTTGCAAGGTATAATCGAAACGATTTTTATCAAAATCTTTTCCTTTGATTTCGTCCCTTTCTCTCACTCTTGAATGCAAGACAGTGTAGGGTGCGATAAGAGAAAATTTATGAACGTGCACACCATAATCTCTCGAAACTTTTTCAAGCGTAGCAATGCGCTCAACTGAAAGGCCGCTATCGATCACTACATGTTTGTCGAGTGCAAAAGCTGCTTTAGATTTCTCGACCATGTTATGAAATGCTGCCTTATTATCATTTTCTATTGAACTTGTTCTCTTGAGCAGTCCCCTCTCAGTATCCAAACTAAAAAACTCTATATCCTGAAGCCTGTTTCTAAGCAGATTTGAAAGTGTGGATTTCCCTGACCCCTTTGGTCCGTCAATAAGTATAAGAAATTTTTTCATACTGTATTTTCGGTTGGCCTCAATTCCCATATACGATCGACGACCCATCTGTCGACAGTCCTTTTCAATACGGCGATATTGGCAAATTGCATTTTAAAATCCGGTTGAGGAACGGTTTTAAGATAATTCCATATCTGTTCGAAATCGAAAGGTTTCAAAGCACCCATTACTACCGTCGCGTGCAAGTGGCTGCCAGTATCGAATTCGTCAAAAGTTAGCCCTTCAATTTCGCGTAGCGAATGCATCAAATCAAGGACGCTTTGCGACATTTCTGCTGAAGGAATGGCGTCAACGTAAATCACGTCTTTCCCAAAATTTCCAAATCCTCTCAGAGAGTATTCGCTCTGTGCATGTGAATTCGCGAAATTCTCAAGACTCTGGTAGAGCGCGCCCATTCCTTGCTCATCGAGTTCAAACCACTGCTTGAGCGTTAGGTGCGGTGCAATGCGGTCGTGAAGCGGAAAGACGCCAAATCTTTCGCTCAAATCTGCAGTCAGCTTTTCGTGATACTTGCCTGCTTCGCCCCTAATCAAGTGAGCAATGATATGTTTCATAAGTTTCTTTCTGCGGAGAGGGTGGGATTCGAACCCACGGTCCCGTTTCCGAGACTCTGGTTTTCAAGACCAGCGCGTTAGACCGCTCTGCCACCTCTCCCTGCTATCTACACCTGCGCTGATGAATCGTGCGCAGGCGTATGCGAACCGTGCGCGTGATGAGAGTTTTTCTGTTTGTCAGAACGGAACCAGACGAGATAGATAAGCTCGAGGATGCCGAGCGTATTGATGATGAGGAGCGCGACAAACCATTCCTTTTGTCCGTTCCGGGCTGCGTGCCAGAGCGCGTAACCTTTGATAGCGATTGTCCAGACGGCGGCAAGAATGAGGAAAGGAAGGAGCGCAAGCATGAGCGCAGGAGCAAAAGGGGAGTAGAGTGGCGAGAAACCGTGCATATACGTGTACATGCGCCGCATTATACCATACACTCCATACATGCGATATCTCGGCGTTGATTACGGAAGCAAGAAAGTGGGGCTCGCTCTCTCGGACGAATCGGGAACGATGGGTTTCCCGCACACTATTGTTCCCAATACGCCGAGACTCGTCGACGAACTCGGCGTCCTTATAGCGAAAGAGAATGTCGGTGCGGTGGTCATTGGAGAATCGCGCACGCTCGCCGGCGGAGAGAATCCGATTGCGAAGGACGCCCGCGCGCTCGGCGACATGCTTGCCGAGCGCGCGGGCGTCCCGATATTTTTTGAATCGGAAGTGTTCTCGAGTGCAGAGGCGCGCCGCCTGCCTGCCGGCAGGCAGGCGCGCCCGTCACGTGCGCCAAAGCGGCATGTCGCCGTTGACGCATCCGCTGCCGCACTCATTCTTACCAGCTACCTTTCACGTACCAATCATGGATGATAAGCCGCGCATAACAATCGCTGATTTCAGCAAAATAGAAGTGAAGATCGGCACGGTACGAAGCGCCGAGCGCGTACCCGAGACCGACAAGTTGCTGCGGCTCATGGTCGATTTTGGCCTAAAACCTTCGCAGAACGAAGGTGTCGAGCGCTCGCCGGAGGCGAGCGCTGTAGGCGAAGAAAGAGATGTGCGACAGATTGTTTCCGGCATTGCCGCATATGTGCCCGAGCCCGAAACGCTTATTGGTCGCCAGCTCGCATTTGTCACGAATCTCGAACCTCGCACGATACGCGGGCTTGAAAGCAATGGCATGCTGTTTGCGGTCGGCACAGGAGAGACGTTTGCGTTTCTTACGCCCGACAGGGAAGTACCTCCCGGCACAAGCGCACACTAGGGCGCTTCAAATCGTCGCGCCTGCGCTATACTTTATTCATGTCTTTTGTTTTCGGTGACCGCCTTCGCGCCGCCTTCGCGCCGCCGCGGTATCTCGTGCCGCCGCTCTCCGGTGTTGATATCTCGACGAGCGGTGTCAAAGTCGTGCGTCTTGAGAGCGGCGTTCATGGGCTGGTGCTCGCGGCCCACTCTCAAGTGCGGCTGCCACTCGGCGTCTTTACCGATGGCGAAATCATCGATCATGAAGCAATCGTCGGCGCGCTCAGTACCGCTACCGAGGCAGCCGGCATTTCTGCCGCCAACGTCTCGCTCCCGGAGTCGAAGGCATATCTCTTTGAAGCCGTAGTTCAAGGGACGACGAAGGCTGAGTGGCGCACAATAATCGAGCAGCGTCTTGACGAGCTCGTTCCGTTACCGCCCCAAGAGACGGCCTTCGACATCGTCGGCGTGGGCCCGACGAAGAGCGGCGAGCAGTCCATCGTAGGAGTCGGCTTCGCGCGACGCGTGGTCGACGAGACGCTGTCGGTATTCGATCAGGCGAACATCCCGGTGAGGGCTCTCGAGGAGGAGACCTTTGCGATGACACGGGCGCTTCTGCCCTCGGGCGATACCTCCACCGTGCTTATCATCGATGTTGGGAAGACGACGACCAAGATGGCGATAGTTACCGGGCGCGTGCCGCGTTTCGCGACTACCTTCGGCATCGGCGGGCACGCGCTCACGCTTGCGGTGCAGAAGCATTTCGGTGTGACGGAAGCCGATGCGCGCAAGGTAAAAGTCGAGCGCGGCATCATACCTGCGCCGGGAAACGAAGAGTATCTTGCCGCGATGCTTTCGACAGCCTCTGCAATTCGTGATGAGATTTCTCGGCGACTTGAGTACTGGCAGGAAAAAGAAGCGCTCAATGGTGTGCACGAAAAAGTAACGCGGGTAATTCTCTCGGGGGGTAATGCCTCGATACGCGGATTTTCAGAATATCTGGAGAGTTCGCTGAGAATACCCGTTTCTACCGGAGATGTGTTTACCAATTTTGCGTCGCGAGACACTTGGATTCCGTCGCTTGATTATGCCGAATCACTTGCGTATGCAACGGCGATTGGACTTGCTCTGCGCGATACCGTAGATATGTCATGACTAACGATTTGAGTAACTTACTGCCACCTGAGCGTCGCCAAGCGCTCGCTCACGAATATTTTCTGCGACTCGGTGTCATAGTCGTGTGGTTTATGGTCGCGCTCACGAGCATTGCTACGGTGCTCTTGATACCGACCTATGTCTTTCTTTCTGAAAATGTTCACACGAAACAAGCGCATCTTTCAGCTATAGAATCCTCCTTCTCTACGACCGGCGGATCTTCATTCTCTGCCCGCCTTCTCGAGCTTTCCAATAATACCGAGACGCTTGCAGCGCTCGCGCAGACTCCTTCTGTCAGCATGCTCATACGTGCTGAGCTCGTGCTCTCTCGGCCGGGCATTTCGCTTTCCGGATTCGCGTATACCCCTGCGGCAGGAACGAAGCGAGGGATTCTTACTGTCTCCGGCATCGCCCAAACGCGTGACGCGTTGCGGAGCTATCAAATGGCGCTTTCAAGTGCGTCATTTGCACAATCTGCAAATCTTCCCGTTTCCGCGTATGCGAAAGATAGCCATATTCCGTTTACTATTACGATAACGCTCGCACCATGAGATCTTCCTTTTTGCATCTCATTTTCGCGCTCGGTATATGCGCCGTGGTTCTCATCGGGTATGGGTTTTGGTATGCCACTATCGCGGACATGAGTGCCTCGGCAACGGTGTTGCAGGGTCAGATTGACGCAAAGACTCAGGCGGTAAGTCGCATGGCGACCACGCGTGCGGCACTTGCTGAGATTTCCGATGACGAAAAGGTACTACAAAGCTATTTTGTTCCGGAGACCGGCGTTGTCGCATTCATCGACACTCTTGAAGGGTACGGGCGCGCGGTAGGATCGACGACGGTTGAAGTTCTCTCCGTCTCGACTGGAGGCGCATTGGTGCGTCCGACGCTTACCTTTTCGCTTTCCATTACCGGGTCATTTGACGCTGTTATGCGCACGGTCGGTGCAATTGAATATGCGCCGTACGCCATATCAATCGCAGATCTTTCTGTCGGACAAAATGCGAAAAACAATTGGCACGCAGATCTGGAACTATTGGTCGCCTCGATAGCGCCGAGTTCGGGAGCGAAAAAAACACCATGACCATACACAATCCAATGACCTCTTTTTTGAATCGAGTACGCGGCAGCGCGGCGCAAGATCCGGCGCGTGACTGGTTCGCCGTGCTGACACTGGCGAGTATTTTACTTGCGGGTATCATCGTGTGGAACATATGGGCATTTGATACGGTCGCCAATGGCGGTGTTATTGGTCCGGCGGTAACGATCGCACCACCGATCTTCAGTAGTGCCTCGCTTGAACTTGTGCATCAGGTTTTCGAGACGCACGCGATGGAGGAATCGAAATTTAAGACAGGCTCGTATCGGTACGTCGACCCTTCACAATAATTTGGTAACGGCGTCCGCGTGCGCTAGGGTAGTGGGGAGGATGTCGTTTTCCTCATTTCATCCCGGTATCTTCCCGTGCTCGATATCGGGGCTCGCTCGGTAGGAACAAAATCAAGCGGACTTGTCTTGTTCCACCTCACTTCGCCCCCGTAGTTCAATGGATAGAACACCGGACTTCTAAGCCGGTTATGTAGGTCCGATTCCTGCCGGGGGCACAG
This sequence comes from Candidatus Kaiserbacteria bacterium, assembly GCA_026396715.1. GTDB lineage: Bacteria > Patescibacteriota > Minisyncoccia > Phycocordibacterales > Phycocordibacteraceae > C7867-001. Next base: position 9,332 of record JAPLWH010000018.1, read on the forward strand.
CTGGTCTGCCGGTTGGTAGACGAGAAAAGGGCATGTGGCGGAATTGGTATACGCGTACGTCTCAGAAGCGTATCCCGTAAGGGTTGAGGGTTCGAGTCCCTCCATGCCCACAGCGAAATAAAGGATTTTGCGTTAGACTTGCGTTGCGGGCGATTAGCTCAGTTGGTAGAGCAACCCCTTTACACGGGGAAGGTCACAGGTTCGAGTCCTGTATCGCCCACTTGAAACCAAACGATATGTCGAATAGGTTTGTAGGAATATGAACGAACGCGTTACCGCGCATGTTTCCTGTGTCGGTATCATCATGGATGGTAATCGCCGTTGGGCGAAGGAGCGCGGGCTGCCAGTGTTTGAAGGCCATCGAGCTGGAGGACGCGCACTGAAGAGCGTTGTGACGTGGGCAAAAGATGCTGGCATCGAGCATATTATTTTCTACACCTTCTCGACTGAGAATTGGCATCGTTCGGAAAAGGAAGTGTCATATCTTCTGGATCTGATTCAGGAATTTATAAAAAAAGAACTGGAACATTTCAATGCCGAGGGTGGAGTGATGCATTTTGTTGGTGACATGGCGCGCTTTCCCGAGAGTCTGCAAAAACTCTGCAAAGAGTCAGAAGAGAAGACGGCGCGCAATGGGGGCACTCATGTGTATTTCGCTCTGAACTATGGTGGGCGGCAGGAAATCCTTTCTGCCGTTCGCGCCATTGTTGCTGAAAATCCGCAGCCTGAAGCCATTACGGACGCGTATTTTGCGGAGCATCTTCAGACAGGGAGCATGCCAGACCCTGACCTCGTCATCCGAACATCGGGAGAGATGCGCTTGTCTGGCTTTTTGCCGTGGCAGTCAGTGTACAGCGAGCTTTTTTTTACGAAGACCCTGTGGCCCGATTTTTCGAAAGAGGAGTTTGACGCGATTCTTGTTGAATTTTCCACACGAGAACGCCGCCGCGGTAAATGAGCGCGCAGAGCCGATACGAGTAAGAAATGCTACTGTAAAAAGATGGAACTCCCCATTCTCTATGAAGACGCCGACCTCGTCGCGGTTGCGAAGCCCGCGGGGCTCATCACGCATTCCGACGGCCGGACCAAAGAAGAGACCGCTGAAGAGTGGTTTCTAGGAAAGTATAAAGTTGAAATTACCGACCCCCCTTCTTCAGGGTACGTGCATCGGCTCGACCGCGATACTTCTGGCGTGCTCGTCTTTGCGAAGCATGCGATAGCGTATTCGTTCTTGCGTAAGGCCTTTCACGACCGAGATGTGAAGAAGGAGTATTTGGCATTCGTATACGGCGCGCCGAAAGAGAAGAAGGGGACTATCGATTTCGACATCGGCCGTTCGCGCAGCGATTTCCGCCTCCGGAGCGCGCAGCCGAAAGCGAAGGGGCTGTTGCGCGATGCACGGACGCACTTCGAGGTGCTTGCCGAGACTGCCGGCTACGCGCTTCTCCGGATGACGCCGGAGACCGGCAGGACGCACCAGATCCGCGTGCACCTCAAAGCGATTCATCATCCGATTGTCGGGGATGTGCTCTACGCCCCGAACCACCCTGCGGCGCTTGGCATCAAGCGACTCGGGCTGCATGCGTATGCGCTCGACATTCCGCTCCCTTCGGGCGAGCGGACGCGTATCCTTGCGCCGGTGCCGGATGACCTCGCGCCTGCATTTGCGCATTTCCCAGGTGCTGCGGTAGCACTCGATGCGAGCGCGTAACGAATTTGCTCTCTCTCACGACGCGTGCTAGAGTGCTCGGCACATGCAAAAGGTCATAACTCCAGTCAATGTAGAGGGGCGCGCGAAGCTCGGCATCCGCTCGGGTGACACTGTGCGCGTCATTCAGAACATCGTCGAGCTCAAGAAGGGTCGCGGCACCGACAAGAAAGAGAAGACGACGAAGAACGTCCGCAAGCAGACCTTCGAAGGTCTCGTTCTCTCGACTAAACACGGCACTGAGGCTGGTGCTATGTTCACGGTCCGCGCAACGCTTTCAGGTGTCGGCGTCGAGAAGACGTTCCCGCTCTACACTCCCTCAATCGACTCGATCGAGATCGTGAAGCGTTCCAAAGTCCGCCGCGCGAAGCTCTACTTCATCCGCGAGAAGGCGACGAAAGCAGTCCGCCGTCAGCTGCGCAATGCACGCATGATGAATCTCACGAGCGACGAATCGGTCGCGCCTGCGGAGGCGGTAGCGGAGGAAGTTGCGGCGTAGGCGTAGAAAAGCTCGGTTATCCACCGAGTTTTTCTTTAAAATAATTGGTAGACGCTACATACTTGAGGTATGGGGGAAAGATGACCGAAACCGAAGAGGGGAGAAGTAATATGGTCGCCCGAGCTCGCATATGCAATCGGACTCATTGCGAGCGACGGATGCCTCTCGAATGACGGAAGACATCTGTTCTTCGTATCAAAAGATCTTGAGCAGATACAGAATTTCAAAAAATGTCTTGGACTTAATGTTAAAGTCGGTATTCATCGAGCGGGTGTGCGAATGAAAAATCGAACCTATCATAGGGTGCAGTGGGGCGATGTCGTTTTCTACGCATTCTTGCTCGGTATCGGTCTCATGCCGAACAAGTCGAAAGTAATCGGGGCACTCACCATTCCCGACGAATACTTTTTCGATTTTTTGCGGGGCAGTTTTGATGGCGACGGCTCTTTCTACAGTTATTTCGATCCGCGTTGGAAATCTAGCTTCATGTATTATCTCAACTTTACTTCCGCAAGTCCTCCCCATGTTGATTGGTTGCGAGAAACGCTCTACCGTCTCCTTGGGGTAAGGGGGCATATATCGAAAATGGGAGGAAAAGGGGAAGAACGCCACTTGATAGGTAATCTTAGATTTGCAAAAAAGGAATCATTGCTCGTTATGAATGCAATGTATTCGACGCCCTGCCCAATACATCTTTCACGGAAAAGATTGAAAATAGAGCGCGCATTGCGTATAGTGGGTAAGTCTTTGTCAGTAGCTAGTAAGAACTTGACAAAGTAATGCCCAGGTGGCGAAATTGGTACCCGCACTACCTTGAGGTGGTAGCTCCCGCAAGGGATTGGAGGTTCGAGTCCTCTCCTGGGCACAAAAAAGACGCCGAAAGGCGTTTTCTTTTTTGTGCCCAGAGCACGCCAACTGCTTGGCGTGCGAGAGAGGACTCGAAGTGCCGGAGCATGTTTTCTTCAGCAGAAGAAAACGGCGAGGCGGTGCCCAGCCCGAGTGCGAGCGACGGCGAGCACGAGAGGCGAGGGAGAGACTCCTCTCCTGGGCACCAGTAGTAACTTGTTCTGCATTTCCGACAATCTGCTATCCTGGAAGAGGGCAAGCACCTTGAATAATCTCTCACGGAAGAAAGGGGGTGGTAGCGATGGTACAAAGGAAAGAAAAACTGTACTTACAGAACGCTCTTTTCATGCTCGTTGCCCATGTCGTCGGGCTCTATGGTCTCTATGCCGCGGCGCTCGGACAGTGGAAAAGAGAAACGCTCATTCTCGGAGCGGTCATGTTCTGCATAAGCGGACTCGGCATAACCGTTGGATACCATCGCCTCTTTACTCACCGTTCGTTTAAGTGCGGGGAAGTAATGCAGACGATTCTTGTAATTGCAGGAACCACAGCAATTCAAAACACCATCAAAGTATGGGTTTCTGGACATGTCCATCATCATCAGGAGACCGATAAAGAAGGGGATCCGTACAATGCGTCGCGAGGATTCTGGTATTCGCATATCGGGTGGATTCTTTTCAAAGACCCCGACAGAAAGAAAGGAGATTTCAGCGCGGCGAGTCACCTTATGGAGGATTCTTGGACTGCACGACTTGTGAATTTTCAGCATGATCATTATATTGCGCTGGCGATTTTCTTTTCGGGCGTTGTCCCTACTTTGATCGCATCTCTCTGGGGCGATCCGTTCGGAGGTCTTGTGTTTGCTGGGTTCTCGCGACTGATTCTCGTCTGGCACGCAACGTTTTGCATTAACAGCATCGCTCATTGGAAGCATTGGGGAAGCAGGCAGCCGTATACTCGAGCGAATTCGTCGCAGGATAGTTGGCCGGTTTCCATCGTTACGTTCGGAGAGGGGTACCATAATTACCATCATGCTTTCCCGGGCGATTATCGAAATGGTCCGTATTGGTACAATTTCGATCCGTCCAAGTGGGTAATTTTTGGACTATCAAAGATTGGACTGGCGAAGAGTCTCAATCGAGTTCCTCGGGAAAAGATAGAACGGGCTCATAGCGCAGTTCTTCTGCTTGGGTAGTATCAGGGACGTGTCTTATGGAAGACACGTCCCGTCCTTTTTACTGGTTCGGGTATACTAAACGCACAACCATTTTATATGCTCTACACCCCAGTACCACAACCTCACTTCGTTCGGTTGGCTACGGGGCAGGCCGGTAGGTAAACAAATATGACTTTATTTACTGGTAAAGGAGATCAGGGAACAACAACGACATTTGGCTGCAATCAGCAGCGGATTTCGAAGTCGTCGCTTGTGCCGGAAGCGCTCGGCGCGCTCGATGAACTCAATGCGTTTCTCGGTTTTGTAAAGATGCGTAGCGCCGGGGAACAACGCATTGAAAACGCGCTACGTGAGGTACAAGAGAATTTGTTTATCATTCAGGCTGAAGTCGCTGGTGCAGACAAGTGCGTGAGGAAGGGTGTGGTACAGAAGGTGGAGGAGTTGGTAAATGCGATAGAAAAAGAAATTCCGCCCCTCAAGGGATTTTCCATTGCTGGCGGAACGGAGCTCTCCGCGCTCCTCGACGTCGCGCGGACCGTCGCGCGCCGCGCTGAGCGCCGCCTGGTCGCTGCAGCAGAGGCAAAAGCCTGTCCGCTCTCGGAAGAAACCATGGCGTACCTGAACCGCCTCTCTTCACTTCTCTTCGCGCTCGCGCGTCTTGCGAATCATCTCGTTGGCGTCGCGGAAGAAGTCCCGCGATACTAGGGCGAAGTTTTTAATTTGTAGTCAGAATGCGATTTCTAGATATCCACAAAGCCTCTTGTTTACCTGCGGGTTCAGAGGTGTAAAATATACGAATGGCGATAGTCGCATGCAACACCTGCGGGAAAAATTTTAATGCAAAACCGTTTTGGATTAAGAAAGGGTTTGGGAAATATTGTTCTGCGGCTTGCCAGTATGTGGGGATGCGGAAAGGGAAGGATATGCCTTGTTTCATTTGTGGAAAGTTGACCTATAAAAAACAAAAACAACTTCTTGAATCGAAGAGTAATCTTTTCTTCTGCAGTAAAAGCTGTCAAACACGTTGGCGCAATCAATTGTATATTGGAGAAAAACATGCGAATTTTACAGCAGGGATGAATTCCTATCGAAGCGTACTTGATAGGCATAAGGTTCCGAAAGTTTGTCGTTTGTGTGAAATGGCAGATGCGCGAGCACTTGCGGTTCATCACATCGACAAAAATAGAAAAAACAATACACTTAAGAATCTGGCGTGGCTTTGTCATAATTGTCATTTTCTGGTACACCATTATGACGGGGAACGTGAGAAATTCATGGCGGCTATAGTTTAGTGGTAAAACTCCGGTTTGTGGAGCCGGTATCGAGAGTCCGATTCTCTCTAGCCGCCCAAGTTGTCAATCGCGTGGTAAAATCAGGTGCATATGAAGAGTTTATTTTTCGGCATTTTGGCGATCATCCTCATCGGCTTCGGCGGGCTCGTGTACCGGAATGCGGTCGAGCATCCGATGCAGCCGATCGCGTGCCCCACAGATGCGTTAGTGTGCCCTGACGGGACATCTGTCGCGCGCGTCGGGACTACCTGCTCGTTTCCAATATGTCCGTTACCGAATGTGTCTCTCGCGAGCAGTAATATATTGTTCGCAATTCCTGAAGGCTTCGTAGTCGCCGGATTTCCTGATGACGCAAGCATTGCAGCATATGCACTACCTGCCACCGCGTCTTCGACAAAAGACGCGAGCATCACTATTCGGCGCTACGACATAGCGGCATCTTCGACGGCGCTTGCGACGATACAGCAGACGGCCATTAGTGGTGTCTCCGGATTGCCAGTTGGCATGACTGGTTATTCTTCCACCGAGCTTGGCACGCACCGCTTCACCGTTGTTTCCGTAGAGCGTTTTGAAGGTGTCATTCATACCGCCTACTATCTCGCTCGCGCAGCGGATGTGTTGCGCTTCGATGCCATCGACACAGAGGTCTCAAATTGGACTGATACGAATCTCGATACCTCGACACTTCCAGCGCATGCGGCGCTGAGAAAGCTTCTTACGACGCTTCAGGGAGGATAGCGGTATCGTTCAGGTTTTCGGTAACGGCTCGGTGTTATAATTTGTGTATTACTTCATAACCCGGTTTTACTATGAACAACAATCCTTTGTATGAGATTTTCGATAATGGCGGCGTGCGCATCGCGCTCATCGGCGCACTCGCTATTCTCGCGCTCTTTCTGCTTGCACAGACGATAACCATCGCCGCGAATTTCGGACGTCCAGGTGTACCAGCAACCGATACGGTAACGGTACAGGGGAGTGGGCAAGCGACGCTTCCTCCAGATGTCGCGCGCATCTCTTTCACGGTTGAAAATAAGGCGGCAACCGTCGCGGATGCACAAGCGGCGACTACGAAGCAGGCAAATGCAGCACTCGACTTCGTGAAAGGGCAGGGTATCGATGAGAAAGATGTGAAGACGCTCTCCTACAATATTTCTCCGCAGTATTCTTATCCGAACCCGTGCCCGGTTGGTGGTCTTTGTCCGGACTATACTCGTGAGCCAAAAATAATCGGATACCAGGTGTCTGAAACGATCCAGGTGACGATGCGTGATCTTGCCAAAGTAGGCACATTTCTCGCGGGTCTCGGTAAACGCGAAGTGCAGAATGTGAATGGTCCGGTATTTGCACTTGATGATTCGACCGCTGGTTACGACGCTGCGCGTGCCGATGCAATCGATAAAGCGAAAGTGCAGGCAAAGCTCCTTGCACGTCAGCTCGGCGTGCATCTCGGGAAGATTGTGAATTTCAGCGAGTCTTCCGGCGGCTATCCGTACCCGATGTACAGCATGGGCATGGGCGGCGGAGCGGAATCGAAAGCGGCATCGACGCCGAATATCCCGGTCGGCGAGAATACCTATAACGCGTCCGTTTCGATTACATACGAGATCAGATAAGAATCGTTCGTCGCGCGTTTTTTCGACAACACGACCCCGCAGATGCGGGGTCGTGTTGTCGAAAAATGGCTTATCCACAAGCTGTATATGACTACCTCTTGACACTGCTCGCCACTTGACGTATGTTGCAGCTCAGGTATTTCACGTTCTTTAATCAAAAAACCGGAAAGGAGGTGCTTCATGATGCATGATCGGTCCCCGTAGCCAGCGTCTCTCTGCATAGTCAACGTTTTACTGTCCATTGTCTAGGAAGGACAAGGAGTAAATATTATGAGAGAGACGCTAGCAGTACTCGGTCGAGCTGATCGTTCTTACAAACCCTTCACCGCGATTCCTAAAGAGGTCCTCGAGAAGCTCCCTCCCGGAGTTTCTGTGGAAACCTTTAAGGATGGAACGTGTGTCAAATCGGGTGGAGCAATTATGATTTTTTCTAGAGAGTGGGGCGCAGTGCCAAAGAAAGTGGACGTTTGCCCCCCACTCGTTACGGGAAAGGAATATCTTCCTGGCGTACGAGGCACTCTCGTACTGGACGCCGCTTCGGGAGAAACTCTCAAAGAAGAGTGTCCTCTGAAGGATCCTCGCCAATGTTCAGACTCTTCGTGTCTGTTGAATAGGGGGGAGTGCTCTTCCCGTGAAGCGGCTTTTGCCAAGCAAACGAAATCGAGGGTCATTATTTTTGCCCCCGGCCCCATCTTTACTAAGGCAGTTCGCCGCAGTAAAGGAAACGGTCTCTTATCTGGAAAGAAAGGCAAAGAAACGGGCGCAAAGAAAGGAATATAAGAACATGGTCCAAGCTAACTCTCTTCGGGGAAAAAGCTTGGACCATCTTATTTTCGGGGCCAGATAGAAGCGTTTTGATGGCCATTGACGCATTTGAGGTGCTGTACTACACTGTCAGTATCGAAAGCCCGCAGGGCTTTTTTATTTACCCGAACAATCTCGCTTATGTACGCACCCTTTACCTATCTGAAGCATGTTCGCGAAGAGTTTACGCACATCGTCTGGCCGACCAGCCGGACTGCGCTCGCGCATACGCTCGTCGTCATCCTGATTGCGGTCGTCATCGCGCTCGTCGTCAGCGTGCTGGACTACGCGTTCGGCTCGGTAGTGAGCCGCTTCATCATCGGCTAATTCCATTTCTATGAACGACATACAACACATGCACAGCGGGGAGATGGATCTGCCGGAGGAGATAGGGATGGCGGATATCGCGCCGTCAGTGCGCAAGGAGATCCGTGATGAGACGATGCTGCAGGAAAAGGATGCGCGTTGGTACACGGTGCACACGTACGCCGGCTACGAGAATGCCGTCGAGCGCAACTTGAAGCAGCGCATCGAGTCGCTTGGCATGGAAGGAAAGATTTTCGACGTCATCGTCCCGACCGAGAAGAAGATCCATGTGAAGGGAGGGAAGCGTATCGTTGAAGAGGAAAAGATTTACCCGGGATACATCCTCGTGCGCATGATCGTCGACGACGATTCATGGTTCGTGGTGCGAAACACGCCGCGCGTTACCGGCTTCGTCGGCGCGGGCAATACGCCGGTCCCGATGGAAGAGTCAGAGGTCGCCACACTCATGAAGCGCATGA
>JAPLWH010000028.1 GCA_026396715.1 Candidatus Kaiserbacteria bacterium
CGGCAACAATTTGGTATTCTTGTGCATGCAAGAGGCGCTTATGATTAATGGTCTGAACACCAGAATCGTACCGCGCCTTTTGCGCTTTCAATGAGCATTCGCTGACACCTAAAGTGTCAACAACCCGATGCTAACGTACAGCTCATTTTGACAAATATAGGGCTGAGGTCACTGCGGAGTATTTTCCGATTACAGGCAAGGGTATCGTTGATTTCGAGGCTCGCTACTTTCACTTTAATCGCATCACTACCTCGGAGGATGCGGTGGAAGAGATTGAGCAAGATGACAAAAACAATCCCTGGTTGCCAGCCAAGATCGAACACATGCTCTCGCACGGGGCTACGTTCCGGAATGAGCAGCTTAAGTTCCCGATTGTCGGTCTCGGCTCAGTTGCGAATATTTATGGAAAATGCCTTGTACCTTGTCTTGATAGTTTCAGCGCTCGCACGAGCAATTGTTTGAGGTGTCTTCGTCCTCTTCGATGGGACTGCGACTGGTTTTTGCCCGTTCGCCTCCTCGCCGTTCGCAGGGTCTCTGGGTTTTAGAACCTTGGGACCTCATTTCGCTCCTTGACCCCCTTCGCTCCGGCGTTGGGGGTCGTTTTTTATATTCATCGCCTCATTTTCTATAGAGAAACAAGTCCAATTTATGCTATACTGAAAGCACCGATACGTCGGCTATTTTTATGGCTAAAGACATCGAAAAAAAGGCGAAAAACAAGGCGTATGATGCCTCGTCTATTACCGTCCTTGAGGGTCTTGAACCGGTCCGCAAGCGTCCGGGCATGTACATCGGGACCACGGGTCCTGACGGTCTCCACCACCTGATCTGGGAAATTTTTGATAACTCGCGCGACGAGGCGATGGGCGGCTACGCGAGCGACATTGAAGTCGCGCTTTTGCCGGACGGCTACGTGCGCGTTGTCGACAACGGCCGCGGCATCCCGGTCGGCATCCATCCGAAGACGAAAGTCTCGGCACTCGAGACGATCATGACCACGCTCCACGCCGGCGGCAAATTCGGCGGCGAGGATTCGGGCTACAAGGTCTCGGGCGGCCTCCACGGCGTTGGCGCGTCAGTCGTGAATGCACTCTCGGTGCACACGAAGGTTACTGTGCACAAAGAGGGCGACATCCACATGCAGGAGTACAAGATCGGTAAGCCGCTCGCGAAGGTAAAGAAGATCGGCACGACGAAGTTCACGGGCACGATCGTGAAGTTCAAGCCGGACATAGAGATTTTCAAAGAGGGTATTGAATGGAATCTTGATAAGGTCGTCGCGCATCTGCGCCAGCAGGCGTACCTGGTCAAAGGTGTCCGCATCAGCATCCGGGACGCGCGCGGACTCGCGAGTGTTGAGGACGAAGATTGCTTCTACCTGCGCGACCTGAAAGGATTCGAGGTGCCGTCGCTCACTTTCTATTTCGAAGGCGGACTGAAGTCGCTCGTCGCATTTCATAATCGGCACCAGGAACCGGCGCACAAGAATATTTTCTATATCGACCGTGAGCAAGACCATGTGATGGTCGAAGTTGCGTTCCAGTACGTCGACGACATTACGCCGCGCATTACTGCTTTCGCGAACAATACCTACAACAGCGAGGGCGGCACGCACATTACGGGCTTTAAGACGGCGCTCACACGCAGTCTCAATACCTACGGACGGAATGCAAATATCCTGAAAGAAAAGGAAGAGAATTTTACCGGTGACGACGTCCTCGAAGGTATCACGGCGGTCGTGTCGGTAAAGCTCCCGGAGGTGCAGTTTGAAGGACAGACGAAAGCGAAACTCGGCTCCGTCGAGGCACAAGGTGCCGTCGCGACAGTCTTCGGCGAGGCGCTCGCGGCGTTCCTTGAAGAGAATCCAGACGATGCTCGCGCAATCATCAATAAGGTTCTTCTCGCATTGAAAGCGCGTAAGGCTGCGAAAGCGGCGAAGGACTCGGTGCTGCGCAAGGGCGCTCTTGAGGGTATGACGCTTCCGGGCAAGCTCGCCGACTGTCAGACAAAAAGCGCCGAAGAAGGAGAGCTCTTCATCGTGGAGGGAGATTCGGCTGGCGGCACCGCAAAGATGGGTCGCGACCGCCGCATCCAGGCCATCTTGCCGCTTCGCGGGAAGATCTTGAATGTCGAACGCGCGCGTCTCGATAAGATGCTCGCTTCAGAGCAGGTCAGGAATCTCGTCGTGGCGCTCGGTACTGCCGTGGGCGACGTCTTCGACCTTTCCAAGCTCCGGTACCACAAGATCATCATCGCGACCGACGCCGACGTCGACGGTGCGCATATCCGCACACTCATCCTCACGCTCTTTTTCCGGCACTTCCGCGCGATCATCGACGGCGGTTTTATCTACATCGCGCAGCCGCCGCTCTACAAGATTACAAAAGGAAAGGCGATCGCGTATGCGTATTCTGATGCTGAAAAGGAAACGGCGCTGAAGGAGATGGGCGTTGCGCCGAGCGAAATCGCCGTACTGGGAGAAGGCGATGACGCAGCGCCAGAACAGGAAGAGGAGGTGGCCGTCACAAAAAAGGCGACGAAGGCTAACATACAGCGCTACAAAGGTCTCGGAGAAATGAATGCGTCCGAGCTTTGGGAGACAACGATGGACCCGGCGCGCCGCGTCTTGAAGCAGGTAAGTGTGGGGGATGCTGAAGCGGCCGACCGCATCTTCGATATCCTCATGGGCACCGACGTTTCCGCTCGTAAATCTTTCATCCAATCGAACGCCAAATACGCGAATTTGGATGTGTAGGCCGCGCTCGGCGATGTTTGGGAACGACGTATAAGAGTTTGCAATCATGCATTGCGAACTCGCGCTTTGCCCTCTGTAAGCTTACGATCCGAGAACCGTTATTTTCGTAGCAGCGCTGTTGTTATTGGTATTTGACTCCCCGACCGTATGATCGAAGTTCGCGGTTATCGAGATCATCTGGTCAGTACCCTTGTTCGACTGGTCGAAACCGAGTGTGTATTCGATGCTGTCGCCCGCGCCGAGAGACTGCTGCGACTGAGACTGGTATATGTAGGCGCTCTGCGTCGGGATGGATGCGCTGAAGCGCCATGCGCCGGTAATGCCCGCGCCGATATTCTTGATAGTGAAATTGACGGCCGGACGGCTGCCTGCGGGGACCGTCGAACTCGCGATGAATGAGTCCGCCGAAGCTGTCGTGAGATAGCCGACCGCATTGATGCTTACCGTGAGGTCAGGAAGTCCGGAAGTTGGTGTCGCTCCAGTCGCGCCACCGATCTGGTACGTAGTGCTCGTCTTCTCCCCGGCCGTCCTCGCTGCTGGATTTTTTGGAGTCGTATCGGCTGGCGCGGACGCGGATTGCATATCTGTGGTTGAGCTCATGTCGCCGAAGGGGAGCAGTGTGGTGGAGTCTGTCGGGACGACCGTAAGCGTGGGTTCTGCGGAAGTGAATATTTGGGAGAGCGATACGGCTGCTGCGCCGAGGCTACCGATCGCATTCGGAACATAGCGTGAGGAATAGACCGCGAGCGATATGCCGAGCGTGATGAGCGTGATGAAGCCCACTATTGCGAGGCTATTTATGACCGTCGGGCGGGTTTTGATGTCGCTGAAGAATGACATAAGGTAAGTCATATATACAATATCGGTATCTCTGTGTCAAGCGATACGTACTTGACACAGTCCATACTTTCGTGTACTCATTAGTGAGACTATATGGAAGAAATTACCACCATCGCCGTGTGGCTTATCGGGGTCGGCACGCGCATCTATGCGAGAAAAGGGATCTTTATTGGCATCTTCGCCTTCGTGTTCCTTGGGAACGTCTTTCTGCTTTCGCAGTTTGGGCTGTTGCCGACGCCGGAGGTATCGGCAGCGACGAGCGTCACGGCAGTAGCGGATCCGCTCATTATGACGAAAGTCGCGAAGGCGGCGCCAGAAATTCCTGCAGTACCGCTGAAGATAGAAATTCCCGCAATTGCTCTTTCAGCGACAATCGAGAATCCGACGACGCACGATATCGAGACGCTCGACCAGGAGCTACTCTCGGGTGCCGTCCGTTACCCGACGTCCGCTAAGCTCGGCGAGACAGGCAATGTCGTCTTGTTCGGTCACTCAAGCTATCTACCGATTGTACACAATCAGGCGTACAAGACCTTCAACGGCATTCAGAAACTTTCCAAGGGAGATACGATCATCGTGTACTCCGCGGAACGGGTCTATACGTATCAGATGCGTTCTTTTGCGAAAGAGAACGCGACTGACGCGAGCATACCACTGGTAGTTACTGGTCGCGTCCTCACACTCTCGACGTGCGACTCGTTTGGTGCGAAGACAGATCGTTTCGTCGTCGTTGCCGACTTTGTTGAAAGCCATTCGAGTTCTAATTAGTTAGAAGTCGAATGGCTCTCCGCAATGGGAGAGACTGTTCTTTTTTCTCAAGTCAACAATCAATCAGCTGCGCATGCGGCACAACAGAAGGAGATAGCGATGCATAAGATTATCGCGGTGCTGGCGCTCGCAATCGCGACGCTGGCAAACCAAGCCTTCGCAGCGGAATCGCCGCAGTGGAAGGGATGGAATGCAGCGCCGTACGCTCACTCTCTCGGCGAAGCTTGCAAGAAGGCGCCCGAAGCGATTAACGGCTTCAATATGCCGTCGGCGGTCAAAGAGCACTTCAAGCAAACCCTCGGAATCGCCTGCATGGGCGGAACCAAGGTTTGGCTTACGCCGGACATGCCGCTCGAGCAGATGTGGTCTGGTAAATCTGGCAGGAAACTTCCCCACTTGATGAATAAAAAATCAGTGGGCGAGTTGCCGGTTCTGCGTTCTCCGGACGGACGGACGTACCGTAAGGGTGCAGTCGCTGAAACGGCAGCAGCATTCCAATGGACATTCGTCTACGAAGGCAAGACGTACGTGCTGTACCTTCCCTGGGTTTGCTACAACTGGAGCTGGGCGCTCGGTCCGCCAGTCGCGACTTCGCCCGATCCGCTCGCAGCATGCTATAAGATTCCGCTCGATTATCGGCAAACGCCGGGTGTCGTATGGGATGAACACCATGCGGCGCGCATTGAGTTCCATCCCGATGGGCTCTCTAGAACGGAACTTGAACGTCTTGCTCGCGATCCTTGCTTTAAGGTGATCGACGCAACGGGTATTCACGTTCCGTATCATCGCTGCGAAGTTTGCGAGATCTCGGGAGGGCAATGGCCGCCCGCAGAACTCGCGAAAGCTGTAGAGCTTCCGGAAAAGGAGCCGTCAGGCATCTTCACAGCACCGATAGCGGATGGCATTGGCGTCGTATTGCTTCCGCATTGGGCCATCGTGTATCTCGGAATCTACTGCGTAGATGTCGAAGGCTACGTGGTCTCTGTGCCGCACTACACTGGTTGGACGGCAGTAACGAGGTTCGACCTTGTTACACCGGACGAGATGCGCCGAACTCTCCCGAAAGGGAAGCTCGATCGAGTGCTCAGTGGTGTAAAGCACTACTGAAACACGCGGTTTTTAAGGTGCGAGCAGAACATCGCTCGCACCTCTTCATAATGAAAATTAAAACAAATCATATTTCATATTCGTTCAAGCACCACGGACTCGCCGTCGGGTTTTTGACGTTCGTTAGCGTTATAGTCTTCGGCTTCGGTGTTGGTTTCGCAATGGGTGTTATTGATGTTCCGTTTGCGCAGGCATGTTGCGTCAGTCCGCCGCCGCCACCTCCTCCACCCCCTCCACCCCCACCTCCTCCTCCGCCACCGCCACCACCGCTAATTATAATTCCACCACCTCCGGTACCTATTGCGGCCGTGCTGCCAACTCCTGCACCAGCGCCTGTTGCTCCGCCTGCACCAGCGCCTCCTACTCCTACTCCTGAACCTACACCCGCACCAACGCCACCAGCGCCTCCTTCCGGAGGAGGCGGCGGAGGTAGTGGCGGCGGTGGCGGAGGGGGTGGCTCGTCTGCCCCTACCATCTTTCTCGCGACGCTTCCGCGCATGGGTCCGCAGCCGTTCGCGTACCTCTATCTTTCTCAGATTCCGTACACCGGACTTGATCTCGGTCCCGTTGGCACTACTCTCTACTGGCTCGCGCTTATCGGCTGGTCGCTCGCGCTCGCGTACGTCGTGCTTTTCCGCATGACGCCTTTTACATATCGCTGGGTGCAGCTTTTCGGTACGCGCGTCTCTACGGTTTTGAATGCACAGAAACTTCAGCCCGTATCCGTTCTCAGTGCGGCGATAGTGCCTGTGCCTTCCGATACGAATAATGCGAAGTCTGAACCACTATCGCCGATAGCGCGCGGGTACTCTACGCACGAAGGATTCAAGTCTTTCGGTCGTGATGGCGCGCTCTCAATCGAAGACATTGTTAAAGGTCTTTCGCGCGAAAAGCCAGAGCCGGTCGCCGAACGCATCGTGGAAACAGTACCGAATGTCGAGCCGATATACTCAAACGTCGAGTCTATTCATGAGGTTGTAGAAACGATTGTCGAGCCAAGCACGGCTCCAGCATCGGTTCGCGGCTTCGCCATCGCACTTATCGAAGGCGATCGAGCGGCGGTCTTTGCTGGTCTGCGCCAGCAAGTGCGTGGTGGCGGAACATCGGAACAGCTTATGTCGGCAGTTACCGGACTCCTTGATGATGTATATCGCTCTCGTATCGACGGGACCGCATGCGATGCTGATATTGCACGGTTGACCGCCAAGCTCTCAACGCCGACCTTGGAGAAAGTCGTTACTGCGCTTACAACAGCTATTGACGCAAGTTATTCGACCGGCGTGACCGGCGCGAAGCTCGCGCTCATGCGCGCTCTCGCTGTCCTCGGTGCTTAATTTTATTTCCGCGTTTTGATCTCTTCGGTTGCGCGGCCGATGAAATCCACAATCGGCATCGCCTCCAATTTCCCGTGGTCGCGACTGTCTACTGAAACAGTTTTCTCTTCGACTTCCTTGTCGCCCACGACGAGCAGGTAGGGGATCTTTTCCGTCTTCGCAGTGCGGATCTTCTTTCCGAGTGATTCGTTCGCGTCATCTATTTCCACACGAATGTTCACTGCTTTGAGTGCGTCCGAAACTTCCTTCGCATACGCGACATGCTTTTCGCTAACGGAAAGGATCTTTATCTGCACCGGAGAAAGCCAGAGCGGGAATGCTCCGGCATAGTGCTCGATGAGGATACCCATGAATCGATCCGGGGAACCGGTAAGCGCTCGATGTATCATGACGGGCGTTTTCTTGGTGCCATCCTCCGCAGCGTATTCGAGCTGGAAACGGCCCGGCATGTTCAGATCGAGCTGGATGGTTGATATCTGCCATTCGCGCCCGATCGCGTCGACGGCCATGATATCCATCTTAGGGCCGTAAAATGCCGCCTCGCCGAGGGCCTCTTTATGCGAAACATTTTTTTCCGTAAGGAGTTTCCGCATGATGGCTTCCGCCTTTTCCCACACGGCATCCTCGCCGATGTATTTCTCCTTTTTTGCCGGGTCACGAAGCGAGAGGCGTATCCAATAGCTGATGCGATATATTGCGAGCGCTTTCTGAATCGCTGCAAGGACATTTGATATCTCGCTCTCTATCTGATCTTCTCGACAGAAGATATGACCGTCATCTTGCGAGAAGGCGCGCAGCCGGGTCAGGCCAGAGAGTTCGCCGGGACGTTCGTCGCGATAGAGAACGGCGAAGTCGGAGAAGCGGACGGGAAGATCGCGATAGCTGCGCGGTTCTGACGCATATATCTGCGTGTGCTGCGGGCAGTTCATCGGTTTAAGGAACATCTCGTCCTCGACGTACTGCGAGTGCACGGTCAGCATGTCGTCTTTGTATTGATCATAATGCCCGGAAATCTTAAAGAGCTCTCCTTTATTTATATTTGGCGTGTGCACTTCGCCGAAACCGAGCTCAGCGTTCAGCTCGCGTGAGAAATGTATGATTTCCGAACGGATGACATTGCCTTTCGGAGTGAACATCGGCATACCGGAACCCACAAGGTCGGAAAAGACCAAAAGACCCTGTTCTTTCGCGATCTTGCGGTGGTCACGCTTCTTCGCTTCCTCTCGCTGAGTGAGGTATGCGTCGAGTTCTTCTTTCGTATCGAAAGCGAGGCCGTAGATGCGGGTCAGCATCGGATTCTTCTCGTCGCCGCGCCAGTAGGCGCCCGCGACACGGTCGAGCTTGAATGAGTCGATTGCGATCTCTTTTGCAGGATGTTCCGCGTGGCCGCCGCGGCAGAGGTCGGTAAATTTCCCGCAGGTGTACAGTGTGATCTTTTCATCGCGCCCGACAATTCCTTCGATGAGCTCCGCTTTGTAGGGATTCACTCCTATTGCGCTTGAGAATTTTTCGAGCGCGGCGTCTTTCGTTACCTCTTCCGACGTGAACTCTTTCCATGACGGCAGGAGCTTCCGCATGGCCGCTTCAAGCTTGGGGAGGTCAGCATCTCCGATCTTTTCCGTACCGAAATCGATGTCGTAATAAAAACCAGTGTCGATGGCAGGCCCGAGCGTGAGCTGCGCATTCGGATATCGATTCGAAACCGCCTGTGCCAGAAGATGCGCGAGTGTGTGCCGTTTTGCCTCGAGGGAAGTCATTAGCAAGAGAATATCATAAGAAAGCTCTGGAGACAGAGGGCTTTATTTTAAAAGTTTTTGCGGTATAATCCTGGCACGCGCATGAATTCTTCATGCGCTCTAACGAAGGAGGTCGTTATGCGAAAGCGGCGCCCGTCCTTACTGAGAGAGTTTCTTCGTGCTTCTCGCTGGGATGCAGGACTTCCGCTTCAGTTTTTCGTGGAACGTGATGAGACAGAATCGTCACAGTCTGAGCTTGCGGTAAGACCGTGGCGGGAATTCATGGGATGGTCCGGTCTAACATGAGGTGGCCGAGATGGTTACTCGTTGAAGGGGGAGCACTCGGTGCTCCCCCTATTTTATTTTTGTAACAGTATCTCTAGAGAAGTTTGAGCTCTTCGATCGCGAGCGTGGTTTCGCCGTTGCGAATCGAGACTTTGCCTTTCACGAGGACGCACGCACCCAGGACGATTGCGCTCGCGTGCTCTTTGAAGAGTTTCGGGAAGATGACCGTTTCAATGGAGTCGGTCGTGTCTTCGACCGTGACAAATGCCATCTTCTCGCCGCTCTTGGTCAGGAGCGCGCGCACGACCGAGATGAGCACCGGTAGGATGATTAGCATGCCCGACTGCGGCTCCGCTTTTATCTTCGCGATCGAGAGCACCGCTTTCTTCACGATTTCTTGGTGCACGTCGAGCGGGTGGCCGCTCACATAGATGCCGAGCAATTCTTTCTCCCAGACAAGCTTGTCCATGAGCGAGATGGGCTTGCCGGCGGGGAGGGTAAGTGGCGGTGGCGGCATGACTGCGCCGAAAAGGGAGTCTTGGGGTGCTGTCGCCGTCGCTTCGCGATGGAAAGCGAGCATAGCTTCGATGCTCTCGAGTAGAGTACCGCGCCCGCCTTCTTGCGGACTGAGAGAATCGAGTGCGCCACATTTAATAAGTGACTCGAGCGATTTTTTCGTCAGGTTTTTCGAACTGACGCGGGATAGGAAATCAGAAAGAGTCTTGAAAGGGCCGTGTGCTTTCCGCTCCGCGATGATGGCTTCCGAGATGCCGTCGCCGAAGTTTTTGATTGATGACAATCCAAATCTGATGGCGTTCGGAAACGCGCGCGGAGCGGCGCTCGCGGAGTCGACGGACGAGGAATGCCCCTCCAAAGGTACGGCGTCATTTTCTGCTGAAAATGCGCCTCGCTCTCGCGCCGTCGCGCTGCGGGAGCCCTTTGTCGCGGCATTTCCTCGTCCGTCTAGCAGCACGCCTTCGCCGGACGATTCCACATGAACGACGGTGAAGACGCTACCGCTCTCATTCACGTCCGGCGGGAGCACGGGGACTTGCATGCGTTTCGCTTCGGCGACGAAGATGGAGATCTGCTCAGTGTCGCCTGAGTCGGCGGTCAAGAGCGCCGAGAGATACTCGACCGGATAGTTCGCTTTCATATATGCGGTCTGGTACGCGACTTTGCCGTAACTGGCCGCATGCGCTTTGTTGAAGCCGTAGGCCGCGAAGGGTTCGATGAGGAGCCAGAGCGTCTCCGCTTTCTCTTTCGAGAGTTTTCCGTATTCGACGAATCCCTTCAGGAGCTTCTCTTTTTCCGCCTGCATGACCGCAGGAATCTTCTTGCCCATCGCTTTGCGGAGCGAGTCCGCTTCGAGCCAGGAATAGCCGGCGAGCGTGATGGAGGTAAGGAGTACGTCGTCTTGGTAGACGAGGAGGCCGTAGGAAAAGTCGAGATAGTCTTTCATCCTAGGATCCACGAAGCGGATGAGTTTCGGATTCTGCTTACGCTCGATGTATTGCGGAATCGTTTCCATCGGTCCTGGGCGGTAGAGGGCAACCATCGCATTGATGTCGTGAATGGTCGTCGGCCGCAGTTCCTTGAGCCAACGGGTCATGCCTGAGCCGTTTAGCTGGAAGGTGCCTTCGGTTTGGCCAGCGGCGAGCATCTGGAAGGTCTTCAAATCATCGATCGGGACGTTCTCGATGTCGACCTCGACGCCGCGCGTCTCGCGCACGCGTACGACCGCGTCGGCGAGGATTGCGAGGTTCTTGATGCCGAGGAAGTCGAACTTGAGGAGCCCGACGCCGCCGTACTCGTCGGTAATGGAGTACATGTCGTACTGCGTGATGAGCTTGCCGGTGCCTTTCGGGTCGGGCTGGACCGGCGTCCACTCGACAAGTGGGGTCGGCGCGACGACGACGCCCGCCGCGTGCACACCGACGTGCCGCACGCAGCCCTCGATGCGTTTCGCGAGGTCGAGGATTTGGCGGGCGTCGTCGTCTTCGTCATACAATGTTTTCAGGTCTGGCTCCAGTTTGAGCGCATGGTCGATAGTCATCGGGAATCCTTGCGAGCCTATCGGTATGAGTTTTGCGATGCGGTCGCCGGTGGTGTACGCGTGACCGAGTGCGCGGGCGACGTCGCGCACCGCCGCGCGCGCCATCATGGTGCCGAAGGTGCCGATCTGCGCGACGTGGTCCTCGCCGTATTTCTGTTTCGTGTACGCGATCATGTCGTCGCGACGATCGTCGGCGATGTCCATGTCGATATCCGGCGCTTTCGGACGCTCCGGGTTGAGGAAACGTTCGAAGGGCAGCTTGTAGAACAGCGGGTCCACGTTCGTGATGCCGACAAGATACGCGACGAGACTTCCGGCTGCCGAGCCTCTCGTCGTCGTGAGTATTCCGGAGCGTCGGGCGAATCCGAGGAGGTCGGCGACGATGAGGTAGTACACTGCGAACCCTTTGCCGATGATGATCTTTAGTTCGTATTCGATGCGATCGACGACCTCTTTCGATTCTTCGAGCTTCCTTGTAGCGATGCCGGCGTACGCTTTCGAGCGCAGCTCTTCGTCATGATTTTTAAAACCGGGCGAGACGGGGACTTCCGGAAAGGTCCATTTCCCGAGATCAAAAGAGAGGTTGCAGCGGTCAGCAATCTTCCGCGTATTGTCGACAGCTTCGGGGGTGTCCTTGAAAAGCTCGAGAGCACGCTTCTCGCTGATGAACGAGAAATCTTCGTCTTCGTTTCTGCCGCGCGAGCCTTGCTGGATGCGTCGCATGATCTCGGTCGCTTCGCGATCGTCCGGGTTTAGATAGTAGACGTCGTGTTGGGCGATGAGCGGAGTGCCGCTCGTGTGTGCGAGATCGATAATCTTTTTCATGAGCGCCTCGTGTCCGGCGATATTCGGGTGGTGCGTGATTTCGAGGAAGACATTGTCCGCGCCGAAGATGTCTTTGAATTCCGCGAGCGCGCCCGCGGCGCCGTCAGGGTCGCCCGCGCGGAGGCACTGTGCGATGTCGCCCGCAAATGACGGGATGAGCGCGATGACGCCGTGGGCGTGCTCGCGGAGCAATGCTTTGTCCATGCGCGGACGCTCGAAGAATCCTTCCGTCCACGACTTGGTCACGAGCGCGAGAAGATTCTTGTAGCCCTCATTATTTTCGGCAAGCAGTACGATGCGCGAGCGTTTCGAGTCGAGATTCTGATCACGGTCGTGGCGCGTGCGCGGCGCGAGGTACGCGTCGACGCCGAGGATCGGCTTTATGCCCGCTTTCGTCGCGGCTTTGTAGAACTCGATCGCTCCGTGCATGTTGGCGCCGTCGGTCAGCGCGAGCGCGTCCATCCCTTCCTTTTTCGCTTTTTCGACCAGCTCATCCACCTTCGGCAATGCCTGGAGGAATGTGTAGTGGCTGTGCGTATGGAGGTGTATGAAGCGCGATGCCATTGCTCACAGAATACCAAATCTGCACCTTTTGCGTTAAAATAGGGAAGTCAGTCTTTCGCAGGCTCCTTACCGATAAATATCTTTGCGGTGTTTTACTTCAAGAAGGCAGATTGTGTCAGGGCTAGCAAGATGGAATGTCACGCGCCAGTCCCGAGTGATGCGAAACGAGAGAATGCCGATGAACGGCTCCGAGAGCGGCTTGGTGTGCAGGAGAGGGTCGTAGTGGTTTTTTGCCAGTAGTCCCAATAGCTTAGCTAATTTCTTTTGCAGGCGGAGTTCGAGTTTAGAAGCTTGTTTTTCAAACTCGTGGCTATACTCAATGCGAACCATCGCTTTTGTCAGGCTTTCGAGATGCTCTTCAAGAATTGTTTCGGAGAGGTAAAGCGTCTTGTAGCTTTCTGAGAGAGCGCAGCTAGCGTGCTCTTAATAAACTCGGGCCGATATTCGCCTTCCGTATCGCGACCGATAAGGCTTATGACCGCCGAACGCAGAAGCGTGATTTCTTGTTTGATCGTAAGCGTGTTCATGATGGTCAGTATATCAAATATGTATGAGGTCGCAACGAGAATTTTGTTATGATTGCGCTATGCGATTTATGCTCGGTGTGGATGAGGCAGGGAGAGGTCCCTTGGCGGGGCCAGTCTCGGTCGGCGTCGTTGCCGTATCGGAAGGGTTCGATGTCGCTTTGGAGTTTCCGGGCGTTGCGGATTCGAAAAAACTCTCAGAAAAGAAACGTGAAAAGATTTTTGAAATGCTAGAAGCGTGTGTCGCCAAGGGCGACACACGCTTCGTCGTCGAATTTGAAAGTGCCGAAACGATTGATAGGGAAGGTATTGTGCCCGCAGTACGCCGCGCGCTTGCGCGCGGCGTTATTACCCTTGCACCCGACCCAACGCTCGTAAAAATACAGCTCGACGGCGCGCTTCGCGCGCCGCCCGAATACGCCCAGGAAACCATCATCCACGGCGACGCGCTCATCCCGATTATCTCGCTCGCCTCCATCGCGGCAAAGGTCCTCCGCGACCGGCTGATGGTTGAATTCGCGGCACAGTACCCCGAGTACGGCTTCGAAAAACACAAAGGCTACGGCACCAAAGCGCACTACGACATACTCGCAAAATGCGGCCCCTGTGCCATCCATCGCCGCTCCTTTCTATAAGAGGAGGCTCAAAACCGAGTAAAATGCTGCTAGCTAAGGGGCGGGACTTCCTTTTTTAGCCGCTGCGTGGTAACGTATTTCTCATGTCAATCCGAATGCGCCACACGAGAGGGCACACTAATAACCGCCGGTCGCACCATGCGCTCGTAGGTACGAATGTGATCAAAGATAAAGAGAGCGGCAATCTCCGCCTCCCGCACCGCCTCGACGAGGCGACCGGCATGTACCGTGGCAAGCAGATCGCGCCTCCGCGCGCGGCACGCGTGCAGACGAAGAAGGTAAAGGGTCCTTCGACCGTAGCTCCTGTCGAGCACATCCACGAGCACGCACATGCGGAGCATGTGAATGCCGAAGCGAAAAGTTCGAAAGGCATTGCCGGCAAAGTCGCCACCGGCGGACGTCCGAAAGCGCGCAGCGGTTTCGGCGGAGGCGTCTAATTTTTAAAATACACACAGTTGTTAGCGGCCGCGCTCTTGCGCGGCCGTTTCTGTCTGATACTCTGGCCTATAAGTTCTTTCCATGGCAAATCGACACCTAGCACGCTCCGTCGTCCTTCAGACACTCTTCGAGTGGGATACGACTCACGCGTCCGACAAAGAGGCGGCGACGATCCTCGCGCGCAACGTCGCGGAATTCGGCGGCGACGATGTCGATCAGTCGTTCATGGACAATCTCCTTATCGGCGTGCTTGCGAAAAAAGAAGATATCGATCTCGTCATCGGGAAAGCCGCTCCCGAGTGGCCGCTTGAGCGCATCGCACCGGTCGATCGCAACATCTTGCGTCTCGGTCTCTACGAACTTCTCTTTTCCGATCGCTCGCAGGTGCCGGCAAAGGTCGCCATCAATGAAGCCATCGAGCTCGCCAAAACTTTCAGCGGCGATTCGAGCGGACGTTTCGTGAACGGCGTCTTGGGCGCAGTCTACAAGGAGCTCGGCGAGCCGGGCAAAGACGAACAGGGAGGAAAGAAGGCAAAGCGCGAAGAGCTGCCGCTCGAGAAGATGGGCGGTGCAATTGTTTACGCCGAGCACAACGGGCAGTATTATCTCGCGCTCGTGCACGACGTGTTCGGCCGCTGGACGCTCTCAAAGGGCCATATTGAAGAAGATTCGTCGCCGGAAGCGGGCGTAACGCGTGTCATTAAAGAAGAACTCGGTCTCACTGCGAAAGTGGGGAATCAGATCGGGGAAAATGAGTACGTCGCTTCGCATCCGGAGAAGGGGAAGGTGCGCAAACACGTCTGGTTCTTCCTCGCTTCAAGCGAGTTCGAGCCGCTCGTCCTGAAGAAGAGCGGCGGACTCGACGACGCGAAGTGGTTCCGCCTTCAGGACATCATCGATCTCAATTTTTATGACGACATGCTGCCGATCGTGACCGCAGCCGTGCAGAAGCTTTTGGACAAATCGAGCCGTTAGTTTTCACTGTCCGCGTTTGGAGAGTATTTGTTTCTTGAGTGGTAAACTGTAGACTACTGCATATGCCAGATTTTTCTTCGTTTGCTGAGCGGCTCGGCCTCTCATTTAACAATCTCGACCTCCTTGTCGAGGCTTTGACGCATCGTTCGTATCTGAACGAGCATCGCGAATACGCGGGCAGCCACAATGAACGGCTCGAATTCCTCGGCGACGCGGTCCTTGAGCTCGCCGTAACCGATTTTCTCTTCAAGAAATTTCCCGCGACCTCTGAAGGCGAGCTCACGAGCTATCGCGCTGCTTTGGTAAATACCGTCTCACTCGCCGCGACCGCACAGGCGCTTGGCGTGAATGACTTTCTCCTGCTCTCAAAAGGCGAGTCGAAGGACACCGGTCGCGCGCGCGAGGTCATACGTGCGGATGCGCTCGAGGCGATCATCGGTGCCATCTATCTCGACTCGGGCTATGCCAGTGCCGAGGCATTTATCGCGAAAAATCTTTACCATAAGATCGACGAGGTCATTTCAAAACGTTCTTACCAAGACGCGAAGAGCCGCTTCCAGGAAATCGCGCAAGAGAAGCGCAATATCACGCCTAACTACGAGACCTTGTCTGAAGTAGGTCCCGATCACAACAAGCGCTTTACCGTCGGTGTCTTCATTGCTGATGAGGAGATCGCCCGCGGCGAAGGGCAGAGCAAACAGGAAGCGGAACAATCCGCAGCCCAAGCGGCACTGTACGTTAGCATCGGGTTGTTGACACTTTAGGTGTCAGCGAATGCTCATTGAAAGCGCAAAAGGCGCGGTACGATTCTGGTGTTCAGACCATTAATCATAAGCGCCTCTTGCATGCACAAGAATACCAAATTGTTGCCG
>JAPLWH010000004.1 GCA_026396715.1 Candidatus Kaiserbacteria bacterium
GCTTTTTGCATGGCTCTTCTGGTACAACAGCGAGCGGGTACACTTCGCCTTCCAGAACAAGCTTTCTCCGCTTCAGTTCATGATATCGTTAGACCCGAAGACATTACCCGCGGAGTGCAAAAGTGGGTGGCCTCATACAGTAACATCAAAAAAATCGCGTATAGTAGTCCCATGACGCCCGTTAAGAAAATTATCGGCGAAATGACGAATGCCTCGCCCGAGGATATCGCTTTTGTCGAGAAGGCGTACGAGTGCTCCAAGAAAGCGCATGCGACGCAGACTCGCTACTCGGGCGAACCGTACTTCATCCATCCCGCAGCGACCGCGAAGATACTCGCCGAATACGGCATGGACGCGACCACTATCGCCGCTGGACTCCTCCACGACGCGATCGAGGATGGCTGCATCTCACGTGAAGAGGTCGAGAAGGAATTCGGGAAGGAACTGCTTTTCATCGTCGACGGCGTAACGAAGCTCGGCACTCACAAATACCGCGGCGCAGAGCGCCACGCAGAATCTCTACGACGTCTTCTGGTCGCGACCGCAAGCGACATCCGCGTCCTCATCGTGAAGCTTGCCGACCGTTTTCATAACATGCAAACCCTTGAGCATGTGCCCGAACATAAGCGACGGCGCATCGCGCTCGAAACACTCGAGATCTACGCACCTATCGCCGACCGACTCGGTATGGGGAAACTGAAGAGCGCGCTTGAAGACCTCGCCTTCCCGTTCGTTGATCCCGACGCGGCAACGCACGCTGCTGAAGTGCGCAAACTGAAGACTCAGGAAACCGAAGAAGGGCTAACGAAAGTGCAAAAAGAGATCGGCGGCGAGCTCACAAAAAAAGGACTGACGACGTTCCGCACCGATATCCGCATGAAAGGGCTCTGGAGCCTGCACCAGAAGCTCAAAAGGAAGCGTGACGATATCACGCTCATCCACGACATCGCCGCACTGCGCATCATCGTCTCGACCGTCGAGGACTGCTATGTGACGCTCGGCGCCGTACACGCGCTCTACAAGCCACTGCCGGGCGAATTCAAGGACTACATCGCATTCCCGAAACCGAACGGCTACCAGTCGCTCCACACGACCGTCGTGACGCCCGAGGCAGGTATCGTCGAGATCCAGATCCGCACCGAAGACATGCATCGCGCCGCACAGTTCGGTATCGCATCGCACATGTCGTACAAGCAATTGGGGAAAGGCGTCGAGAAGCTGGGAAAAGAAACACAGAAAAGCCGATTCTCCTCACTCTCTTTCTCCTGGGTCCGCTGGCTCATCCCGTCACTCATGAAAGTCGCGACGAAAGAAGGCGAAGCGAAAGGTGTCACGAAAGTACCGCCCTGGCTCGCCGAGCTTGCCGAGGCGCATACGGACGTCGCCGGATCTAAAGAGTTCGTCGAAGGGCTCCGCGAGGATTTCTTTTCGCATCGCGTATTCGTCTTCACACCGAAAGGCGACGTCATCGACCTGCCGGCGGCATCGACACCGATTGATTTCGCCTACGCGATACACAGCGACCTTGGTGACCATCTCCAGGGCGCGAAAGTGAATGGTAAGCTCGTTTCTTTCGATACGGTGCTCGGCAATGGCGAGGTCGTCGAGATACTGCGACGCGATTCCGCGCACCCCTCGACGAAGTGGCTCGATATCGTACGCACCTCACTCGCCCGGAGACATATTCGCGCCACACTCGGCTTAACCGAATCAGAAAAAACGACGCCGAAGCGACACCGCTCAAGCCACCAAAACAAAAAATAACCGAAGAAAAAGCCGGACATATGATGTCCGGCTTTTTCTTCGGTTATTAAACTGAAAAACTACTTACTGAATACAACTCGTCCTCAGAAGGTTCTTCGGGTGCCGCAGCTGCGACCGGATCGTACTCGAGCTGGGTAGTATTCGGGAATATAGGTAACGCCTCCTGCTCGCCAAAGGCGTCCGCTGAAACGTCCTTTTGCGCCGAACGCACTGCGAGCGACGCAGCAAGCACGGAAAGATCTTCGGGTGAGAAGAAGTCGATAAGGAGGCGGCCACCCTCGGCATTGGTCTCGATGATGACGCGCGTGCCGAGCGTCTCTGTCAGGGACTTTTCGAGCTCGACCATTTCGAGTGACTTCCGATGATGGGGACGCACCCGCTCCTGCGCGATGGATCGCGCGATGCGTTCGGCGGCACGGACAGAAAGTCGTTTTAACGTGATTTCTTTAAAAAGCGTCTCGCGCTCTTCGGGACGGCTATTGAGTGTAAGGAGCGGACGCGCATGACCCTCGCTGATTTCTTTTTCCACAATCGCATTCTGCATATGCTCGGGCAAGGAAAGCAGGCGGATACTGTTGGAGACGTACTCGCGACTCTTGCCAATCTTTGCCGCAGTCTCGACGTGCGAGATGCCGAATTCATTGATGAGCTGCTGAAGCGCCTTCGCGCGGTCAATTGCATTTAGGTCTTCCCGTTGCAGGTTCTCGATGATCGCGAGTTCGAGTTTCGTAAGATTGCTTTCGCCCTGGCGGATGACAACTGGTATCTGCTTCAAGCCAGCGAGCTTGCTCGCGCGTAGGCGCCGCTCGCCCGCGATGAGTTCGTACACGCTCTCGAGGCCGCCCTCGGGCTTCTCGACGTCCATGCGGCTGACCACGAGCGGCTGCAAGACGCCGTACTGGCGGATACTCTCCGCAAGCGAGATGAGGCCTGCCTCGCTGAATTCTTTTCGCGGCTGGTACGGATTCGGTATGATACGCTCGACCTCGATCCAGAAGACCGAGTCGTATTTCGTCGGCACGTAACGTGCATCATCGTTCATGTAAAATATTTTAGCATATGCTAATCTGCAATCTACTGCCGGGGTGGCGGAATTGGTAGACGCAACGGATTCAAGACCCGTCGTCGCAAGACATGAGAGTTCGAGTCTCTCCCCCGGCACCAGCAGGAACATTGCGGCATAAAGAGCATTAACACAAAAGGCCGGCCTTCCATTCTGGAAGGCCGGCCTTAAACTTTAAAGTAGTAGTTATAATTTCCCTACCGAACCAAGATCCCTATCGAGAAGAGTGTCGTCCCCCGGTTCCCACGAAGCAGGACAGACCTGACCCTTATGCGTTTCCACATATTGCGCCGCCTGGAGCTTACGGAGCGTTTCTGAGCCTTTGCGGCCGATGGAATTGTCATTGACTTCCATCGAACGCAGCGTCCCGGACGGATCGATGATAAACGTACCGCGAAGCGCGAGACCTTCATCCGGCGTAAGGGCTGCTTCGCCACCCTCGATGAGAACACCGAAGGCAGAAGCAAGCTTGCCGGAAGGGTCAGCCGCCATCGGATACGCAATCTCTTTGATGCCCGGAGACGTGTCGTGCCATGCTTTGTGTGTGAAGACTGTGTCGGAAGAGACCGAGATGATTTCGGCACCAAGTTCCAGGAATTTCGGATACAGATTTGCGAGCTCCTCGAGCTCGGTCGGGCAGACAAAAGTAAAGTCCGCTGGATAAAAGACGAGTACCACCCACTTCCCGCGCAACTGCGAGAGACTCATGGTCTTGATCGCTCCCTGGCAGTAGGTTTCGAATTCGAAATCAGGCACTGTCGCGCCCACTTTTACCTGCGAGACGTAGTCACGCACCATGTCGTGGAACTCGCCGCAATTTTCGCAATAGTTACTTTTGGTATCTTTCATATTTTTTTATTACGTTCCCTTCATGATACCATCGCGTCGTGGAGACACAAATACTACTTATCATGGGCCCTACCGCCTCGGGCAAATCCTCCCACGCGGTCGAAGAGGCGCTCAAGCGAAATGGCGAAATAATCTCGGTCGACTCGCGACAGGTGTATCGCGGGCTCGATATCGGCACGGAAAAAATAACGGTCGAGGAAATGCGGGGCGTACCGCACCACCTCATTGATATTCGCGACGCAAAAGAGAGCTACTCCGCGGGAGAGTTCGTCGCGGATGCGACACGATTAATCGCCGATATTGCAGGACGCGGGAAATTCCCGATTCTCGCTGGCGGCACGCATTTTTATTTTAATGCGCTCTTGCACGGACTCCCGACCGGCGTGGATGCGAATCCTGCGCTGCGCGAAGAACTCGAGAAGCTTTCGACTGAAGAACTCGCGGCGAGGGTCGCGCAGCGCGATCCTCGCCGCGCTGCTGAACTCGACCCGCAAAACCGCCGTCGTTTGATCCGCGCACTGGAAATAATCGCTTCTCTTGGGCATGTCCCGCCACGCGATCTTCTAAAAAGACGAACTTCCCAGCACCCCGGAAGGTCAGACCTTCCGGGAATTGTGTGGATAACCATCGATCCGTCAAAAGAAGAATTGCAGACGCGCATCGACACGCGCCTTGCAAGCGCTCTTGCGCACGGACTCGTCGACGAAGTACGTCGCGTGCGCGAAGCAGTCGGCGACACGCGCCTGAACGAGCTCGGTCTTGAATACAAAATCGTGGGCGAATTTTTACGAAACGAACGCACGGAAGAATCCCTTCTTCCTACCCTTTCAGCGAAACTCTGGCAATATGCGCGCCGCCAGAAAGCCTGGCTCCGCAAATTAAAAAAAGAGAGTACTCTTCAGAACTAGATACTACACGTCTGAAAAATGGTGATGTCCCAGTGATTCGACTCTTGTACATATTGATTTTGACAGGAATCCGAACGAATCGGACCACCCGAATCACCTCCTCGTTGACCCGTAAGGGGAAGCTTTTGAAGAAAAGCGTTGAGGGTAGAATTCGTCGAGTCAATATCGACTTTATAACCATTTTCATGACTATATTGACCGGAAGCATGTCCGGGCTCAGTACCCCCGGTAACTATAACTGGACAGCCACCACATGAGTTTTTAATATTAATTATCTGATCCACAGTTGCTTGCTGCATGCCGGCCACATTGGTACAGCCACTCCCGCTACTGTCAGGAGAACACGGACCATTATTAATCATGACGCCAGATTGCTGTAATGAGTCCCGTATTGCCCGCTCAGCTGCCGATCCCTGAACTACAGAGAGACCTTCTGTTTTTGCCGGATTAAGACTTGCTTTAAGCGGGATACAAACAGGGAGACCCTTCGAGCCGATGATGTCTGACCACGTCGAGCCAACAGCTTTTGGGTTGTAGAGCACTGCCATAAGTGCCGCGACAATCATCCACCCTGCAAGCGCGATGACGATGCCAACGACAGTATTAGTAAGGATTTTCTTAGCCTCTTCCTTACCGCTCGCATTTACCGGATTGACGACGAAGAGAAAACCTGAATATGCGACCATGAGCGGCGCGACAAAGACAATTACGAGCGTGATGAGGAGCTCGATGATGTTATTGATGACTGTCAGGAGCATTCCCCAGCTCGCCGCACATACGGCCTGATCCCCCGATTGCGGAATGATGGGACCAAAGAACGGTATGGACGCATGCGCGGCAAGCGGGAGCGCGAACGAACACACCGTAAACAAGAGCATGAGTGCAGGGACGCGGAAACGCATAACTACATCATACCGCGCACCAGCAGCTGGTGCGCGGCTTTTCCCCCACCCCTCTATCTGCTATCTTTCATCTGTGAGGTATCGTTTCTACCTCTCTTCGGGTCCATATCGAAATGCCGATATGAACCCTCGTTCGGCGAAAGAGAATGAACGGAGACGCTCATTACTCTTTGCCTCTCTTCGGGTCCATCGTATAATGGTAGTACATCGCTCTCCAAAAGCGACAGCCCAGGTCCGATTCCTGGTGGGCCCGCAAAAGCACAACACCTGCCCTGCGGCAGGTGTTGTGCTTTTGCGGGGGCCGAAGCGATGTTTCGCTAGCAAGCGAAACCGCGAGGCGGGGTAACGGAAAATCCTTTGCGACGGCAAAGGATTTATCCGTGACCGCAAAGAAACATCCACCAGGTGTACTGAAGCTTTAAGCTTCGATACATGTAATCATGGCCCTGGTGGCAATTTTGCGAGCGACGGCGAGTGTTCGAGTCGAGGGAGATAAGGTGTAATCGATGGTCCTAGTGAGCCCGTCCAAACGAAAACCGTCCCTCAAGGGACGGTTTTCGTTTTAACTAACGCTTTGCCTCCTTAAAGGTAACGCGCTTCCTGAGCGTTGGGTCGAACTTCTGGAGTTCGATCTTGCGCTCGGTGGTCTTCCTATTCTTACGAGTCCAAATGACGTGATTGGACTTCGTGGATTTGAGCCTAAGTAGGCGGTCTTGTGACATACGGAAAATGTAACAGATTCATCGGTATGCCGCAAGCAAAGTGCGGGGGCAATTTTTGAGACTCCCGCAGGGCGACGGCCCGAGGGCGAGGCGATTTTTCAGCAGAAAAATACGCCGTGCTCAAAAATTGCCACCGTGCGGAGCGCTATGCTGCGGAGATTACAGCACTTGCGCGCGCCGTCTTCGGCGCGCGTTTCTTTACCTCGAAGTGCGGCTCGCCATTTTTGATGGAGACGAGCACGGTACCCCCTTCCATAACCCCCTGATCGACCATAAGTGACGCGAGCGGGGTCAGTATCTTGTCCTGGATCGTACGGCGCAGCGGGCGGGCGCCATACTGCGGATTGTAGCCCTTCTCCGCGAGCCACTGCCGCACTTCGGGCGTAAAGGAAAGCGCGATACGCTTCTGCGCGAGACGCTTCATGACTTCCTCGACCTGCGTATCGACAATCTTGGCGAGCGCCTCCTTCGCGAGCACATCGAAGATGATGATATCGTCGAGCCGGTTCAAGAACTCGGGACGGAAGTGCTCTTTGAGCGCGCCCATGACCCGCTCTTTCGTCTCCTCGTAGCGACTTGCATCGGTCGCGCCCGCGACGCCGAAACCGATGTGCGCGAGACGATCGATGAATTCCCCGCCAATGTTCGAAGTCAGTACGATAATCGTATTCTTGAAATTGACCTTGCGTCCTTTGCCGTCGGTCAAATGTCCAGAATCAAGAACTTGCAGCAGAATATTGAATACTTCCGGATGCGCTTTTTCGATCTCATCGAACAGCACCACCGCGTACGGGCGATGCCGGATGCGCTCGGTCAACGAGCCGGACTCTTCATAACCGACATAGCCCGGCGGCGCGCCAATGAGCTTCGCGACCGAGTGCTTCTCCATGAATTCGCTCATGTCCACGCGCACCAGAGAGTCTGTATCGTTGAACATGAATTCAGCGATTTTCTTTGAGAGCTCCGTCTTGCCAACACCGGTCGGCCCGAGGAAGAGGAACGAGCCAATCGGGCGATTCGGATCAGAGATGCCCACCCGCGAGCGCTTTACCGCATCCGTGACTTTCTTCACTGCATTGTCCTGGCCGATGATACTGCTCTTGAGCGTCTCTTCCATGCGCGAAAGTTTCGCCGCCTCTTCTTCAAGCATGCGTGAGACCGGGATGCCCGTCCAGCGCGAGACGACACCAGCAATGTCTTGCTCAGCCACTTCTTCATTCAAAACACGACGCGACTTCTGCAGCGCCTTCAAGCGCTTCAACTTCGTCTCCAAGTCTTTCTGAATGTGCGGAATCTTTCCATAACGAATCTCCGCAACCGTACCGAGATCGGCAGCGGCTTCGGCATTGTCCGCCTGCACTTTAAGCGCTTCAAGCTCGGTCTTAGCGACGCGGATGCCGGTCAAAATCTCCTTCTCATTCTTCCACTTGAGTTCAAGCTCGCTCGTCTTTTCTTTCAGGTCAGCGACTTCTACGTCGATGGCCTTAATGCGCTCTTTAATCTCTTTCGAGTGCTCGCCTTCCAGGTCTTTCTGGAGCGCCTGTCGCTCGATCTCGAGGCGGCGAATCTTCCGGTCGGTCTCTTCAAGGAGCGGCGGCTTGTTCTCAAGCGCGATGCGCAGCCCCGACGCCGCTTCGTCGATGAGGTCGATGGCCTTGTCCGGCAGGAAACGGTCAGTAATGTAGCGCGCGGAGAGCTCGACGGCAGCGACGATGGCGCCGTCGGTAATGCGCACGCCATGAAAAAGCTCGTACTTGTCGCGGAGCCCGCGCAGGATGGCGATGCCGTCTTCGATCGACGGCTCGCTCACGAAAACCGACTGGAAACGGCGCGTGAGCGCGGCGTCTTTCTCGATGTATTTCTGATATTCCTTGAGCGTGGTCGCGCCGATGACGCGGATCTCGCCGCGGCTGAGCGCGGGCTTCAGCATGTTCGATGCATCGAGCGAGCCCTCCGCGCCGCCGGCGCCGACCAGCGTGTGAAGCTCGTCGACGAAGAGGATGACCTTCCCTTCCGCGCGCTCCACTTCTTTCATGACGTTCTTCATCCGCTCTTCGAACTCGCCGCGGTACTTGGTGCCAGCGATCATGAGCCCGAGATCGAGCGAAAGGAGCTCCTTGCCTTTGAGCGACTCAGGAACGTCATTGCTTGCCATGCGTGCCGCGAGCCCTTCCGCGATTGCCGTCTTGCCGACGCCCGCCTCGCCGATGAGGACCGGATTATTCTTCGTGCGGCGCGCGAGGATCTGAATGACGCGATTGATCTCCTGGTCGCGGCCGATGACCGGATCGAGCTTGTTCTCAGCGGCCATCTTGGTAAGGTTGCGCGCATACTTCGCGAGCGCGCGGAAACGCTTCGGCTCGACGACCTGACCGTCCTTCGAATTCTTGAGCTCTTTGAGCACGGCGAGCGCGGCGTTCTGCGTGATCGCAAAACGCGTAAAGAGATCGGCCGCCGGACCCGGATGCTCGATGACCGAAAGGAACAGGTGCTCCGTACCGACAAAAGTATCGTTCAATCGTGCCGCTATCTTTCCTGACGATTCGAGCGCCTGCGCGAGATCCGGCGTGAGATAAATCTGGTAGGAAGGCGAGAGTACCGACGCGTTTTCTGGCGTCTCCAGGTGTTCGAGCACCGTGTCGGCGAGCAAGTTCGTATCGACTTCCATCCGATCGAGCATCGAGTACACGAGTGATTCTTCCTGCAGCACAAGTGCGGCGAGCAGGTGGAGCGGCGAGACATGGTTCTGCCCGCGTTCTATCGCGAGCTCATGCGCGCGACGCACGGCTTCTTTAGCTTTGGTCGTAAAATTGTTAAAAGGAGGCATAGATATAAAAGTATTACTTCACGACCGGCGTCGAGGTTGCCGTCGTCGGAACCGCTGTCAAAAGCATCGTTATCTTATCCGCCGAAATCAAAAGTCCGGTCGACTCTCCGCCACTGATACCGATGAGATTTCCTGAGAGATCAACAACCGCAGCACCAACACCAATGTCCGGCAAGGTGGTATACACGCCCTTGGCAGTCACGCGCGCGACGATGCCAGTCGAAGCGTAACCATCAGAACCGAGCGCGAGCACAGTCTGGCCGAGTTTCAAATCAGCAGCAGCAAGGAGGACCGGCGAAACCATCTTCGGAAGTACGGCGCCATCGGCGAAACCGTAGACGGCAATACCCTTACCTTCATGCGAGAGCGATGCGAAAATAAATGCGCCGTTCGTAAACTCTATGAGCGCTTCTTTCGGCAAGACTTCAAGCGCTGCTGTCGCAACGGCGCGCGCCTTCGGAATATACGTGCCGACCGCAATGGCTGGCGTCGAAGTGCCGGTCTCTGCCGCATAAATAGCGACGGCGCGCGACGCATTCGCCCCAATCGCTGCCGTTACGAGATCCTGATTCGAAGGTGCAGATGCTTGAATGATCGCCGCAGGCGCAGCAGCAGTAACCGTTTCGATAGTGTGTTCGACCACGCGATTGACTGTCTGAGTAACAAAAGGCGGAGCTTTGTCGAGCAGCGAGACCGTCAAAATACCCGTCGCAACGGAAGTCACGAAGTTCACCAAGATCGTGAGGAGGATGAGTTGAGATTTTGAAAGTTCCTCAATGTTCATGCAACCATAATGCTACCCTTGATTGCTGTTGTCAATAAATGCGACTGCCCGAATAAGTGCCTTCGCGAAACGAGCCAATTCGCGCGGATATGTATCCGGTCCCCAGGAAATGCGAAGTGTCGCGCGAGCACGTTCGGGGTCTCCCGTAAGCGCGAGGACCGCCCGAGAACCTTCTTCGGAATCCGTCTCGCAGGCGCTGCGTGAGGAAATGGCGAAACCGGCTTCATCGAGGAGCGCGACGATATAGTCCGTATCGCGGCCGGGAAGCGAAAGATTGAGGATATGCGGCGCCTGTGAACGGCCTTCTTGTATATGTATGTTCAAAATAGCCGTAAGGGCCGCCTTGAGAAGCGTTCTGTTCTTTTCTGCGGAGACGCGAAAAGATTCGCGGCCAAGCACGGCGGCGGCGAGCGCGGCCGCGAAACTCTGTGCGAGCTCCGGCGCTTCGCTTCCGGAGCGTAGTCCGCGCTCCTGCCCGCCGCCAGCATACAGCGGCACGAGCGGAATCGTGCGATGCGCGATGAGCATTCCGATACCGCGCGCCGCACTGACCTTCGACGCATCGAAGGTCAGCATGTCCGCACCGAAATGCGCGCGCGAAATCTTTTCAGTGAGCGGCGCCTGACTTGCGTCGACATGCAGCATGATGCGCGCGGCGACTCCGTCGCCGCGCGCCTTTCGGAGCGTTTCAGCGACCTCGCGCGTATTCCACACCACGCCCGTCTCGCCACACACAGCGTCCATCGAGACAAGCACCGTCTCCTTTCGGATCATCGCCGCAAGCCTTTCACTATCGATGCGATAGTCTTTGACCGGAAGCGCCTCGATAGTGATGCCCTCCCTCGCCAATACGTTCATATTTTCGACGATTGAGGCGTGCGAGCTCGACAGATACAAAACGTGCATGTTATTTCTGCCCGGCACATCCGGACCAGCGAGCAAACGTAAGGCGCGCACATGCCCGAGGATGGCGAGCGCATTGCTCTCTGTCGCGCCGCTCGTGAAGAGGACGTCGTCCGGCTGTACCTCCGTGAGCCGCGCAATGGCTGTCCGCGCGTCTTCAAGCATCTTCTTCGCAAGCCGCCCTTCCTCGTGCGGCGACGACGGATTGCCACGTACCCCTGCGGCATAGTCGAGATAGGTTCTCCGCTTCCAAAACATAGGTTGATTCTACCGCACCCGCCGCTATTTCCTAACCGTTTCTCGCTATG
The DNA here is from genome assembly GCA_026396715.1 of Candidatus Kaiserbacteria bacterium. Classification (GTDB taxonomy): domain Bacteria; phylum Patescibacteriota; class Minisyncoccia; order Phycocordibacterales; family Phycocordibacteraceae; genus C7867-001. The sequence continues at coordinate 11,031 of JAPLWH010000004.1, forward strand.
CTAGATTTCGCCCAGAAGACAATTCGACTGATCTTTCCAATTCGCCACAAAGGAGAAAAAATGAACACGTACCTTATCTTGTTTCTCATTCCTAATCCGTTCTGTATACGGCTCTGCCGACTGATGGATGGCATCACGTCTATAACCGGCCTCACGCCGCCGTATCGGAATCTCCCGCCACACGTTACCTTTCATAGACCTCTAACAGGCATTGTTGATGAGACCGTTTTGAAAGAGCTCTTGAGAGACACTGTCGCACGAATGAGGCAGACGCGGATTACGCTCCACGGATTGTCTACGTTCGAAAAACAGTTTGTCATTCTTCCGGTCCAGGCGACTCGCGGTGCAGCGACGCTATGGGTGGAGATAGCAAAAGTCCTATCGCAACTACCGGAATATAAGCCGGGCGAATACGACAATGACAACACGTTACACGTTACCGTTGCTGAAAAAACCTCGCGCATTTTTGATCAAGTATGGCCGAAAATCAGAAATATCGAGACCGAGATCATGCACATTCCCCTGCAAAGAATCGCGCTATATCGAAAACCGTTTGAGGGAGGCGTATGGAAGCAAATCGCCACCTTCCCTATTCCCGTATAAAGACCCTTTTGAACGCCTCGCCGCTTACCGGCGAGGCGGTTTTTATTGGTGCTGTCTCGAAAACATTGCAATTGAGTCATTTTTGTGATGAAATAGAGCCATTATGGCGCGGACTCAAAGACCGCCCGTCATCGCGGTGATGGGCCATATAGACCACGGCAAGTCTTCGCTTCTGGATTACATCCGGAAGGCGACTGTCGTCGCGGGCGAAGCGGGCGGCATCACGCAGCACGTCGCTGCGTATATCGCGCTCCACAATGAGCGTCCGATCACTTTCCTCGATACGCCCGGGCACGAAGCCTTCAAAGCGCTCCGCACGCGCGGCGCGGCCGCGGCCGACATCAGTATCCTCGTTGTCGCCGCAGACGAAGGCGTGATGCCGCAGACACTCGATGCGCTCGCCGCCATCACTGAAGCGGGAATCCCCTACATCGTCGCAATCACGAAGATCGACAAAAATAATGCCGACGTCGGACACGCGAAGAACTCGCTTACTGAACACGGCATCTATATAGAAGGTATGGGCGGCGATATTGCCTTCGCGCTTGTCTCGTCGAAAACCGGCGAGGGCGTCCCGGAACTCCTCGACCTCGTCCTCCTCTCGGCAGATCTCGCCGACATTACCGCCGACCCAGAGGCAAGCGCGACGGGCTTCATCCTCGAAGCGACACAAGACGCAAAGCGCGGCGCCTCGGCGACCCTCATCATAAAAGACGGCACGCTCACGCTCGACGGCTTCGTCGTTGCAGGTGATGCGTTCGCACCGATCCGCTTCATCGAGAATTTCCTCGGCAAGCGCGCCCCAAGCGCGGGACCCTCAGAGCCGGTGCGCATTTCCGGATTCTCCAAGCTGCCGTCCGCCGGTTCCCTGTTCAGTGTTGTGAAGAGCAAGAAGGAAGCAGAGGCGCTCGCCAAAGAGAATGCAAAGTCGTTTTCGGCGGTGCCCGAGCGCGCGGCGGCGGTTGCAGGCATTACCGAGCTCCCGCTCATCATCAAAGCGGACGTCGCTGGTTCAGTTGATGCGATTGTGCATGAACTGAAAAAGATTACCCACGAACGCGCTTCGATCCGCATCGTCTCATCGGGCGTCGGCAGCATTTCAGAGACCGACGTAAAGACCGCGCGCGGTGCAGGCGGGACGATCATAGCTTTCAACGTCTCGACTGACGCGATCGCAAGCGACCTCGCACAGCGCGAGAGTATTTCAATCTTCTCATTCTCAATAATTTATGAACTGTCGGCGAAGATCAAAGAATTGCTCGCCGCCTGCGTCCCAGTCATCTCCGCCGAGAAAGAACTCGGACGTGCCCTCGTCTTGAAAACCTTTTCCTCGGGTACAAAGAAGCAAGTCCTCGGCGCGCGCCACATCAAAGGCATCCTGACGGTCGGCGACCGCGTGAAGATTATGCGGAAAGATGTCGAGATTGCGCGCGGCAGCATCGGCAATCTCCAGCAGGCGCGCGCCGACGTCAAAGAGATCAAGACCGAAGGCGACTTCGGCACCGAGATCGAAGCACGCGAAAATGCCGTCTACGGCGACGAGCTTATCGCTTTCGTCGTTACTGAACTATGAATGCCGTTAGAAATCGCGGACGCATCGGTCGATACCAAAAAACAGGTTCGATTATTAACTCTAACCGAATAGGGTTCGGCTGCGCCACAAGTGGTGCGTTCGCGTCCTATTTCTAACGGTATGAACCCTGACGCTCGCATACGCACCCCTCGCAAGCAGTCGAATCGCGCGACTGAGATCGTCGCACGCGAAGCTGCGCAATTCATCGCGCGTGAAGCCGGGCGAGAATCCCTCATTACCGTCATTCAGGCGCGCAGCGTCGCGCACGGTGATCGCATTCTCGTTTTCGTGAGCGTCTTCCCTGTCGAAAAAGCTCACGCGGCAATGGCTTTCCTTGAGCGTCAGCGCGAAGCATTTTCCGACCACTTAAAGACGCATGCGCGCATGCGCCTCCCGCGCGTCGATTTCCTACTTGATAACGGCGAACCGTTAGCGGAACCTGCAAAAAGTTAGTATCATCAAGAAACGGCCCGGTGGTGAAGCGGTAACACAGCGCTCTGCAAAAGCGCGATGCGCGGGTTCGATTCCCGCCCGGGCCTCAAAGAGGTATACGTATGTGGATATAAGATTACCTGACTGTACCCAATGGGATACAATTAGCCTGTGAACCGACGACGAACCTGGACACTTCTACAATTGCAAGAAGCCGTAAAAACTTCTACAAGCTTGCGGCAGGTTATTGCGAAACTGGATCTTGTTCCTGCTGGTGGTAACTATGTACAAGTTTCCAAAGCCATCAACGATCAGAAATTGAGCACGTCGCATTTCAAAGGACAAGGATGGAATAAGGGGATGCGAATTCCCAAAGAGCCGATATATGAACTAAAAGATATCTTGGTTCTAAATAGCCACTATGGCTTGTATCATCTAAAACAACGCCTTTTTAAAATAGGCTTGAAAGAAGCGAAATGCGAAGAGTGTGGTTGGGCTCAAGTGAGTCCTGACGGACGAATACCAATTGAACTTGACCACATAAACGGAAATCGATACGACAACCGACTTGAGAATCTGCGTATCCTTTGTCCCAATTGCCATAGCTTGAAACCCACTCATCGTGGTAAAAATAAGAAAGCACGCCGAGGTGGTGAAACTGGTAGACACGCGACGCTTAAAACGTTGTGAGCTTTAATCGGCTCTTGTGGGTTCGATTCCCACCCTCGGCACCACAAGAGTACTTCAGAAAACATAGTCGTGAGTACACTTCTTGTTTTCTTGGTCGCACAGCAGAAGCGCAGCGAATGTTGTGTGGGGAGCATGCGATAGCGTGCGAGTGGGAATCGAATGGCGGAGCCATATGCGAGTCTCCGAGCATATGGCGAGCCGGGGTCGAGAGTGCGAGACGGATTGCGAATACTTGGAGCAATCCGTCCGTAACTCGTGACCGATCCACCCTCGGCACCATGTTACGATACGCGAACCTATGGAGCCTGTTTGTTATCTAAATGGAGCGATCACTCCTCTTAAAGACGCGCGGGTCGGTATACTCGACCTCGGCGTGCTTCGCGGCTTCGGCATCTACGACGGACTCACTTCCTTTGCCGGAGAGCCGTTCCGTTTCAAGGATCACTGGGAACGATTCCAAGTTGCTGCGAACACACTCGGCCTGACCATACCGCATACGAAAGAGGAGGTGCAGAACGTGATGCGCGCAGTCATCGCTCACAACGCGCCCGGAGTGCGAGCAAATCTCCGCATGGTGCTGACTGGCGGCGAAGCAAAAGGAGGCCTTGAGCCGGTGCCGTGGCGCGAGACTCTTTTCATTACTGCAGAGGCAGCTGTACCCTTGCCCGCCGCGCTCTACGAGCGCGGCGGGAGTCTCCTGTCATACGAGCATCAACGTCTCATGCCGGAGATCAAGACGACCAATTACATTACGGCCGTGCTACTCCAAAAAAAGCGCGCGGCTGCGGGTGCAGTCGAGATTCTCTACACAACTGGCGGCCGCGTACTCGAATGCGCGACGAGCAATGTATGCATCGTAAAAAATGGTGTCGTCGCGACCCCCGATACCGGAGTGCTCAAAGGCGTTACTCGCAAAATAGTCCTCGAGCTTGCGCAGGGCGCGTACCCGACCGAGGAACGCGCAATCTCGACCGATGAGGTCTTTGCTGCTGATGAGGTGTTCATCACGGGATCTTTCAAAGACCTCATGCCCATCGTCTCGATAGACGGGCACGCCATCGGCTCTGGAACTCCCGGCCCCATTACGCGCGACCTCATGCAACGCTTCGCCGAGTACACAAAGCGCAATATTGAAGAGAACGCCTCCATCGTGTAGAGTGCAACATAACGCGCCCATATCTTCTCGGATATGATATTGACGCTCGTTCGGTGCAAAACTCGATCTCAGTATGCGCCTATAGCTCAGTTGGTAGAGCAGCTCCCTCTTAAGGAGACGGTCCCTGGTTCGAATCCAGGTAGGCGCACAAAACAGTTTGACTTGCTATAGTTCCATAGAAGAGATTGCTGGGGTGGCGAAATTGGTAGACGCATCAGCCTTAGGAGCTGACGGGGTAACCCATTGGAGGTTCGAGTCCTCTCCCCAGCACTGACATGAGCGTAGCGAGTATAGTCGCTACGCTCCGTACCTTCTTGGTCGCACTTGACTTTCTCATAGTTTTCTGTATTATTTCCACCAGAAAACAAGTTCTCTGTTACCTAAACAAACTCACAAAGGAGTGTTGAAATGGCTCAGGATGCAAAACATACCGGCTACCGTATTGATCTGCGACCGCCCCACGACGGACAGATTAAGACCAGGAATCGTTTCTTCCGATTAATGTGGTTCCTTATTTCTACAGGATTCATCATTGGGGCACCAACAGCATTAGTAGGTTATTGGGGTTTGCTGATTGGACACGAGACTATCGGGTACCTACTAGGATTCTGCGGTGGTGGCACACTCGCGCGATGGATAATCCCCGACCGTATGCTCATCTACAATCCAGAATGGACCGGGTATGTTACTCAGAACATGTTCACAGGAACGATGATTCCGTACGGTCCAGGACTTCACCTATCGCACTGGTGGGAAGAACGTAACAAGAATGGTAATTATTCACTGAAAGTAATTACACGACCTTTCAGTGTAGGCATTTCAACGCAAAGCGCGAAAGTAATTGTCGGTGGAAAGTTCGAATATGCTATTGACCTTGCTCTGATTGAACGGGCTATCGGTGTTGACGCATCAACGATAGAAAGCGGCATTACTGCTTTTATCGATAGTTTCCTCACGAGCCAGTGTGCCCAAATGGATGCAGGTGAGGTACGGAAGCAAATTACTGAACTCAATGAAAAACTTTCCTTGGAATTCATGAGTAGAAAAGAGGGTGGCAAGGACCCGATAAGTTTCGGCAGCAAGTACGGTTTCATTACCGTAAGCGTTGTCATCGACAGCATCGCATTCCCCAGTGCGGTTCAAAAGACCAGAGACGCCATCGATGAGGCTGAAGTGCTTCATGAGGTGGTGGCTCGACTCTATGGGTATGAACCGGCAATGCTGAAAACGAAGATTGCATCAGGAGAAATCTCGACAGATGCATACAATAAAATGCTCAACAGGGCACTGACAGTATCGGGTAACGACACTAAGATGGATATCACAGTCGTCGAAGGTGATATCCCAATTCTAGCGGTCAAACTGGCCGAAAAATTCCTGAATGAGAAAAAAGTGGGTTCTCCCAAACAAGGAAATAAAGCGTCACGTCCCACACAAGGAGGAAGACGATGAATCTATCTGAGGCGAAAAACAGCGCTGAGGCTGAGGGTACCGAGAAGTCCGTAAAATTTCGAAAGACGGCTCGAAACTCAATCATTACCTTGGTTTCCATCGTCGTACTAATCGTCTCGACGAAAGAGGTGTCAGATTACATGCTGATCCACCAAATGGAGAGCGATCAATCGGATCAGACATCTGGAATTCCTCTCATAAGCGATTCTGAGGAATCTTGGCCGAGATTTATCCTAAAGGAACGCGGAAAATCGAAACTTATTCCGGTGGATACTGACAAAACCATTAAGATCATCGGATCGGCCGAGTTTCGCATTCACTGTGTGTATCAGAATAAAAGTGAAATATCCTATGGTGCAGGAGAAGCTCCCTGCCCCAAAGGCAACATGCCGTGGGTGTATGTAACAAATCAGGCGAGAGGGAAAAATATCATTCATTACGCCTACGTTCCTCTGTAAGTTCTTTGTTCTTTCCAAAAAAGGCCGTACCGGTTCAAACCCGGTACGGCCTTTCTCTTTTTATACTCCGCTTATAAACCGCCGAACTTCCCTGGAGTTAATTTGTCGATGCCGAACGTACCGAGCGCGATATTGATGATGCCGTACGCGCCGAAGATGATTACAAATCCAAGGATACCCCAAAAAATAGCTTGCTTCCCTTCCTCGCGCTTCCCTTCGTCTCCAGCTCCTTTGACGAACTCAAACACGCCCCAGAGAAACACGATGAAAGCACTCGCCGAAAGAAGCAGAATGATCGGATTGATGATCTGCACGACGACCTTCCCGAGGAATTGGTAGAGCGCAGACATTTACTGACTACTGGCCGACGGTCTTCGCTGCTGGAAGACCAGACTGTGACGCATTGCCGAAGCTGACCGTGCCCGTGAGGATGTTCACCAAGCCCCATACGGAGACCATCACGAAGAAACCGATGAGTCCCCAAAGCATGAGATTCTTGCCGTGTTCTTTTACCTCTTCGGAGTTTGCTCCCAAGATAAAGGTGTCGAATGCACCCCAAATGAAGACGATGAATGCGATGGCAAACAAGACCGGCACGAAGACATTATTGATTGTATTAATGATGAATGAACCGACGTCCGAAAGATTATTTATGGCAGCAGAAGAGATGAGCGGTACGGCAAATGCGGCGAGAGTTACTGAAGTGAGGGCGAGAGCTTTTTTCATAATATAGGTAAATGGTTAACGAGGTAATTGTAACGTTCCTGTAAGCAGCGTCAATCGGATGTTTTCATCCTGTGTGGATAGACCCGATTAGATCTTCGGTGGTGGTGGTGCGAAATTGATTGCATTGCCGGAAAAGAACCCGAACGTAGCACCGACAATATATACCAGACCCCAGACAGAAGCGATGACCGCAAAACCGATAACGCCCCAGAGAACAAACTGGCGCCCTTCGGAACGCTTGTCTTCGCTTTCTGCTCCGAGAATGAAATAATTGTAGACCCCCCAAAGAAACGTAAGGAGTGCGATGGCCATTACTGCCGGAATGAAAAGAAAATTGATGATGATGAGGATATTCTCCTTATACCCCTGCAAATAGCTTATATCCATAGTTCGGAATTATCTCGATGGAGACATGAGCGGCGAATATGAGGTCGGCTGCATCGGTGCAAAATACCCAGCGAGACCGAAGGTGTTCGCGACGACATTTACCAATCCCCAGACTGACACCATGACCGCGAAAGCGATGAGGCCCCAGAGGATGATCTGGTGGCCGCTTTTAACCGCCTCTTCATCGCCAGTGGAGAAAATGTAGGCTTTCGCGACACCGTAGAGGAATACGATGAAAGAGATCGCAAAAAGGAGCGGCACTAGCACACTGTTGATGAGGTAGATGATGTTGGACGCTACGCCGCCGACACCGTATCCCCCGCCGGGAAATATACCGCCGAAACCGCCACTGAAGGGTCCGAACATGGCACTGCCGCCTGAATACGTCTGACTACCTTGATATGTATACGGCCCGCCACCAATGAGAACTCCGCCGCCTGGCGGCAACATTTGTGCAAATGCGAGAGCCGGAGCGAGAAAAAGAATACCGAGAAGAGCAGTGCGGGCGGTTGATTTCATATGCGACAAGTATCGCATATTATTTGGCGGGCGCGATGCCGAGCGTGGATAACACGACATTCACAAATCCCCAGACCGAGACGAGCACAACCATGCCGAGAATACCCCAGAGGATGAACTCGCGACCTTCGGTGCGCTTCGTGTCATCACTGCCATGGAGGAAGAAATAACTCACGACGCCCCAGACGAAGCTCGCGAGCGCGAGCGCGAAAATAACCGGTACGATGATGGTATTGATGATGCCCACGATGCCGCCGGTGCCATTACCGATGAAATCCTTAAGACTGGTTCCGCCGGACAAATTCATATCAGTTACCTGAGGAGAGCGCCTGCACCGTCGCCTGGATACCGAGAGCTATCGCTTTTGACCCGAGAAGGACGAGTGCGCCGACGACCGTCCAGAGGAGCATTTCTTTGGCAGCCGTTATCTCTGACTCGCTCCCTTGAGCAGTCACGAATTTAAAGCCGACATACACGAGCATCAAAACGACGACAATGGAACCGATATCTATGATAAAATTTAGGATATTGAGGAGAAATGACTGGAGATTATCCCCCCCTTGAAGCGGATTGGTAAGAGTGACGTTTGAGCCATTGGAACCGGTATTTCCTTCTGGCGACGGCAAAGTAAAGCCCGTATTCCCACCCGGTCCAGGCAAGGTAAAGCCGCCCGGAGTGCTCCCTGCGGGTGGATTTTTAAGTTGTGCATGCGCAACACTCGTAGCACCTACGATAAACAAAACGACAATGAATGCTGTAGAAAAGAAGCGCATATTTATTGTTGCAGTAGCGAACTCAGAGAGCGCGCGGCATCGCCGATGGCTGTATCGAGAGTAGAGTGGCCACTTATCACATTCCCAATCATACCTGAAAAGACGCGGTCAGCGTCAGCGGGAGCTGGGGACAGCCACCCCTCGGCATAGAGCGCTTCAGGGTATGCAACTGCGGCGACCGGATCAGAAGGAGCGGCCTTCGCAAGCTCGTTCACACTCGCGGGCGCGAGCCCAGTCGCTGTGGCTGCTGCAGCCTGCTCTGCCGAGCCAGTAAGGAGCACGGCAACCTGATACGCGCCCGCAGCATTCTTCGCTCCACGCGGCAACATAAAGGCGTAGAGGAGGCCGTAAGCGCGCTTCGTCCTCGCTGTCGCGCTCTGCGGCAGTGGCGTCACGATGAAATCGAGATTTGGATTCGCTGAACTGAGAAAACGCGCGCGCGACGCATACCCGAGATAGAGCGCGAGGTCGCCTGTAAGGAACATCTGCTCGGAATCCGGTAACGAGGTATTCCATGTGTACGAGACTTTCGAAGGGTCAGCGAATTGTGTATAGAAACCGAGCACCGACGAACCTTTCGAGGCATCACTTGAAGCATTTTGCCCGAGATCAGCGACAGGAACGCCACTCGACGAATACGAAGATATCGGAATCCCCTGCTGCAAGAAGAGTGCTGAAAGTATGCCGCGAGCATTGCGGACATTGTCATAAGTGCCGAGCGCGATGAGGCCGCGAGTAATCTGCCGTGACGGCGTCAAAATTGCGATGTTCGGCACAAGGCCGACAAGAGCTTCCCAGGTTGCAGGCGGCTTCGCAATACCGCTGCTTGAAAGGATGGAACGATTTGAGAAAAGAACGAGCGGATCGACGAGAAACGGCACGCCGTAGTAGCCAGAGCCGCCCGGTGCCGTGAAAATACCTCCCTCTCTAATGAATGTTCTTGTGAAGTCGCTCGCTGGAAGCGTCGAAAGCGGCACCGGCTCGATAAACCTCGTGAGCCCTCGCAAACTCTCCTGTGACGCGAGGACGAGGTCAGGCGAGCTACCAGTCGCTATCGCGGTAGCAATGTCGGCTGGAAGCGTCGCAGCATCTTTCTGCACATAGGTAACATCTTTGAGCGTCGCATCAATCTTCGCAGCGGCAGTAAGCGCAGCCTGCATACCCTCGGAAGGCAAAGTGCCCCAGATGACGACACTACCGATTGCATTTGATCCGCTCGTGCCCGTGAATGTCGCGAAGACGAACAGACCTATGAGCGCGCCGACGGAGAATACGCCGAGAAGGATGGTTTGAAAGAGAGATAATTTCATCCCGTTAGAGGTAGGAAATCGGAGATTTCCGTACGATTATTGATGATAATTCTTTCGATACTTTCATCTCGTTCAGCATAGCATTAAAATTATCGTCCAGACCTAACCTCTAACGGGATTCATGGTGAGGTAAAGACGATTCCGTAATGGTGCGGCCCGGCGCGAAACGACTTTACCTTATGAAAACCGCCACTAATGAAGAAGTCTTCCGCGGCGTGCTCAGTGACGACTTTCTCGGGTACTGGACCCAACCCACCGTAACTGCCCGCCCAGTCGACAACCATAAGCTTCCCTCCCGACTTAAGTACGCGCTTCATCTCCTTTAAGAGTCCAAAACGATTCTCGATCTGAAAGAGCGTGTTTGCGAGAATGATTGCGTCGAGCGACGCATCGCGCAAATGCGATCCACCCGGTTTTTCGATATCGCCCCAGATCGTTTCGATAGTGCTCTGATGATGCGCGTGCGTATTGAGCTTGAGATGCTTGAGGATTTCCTCCTGCACGTCGATCGCGTAGACCCTACCGCTGTGCCCGACGATAGCTGCCGCCGCGCGCGAATAGTGGCCGGTGCCCGCGCCGAAGTCGCCGACCTTCATGCCTTCGCGCAAACCAAGCTGCAACACGTTCTCGTGCGGGACGCTAAATGAGACACTCATGCCTATAAAATACCATGCCCAGCCCCACTTTCTTCGTGCATTTTGAATACCTGTGATAATTGGAAGTGTAACGAGGAACTGGAGTGGAAAGTGGAGCTGGACAATCAACAAGCCGGACCATTCTCCATAGAATGATCCGGCCAACTTAAATGATTTCCCATTTGCTTTCTTCAGCCTCGCCGCCCAGATGCCTTATGTTTGGGACACTGAAGAGCGTTCGCGGAAGACTATGCACATTCATTCTTGTTATGTCTGCAATCTGCCGAGCCGATGCTTTCCCGCCCCAAAATATCAGAGCTTCGAAAATTCTCTCATCCCGATGACTTCTCCACCCTTTCATTCCCACCTCCTTTCAAACAAAAAATAAGAACTTCCTCCCGCAACTATAAAGGGAATAGCATCAAATCGCCACCCATGGCCACCACGCAGGAGGAGAATTTGAATGCGCTCGTTTAGAGCGCGACCATCGAGGCGATGGAGTCGCCCTCACGCATTTTCATGATGCGGACGCCCTGGGTCGCGCGCGAGAGGAGCGAGATCGAGAGCACCGACGTGCGGATTACCTGCCCTTTCTTCGAGACGACGACGAGCTCTTCGTCTTCGAGATTGCCGGAGACGATCCTCGCGCCGATGATCTCGCCGGTCTTCGGCGTGACCTCCGCGGTCTTGATGCCGGAACCGCCGCGGCCCTGGACTTTGTATTCTGAAATCTTCGTGCGCTTGCCGTAGCCCTTACTCATGATGACGAGCAGCGATGCGTCTTTTGATTCGAGTACGGAAATGACTTCAGCCGAGACGACGCGGTCGCCTTTTCGCACGCTCATGCCGCGCACGCCGCCAGCGGTGCGACCCATCTCGCGAACCTCTTCAGACTCGAAGCGGATACTCTGACCCTTTGCGGTGACAATAGACACCGTGTCGCCCTCGGCGGCGTGATGTGCGGAGACGAGTTTATCGCCCTTCTTCAAATTGATCGCGATGATGCCGGAGCGGCGGACGTCGGCGAACGAGCGTGCGGCGACGCGCTTCACGACGCCCTCTTCGGTCACGAAGACGACGGACGTCGCATCGAGCGCCGCGCCCTTCGGTATCGCAAGCACGCTCGTGACCGACTCCTCGCCCGAGAGCGGGAGGAAGTTCATGATGCTCTTGCCCTTGGTGGCGCGACGACCTTCCGGAATCTCATACATCTTGAGCTGATATGCTTTGCCGAAATCCGTGAAGAAGAGCAGGTCGCTGTGCGCCGAAGCGACGAGGAAGTGCGTTACGATGTCTTCCTCCTTTGTCGCGATGTCGACGACGCCGACGCCGCCGCGCTTCTGCACTTTGTACTCGCTCGGATTCGTGCGCTTCACATAGCCGCCCTGCGTAAGCAGCAGCATCGATTCCTCATCCGGCACGAGGTCTTCGACGGAGATATTCTGCACGCCGCCACGGACCACGCGCGTGCGTCGGTCGTCGCCGTATTTTTCTGCGAGTTCCATGAGCTCCGACTTCACGACCGCGAGAATTTTCTTCGGCGACGAAAGGATCTCTTTCAAACGCTTGATGAGCGCCTGCACTTCAGTAAGCTCGTCTTCGATCTTCTGGCGTTCGAGGCCGGCGAGCTTCGATAAACGCATTTCGAGGATGGCCGCCGCCTGGAGCACGGAGAAACCGAACTTCTTCTGGAGCGCCATGCTTGCCGTCGGCACGTCCGCCGCTTTCTTGATGATCGCGATGACTTCGTCAATATGGTCGAGTGCTTTCGAAAGCCCGAGGAGGATGTGCTCGCGCGCCTCTGCCTGACGCAGATCGAATTCGGTGCGGCGCTTAACTACTTCCTGGCGGTGTTTTACGAAGTAGCCGAGCATGCCCGAGAGCGAGAGCATCTCCGGCACGCCGTCGACGAGCGCGAGCATGTTGTAGTGAAAAGTACTTTCGAGATCAGTGTGTTTATACAAAGCGTTGAGGACTGCCTGCGGATGCGCCGTACCCTTCAACTCAACGACGACGCGAATGTCGGACGTAGACTCGTCGCGCAAATCGCGGATGCCTTCGAGCTTCTTCTCCTGCACCAAATCCGCGATGCGCGTGATGAGCTCGCTCTTGTTTACGCGGTACGGAATGGACGTGATGATGATGCGCGTATCCTTTTTCCCGTCATCGATTATTTCCGCTTCGCCACGCACAACCACCGGCCCTTTGCCCGTGCTGTAGGCGTGCCGGATGTCGGCCTGATTGAATGCAACGCCGCCGAGCGGGAAATCGGGGCCTTTCACAAACTGAAGCAAGTCCTCGGTCGTCGCCTCCGGATTCTCGATGAGATGCACCGTCGCGGCGACGACTTCGCGGAGATTGTGCGGCGGGATGTTGGTCGCCATGCCGACGGCGATGCCGAGCGTACCGTTCAAGAGCAAATTCGGCAGCGCCGCCGGGAGCACATTCGGTTCGTCGCGCGTCGCGTCGTAGTTCGGATTCCACGCAACCGTCTCTTTATCGAGGTCGGTAAGGAGTGCTTCGGCGACGCGCGACATCTTCGCTTCGGTGTAACGCATCGCCGCCGGCGAGTCGCCGTCGACGGAACCAAAGTTTCCTTGGCCGAGTACGAGCGGATAACGGTAGGAGAATTCCTGCGCCATCTTCGCCATCGTGTCGTACACGGCAACGTCGCCGTGCGGGTGGTACTTACCGAGCACTTCGCCGACCACGGTCGCGCTTTTGCGGAACTTCGAGCCCGGCACGAGCCCCATGTCTTTCATCGCGTACAGGATGCGACGATGCACCGGCTTCAATCCGTCGCGCACATCCGGAAGCGCTCTCGCCGTGATGACTGACATCGCGTAGTCGAGATACGACGTACGCATCTCCGCGACGATCGGCTGGTCAATGACGTTCGTGACGACGGGTGTCGCTACAACTTTATCTTTGTCCTCCTTTCCGCGAGCCATATGATTCAGTTACGTATTAAAAAGGCACGGTCGTCTGCTCGACTGGCTTTACTTTTACCGGCGCCGGAGTCGTATCGATAATCTCGATATGCGCTGGCGCAGACTCGTTAGTAAGTGCGGCAGCGGCACCGGCGAGATTCTGACTTCCACCCCCCATGCCCGCCACGAACATTGACCCGTCTCCTGAGCCATCCTCGGGCGTCGGATTCTTGAGAGCAAACGTGCCCGACTCCACGGAAGACACGAGCCACACAATCGCAATGAGCGCAGCGATGCCGGACGATACGCCAAAAGCGATCTGCTTGCGGATATGATGCGGCTGTCCTTTCGCATGCTCGAAACGATTAATGAGGTAGTCGAGAATAGGCTTCATATTATGGTGTTACGACTAGTATACGCCCATCAAGCCCGACAAGGTCCTTTTTCTTCAGGGTAAGTTTGTCGACCTTTTCGCCCGTGCTCCCTGCGGCCTTCAAAAACGCTTCGAGCGATTTCGGTTCACCGATGCCGTTCCAATGCATCGGGATAATGATCTTTGGCTCAAGCGACACTGCGAGTTTGTGTGCAGCCTCAGGCGAGAGAACACCGTCGCCGCCGACCGGGACGAAAAGAACGTCAATTTCATCAATGCTCTCGCGCGCTTCTTTTGAAAGCTCCGCATCGGCGAGCGCGCCGAGGTGCACGAGGGTCATGTCTTCAAGATCAACCGTGTAGATCGTATTCAACGCTTCGGTCTGACCCTTCGCGAGGCCGTACGCACTCTTCGAAAGGAAGCCTTGGATGACCACGCCCTGACGCTCGTATTCGCCGGGACCCGTGATCGCAAACGGCACCTTCTCGCCGTAGGTCACTTCACTGACGCCATTCATGTCCGGATGGTCGCGCGAGACGAGCGCGATGTCGGCACCGAAACGCAAGGACGGTAGTGTCGCGCCTTTATTGATGGGATCGAAGACGATCGTGAGGTCGCCGAGCGTCACCTTGAAACACTGCCCGCCGTGATGCGTGATAACCATATAATACCCCCATTCTAGCATTTTCTTACTCCCTTTGCTATAGTCCATCTGTTGCGTGTTGGAGAAGTAGCGAGGCGTTAACCCTGGATTTCGCAAGGAACCAGTACCCTCAGCGAAAACCCACACTGCTATATATATGTCTGAAGAAAAGAAGGCCGTTGTGCCTGTCGCGACGATTCATCTGCCGGAGGGACACCCGATGGCGGCTCTTGTCGATACCATCCCGATGCCGCCGGCAGCGGGCGACCTCGTCGAAGGCGCGATCATCGCGATCAATCGCGGTCGCGTCTATATCGACCTCTCCCCGTTCGGCACCGGCCTCATCTACGGCCGCGAATACTTGAACGCTGCCGACGTGCTACGCAAAGCGAATCAGGGCGATATCATCAGTGCGAAGATCGTCGATCCGGCCGGTCGCGAAGGCTACATCGAGCTCTCCCTCAAGGAAGCCCGCCAGGCAGCTATCTGGGGCGAAGCGGAGACGGCGATCCTCTCGCAGACCCCATACTCGCTCGTCGTCGAAGAGGCGAATAAGGGCGGCCTCATCCTCTCGTGGCAGGGCATTCCGGGATTCCTTCCCGCATCCCAGCTCTCGAAGGAGCACTATCCGCGCGTACCGGAAGGCGATAAGGAGAAAATCCTCGGCGAACTCATGCGCCTCATCGGGCATCCGATTTCCGTGCGCATCATCACTGCCGACGCGAAAGAGGGTAAACTCATCTTCTCTGAGCGCACGACGAACGAGGCTGAGGAGAAGGCATCGCTCATCGACAAGTACCAGGTCGGCGATACAGCGACCGGCGAAGTAACGGGCGTCGTCGACTTCGGCGTCTTTGTGAAGATCGAACCGGGACTCGAAGGTCTCGTGCACATCAGCGAGCTTGACTGGGGTCTCGTCGAGAATCCACACACGCTCTTCAATGTCGGCGACAGTGTAAAGGTCAAGATCATCGAGATCAAAGACGGCAAAGTCTCGCTCTCCATCAAGGCGCTTAAAGAGAACCCGTGGCACACTGCCGCCGAGCGTTACTCGAAGGGCATGGAGGTGCCGGGCGTCGTCATCAAATACAACAAGCACGGCGCGCTCGCGTCGATTGAAGAAGGTGTTGCAGGACTCGTGCACGTGGGCGAATTCAAAACGCCGGCAGAACTGCGTGAGACACTGGAGCTCGGCAAGACGTATCCGTTTACGATCGCGCTCTTCGAACCGAAGGACCAGCGCATGACGCTGACGTACGCGGGAAAGAAGAAGTAGGCGTAAGGCACTAAAAAGTCAGCCTGCGGCGTTGCGAACTCCGAGTCTCGCTTCGCCGTACGCCCCAGTACGGCTCGCTGCGATTCTCATTCGCGCCTTGCATTCAGACTTTTTCGAAGCCTTCCGAATTCATAAATCAAACATCACGCGGCGCCTCTGGCGCCGCGTGATGTTTCTTATCATCCCTAACCCCTCCCGAGCGAAATCAATTCCTTGAGCTTCTCGTTCATCCCTTCGCTGATTTGCAGGTGCCTGGGGAAAAGACTGTCATTTTCGATGTCATCGCTCTGCAACGGCAAGATGAAGACATTGCCGCTCTCAGGATTTTTCCCCAAGACGACTTTCATCCCTTCATCTTCAAATCTCTTCACTAACTCATCTATGGGAGTCGCGGAGCCCGAGGACTCTTCTTCGTCAGCTTTTATTTTTGCATACGCGCCGGAATCGAGACCGCGAAAAGGAAACACTTCATGACTTTCGATAATCTCCACGGCCAAAGCGACAATCCATCCTTCTCTCAGCTCCTTTTCTATCTTAGTTGTCGGCAACTCATTTTTTATTTTTGGCCATTCATTCATAAAAAGCAAAAGGTTTTGAATTTAGCGCGTATTCGCGAACATGGTCGCGGATTCGATGCCTTCGGTTGCGAAGAGATATACCGCTTCGGCGACTTTCTTCAAAATCTTTTTCACGACAGCTTCTTCACCTGGCTTCCACTTCCCGATGACGAGCTTGATGACTTTCTCTTCGCCCGAAACTTTCTTCGCCTGATTCTTCTTCCCTACGCCCGAGATGCCGATGCGGATGCGCGCGAAATCTTTCGTTTTAATTGAACGCATGATGCTCTCGACGCCTTTGTGCCCGCCACTGCCACGCCCGAACGCCATCTTGATCGTGCCGAGCGGCAAATCGAGATCGTCATGAATGACTACGAGACTCTTCGCCGCTTTCGGACTCTTCACGAAAGCACTGACCGCCTTCCCCGAGAGATTCATCATCGTCTCCGGCAGGACGAGCGTCGCATTCTCACCACCAATTGCGCCTTTGCTCACGAGCGCATTCGTCGTCTTATTAAAAACGAACTCCGCGAAGCCTTCCTGCTGCGCCACGAGCTCGACCGCATTCCGTCCGGCATTGTGCCGCGTCTTTTCGTATTCTTTCCCCGGATTCCCGAGGCCCACGATGACGATTGTCATGCGCGGATAGTAGCACAGGGCACGGGCGTGATGGTATTAAATTTCGGACTCGCACAGTGAGCATGTCCGCGAGTCCCCGAGCGGATGCCGCCGAGCTTTGGCGGCGGATAAGCATGGTCCGACGCGTCTGCGCGTCGGTTATGCGAACGAGCGTGAGCGCGTCGACCCGCTGGGACGACGACGCGTGCCGAAATTTAATACCATCACGCTCGCAAAAACTTGCGCGCAAAAAAGCGAAGCGTACAATACGCACATGCCTGACACTGGAAAAGGTCTTCTGAAGGATCTTTTCACGCTTGTACTCCTCATCGTCATTGTCGTCGTTCCGATTCGCATCTTCATCGTCTCACCATTCGTCGTTGACGGCGCATCGATGCATCCGACATTTGAAAATCTCGATTATCTCATCGTCGACGAGTTTCTGTACTACTTTAAAGCGCCCGCGCGCGGCGATGTCATCGTCTTCCGCTACCCAGGCAACCCATCCGTCTTTTATATCAAGCGCATCGTCGGTCTTCCGGGAGAAACCGTTACCATAAATCACGGCAGTATCGCCATCACGACCGGTGCCGGCGAGAAATTCACGCTTGCTGAGCCGTATATCGTAAACGAGGACGCGACCTACACGAAAAATATGTCACTAAATCCGGACGAGTTCTTCGTCATGGGCGATAATCGCCCAAACAGCTCAGACTCAAGAGTTTGGGGACCATTACCAAAGAAAGACATCATCGGCCGCGTTGACTTACGACTCCTACCCATCACAAAGAGCGGTTTCTTCCCTGGCAAAGCGACGTATGCAAGCACGACCACTCCAGCAGCACTATGATGCGCGATACCATACCGGCGGACGAACTTTTAAGCAAAGCGCACGCGTTTGGACAGTATTATGGCTTCACGCCGCTCTCGACGCTAACTGCGGCCTCACGCGGTGCCGCACGCAAAGCTACTGAGTATCCGGACGTACTCAATCATCTTGGCAATGACGCGACGGCCGAGACGCTTACTAGCTTTTTGAAACAGTGTCAGCGCATCTCGTTCACACCATCGCCGCGCCAGCCGCTCTTTGTCTGGCACACGAACATTGCACCGGGCCGCCCCGCACCGAAAAAAGCAATCATACAGCTGCACGCGCTCGGCGCCGACCATGCGCTCGCCGACGCCGTCATCATCCGTGCACTGAGCGCACTTGTCCGCGACCTGTTCCATGAAGAACCCGTCGTGCGTGTCAATTCCATGGGCGACAAGGAAACCCGCGCGCGCTACGCACGCGAACTCGGAAACTTCTTCAAGAAGCGTGCGAATTCACTTCCCGAAGAATGCGTAAGCTGCGCGAAGCAGGATACGTTTCTCGCCGCGGAGCTTCTTATCGCGCGCGAATGCGCTGAGGACTTGCCGGCGCCGACCGAGCACCTCTCCGACGCGAGCCGCAAACGCTTCGAAGATTTGCTTGAATACCTCGAGATGACCGAAACACCCTATGAGCTCGCTCGCAATCTCATCAGCCGCGGCAATGTCTGGAACGATACCTGTTTCGAAATTACCGCAGGAGGACGTCGCGTCGCATGGGGCTCGCACTATGGCGATTTTACTCGTCACTTCTTCCCCACCCCTTTTAGTGCGACTGGCGCAGTACTTCAGATAGCGAGCACGGGCGCGGTCGTGAAGCGCGCAGTGCCGACGCAGATGCGCTTCTCCTTCGTCCACATCGGCGACGAAGCGAAACGACTCTCGATCCGGCTCGCCGAAGACTTCCGCAAAGCGCGTATCTCTTTGACGCAAAACATCGGCGTCGAGTCCCTGACCGAACAGCTCACGCTCGCCGAGAAGCGCGAAAGCCCGTACCTCCTCATCATGGGCCGCAAAGAAGCGCTCGAAGGCTCTGCCATCCTGCGCAACCGGCAGACCCAGGAAGAAACCGTCCTCCCCCTCTCCGGCCTCATCGAGCGTCTGAAGACGGTTGCGTAAGCTCACAGAGTAGACAATTGCAGTCTCGGTGTGCTAAAGTCTCCTTCATATGACAGCAGGCACACGAGTTGAGGTCCGACGCGGAAAGAACGAGAGTTCAACCGCGCTTATTCGCCGTTTTACCCGCCGCGCGCAGGGTCTCGGCCTCGTGCGCGAAGTGCGCAACGGCCGCTACTTCGAGCGCACCAAATCGAAGAATGTCGGCCACAAGCGCGCTCTCATTTCCAAAGTACGCCGCGAGACATACAACGAGCTCGTAAAGCTCGGCAAGATTGATCCGGCAGCGAAGAAGGTGCGCAAGGGCGGCAAGCGTTAGGCGAATGTCGGGCGTTTCAATTAAGAATCTGACGCGGCGCAACAGTGTGCCGCGTTTTGCGTATGCGGCCATCGTGACGAACGTACTTCCCGGCTGGGACCTCTCGCTCGTCTTCGTCGGCCCCGCGCAAGCACGTAAGTTGAACGAGCAGATGCGCGGCAAGACCTACGTGCCGAATGTTCTTTCCTATACTCTCGGCGAAAAGAGTGGCGAAATCATCATCTGCCTGAGCGAAGCCGACAAGCAAGCCGTTTCGTACGACATGGATCGGCAGACCTTCGTCCTCTATCTGTTTATCCACGGCGTACTGCATATAAAAGGATGGGCGCACAGTGCTAAGATGGAGACATGCGAACAAACTCTCTTGGCAAAATTCGCCAAGGGTAGCGGGCGCACAAATTTACATGAAACGACGCATAGCAACCGGCATCGACATCGGCACCTACCAAGTAAAGGTGGTCGTCATCGAGGAGATCACTGACAAGCGCACTGGCGTGCGGCAGGTGCGCATCCTCGGCACGGGCCTTGCCGAGTCGAAAGGGTTGCGGCACGGCTACATCGTCAATACGGAGGAAGTCTCCGTAAGTATCCGCGAAGCGAAGCGACAAGCAGAGGCTGCGGCGCACGTCCCGCTGCATGCCGGATTCCTCGCGGTCGGCGGCATCTCGCTCGACGAAGCGCGGGCAACCGGCTTCGCCATCATCTCGCGCGCTGATCAGGAGATCACCGCGCTCGATCTCGAAAAAGCGGCGCATGCGGCACGCGAAGCGGCCGCGCCAGGATTCCTGAACCGGCACGTACTCCATAGCATTCCAGTCGAATACCGTATCGACGGAACTAAAGTGCTCGGCGACCCGCTCGGCATGAAGGGTGTCCGACTCGAAGCTGATTACCTTTTCATAACGTGTCTCGCGCAGCACCAGGAAGCGCTCGCGAAAGCGGTCGAGGCTGCAGACATCGAAGTCATCGACCAAATGGCTTCCCCGCTCGCGGGCTCCTACGTGCTCCTTGAAGGCGACCAGAAGATGAAAGGCTGTGTCCTCGCAAATATCGGCGCCGAGACGGTCTCGATCGTTGTCTACGATGAAGGTATTCCTGTTTCCGTAAAAGTATTCCCAATCGGTTCGAGCCATATTACCGACGACATCGCGCTTGGATTCCGCATCTCGCTCGAAGAGGCTGAGCGCGTGAAGCTTGGCCGACTCTCGGGACAGATGTACTCGCGCAAGAAAGTCGACGACCTCGTTGCGAGCCGCCTCAGCATGATGTTCGCGCTCATCGACAAGCATCTCAAGTCGCTCGGCCGTCGCGGACCACTGCCCGCAGGCATCATAATTTCCGGCGGCGGCGCGGGCGCGGGTTCCATCAGCGACATCGCGAAAGGATCGCTGAAGCTCCCGGCGCGCCTCGCAGAGTTCCGCCTCTCGTCCGACACGAAGATCCGCGACGCGACCTGGGCGGTCGCGTACGGCCTCGCGCTCTGGGGGCTTACCGGCGACACGAATGCGCCGAAGAAAAATCTTCGCGCATCGCTCGGCAAATTTTTACAACAATTCTTGCCGTAACTCGATATTGCGCGTATCTCCAGTGCAAAATGGCGATTCTCATTCGTCAATTGTCAATATTTGCATACCGTCCGATTCTGCTATGATAGCGACTAAGTATGTCCAAGCGCATTGAGCCTGAAATCGAAACATTTGCACGAATCCGTGTGGTCGGTGTGGGAGGGTCCGGCAACAATGCTGTGAACCACATGATCAACTCGAAGGTTCGCGGTGTCGAATTCATCGCCGTCAATACTGACGCCCAGGACCTCCATCGTTCGCTCGCAAAGCGCAAGATCCACATCGGCAAGAACCTCACGCGCGGACTCGGCGCGGGCATGAATCCAGAGCTCGGCAAGCGCGCGGGCGAAGAGACGCGTCAGGAGATTCAGGAAGCGCTCCAGGGTTCCGACATGGTATTCATCACGTGCGGCATGGGCGGCGGCACAGGCTCAGGCGCCGCTCCGGTCGTCGCGAAAATCGCGAAAGAGATCGGCGCACTCACGGTTGCGATCGTGACGAAGCCTTTCAGTTTTGAAGGCGCACAGCGCAAAGAGATCGCGGAGCGCGGCCTGGCCGAACTCAAGAAAGAAGTTGACGCTTTCATCGTGATTCCGAACGACAAGCTGCTCGCCGTCGTCGAAGCGCAGACCTCGGCGAAGTCTGCATTTGCTATGTGCGACGAAATCCTCCGCCAAGCAGTCGAGGGCGTCTCCGACATCATCACGACACCGGGAGACATCAACACCGACTTCAATGACATCAAAGCCATCATGGAAGGCGCAGGTCCGGCACTCATGGGCATCGGCGTCGCTGAAGGTGACGACCGCGCAAAAGAGGCGGCGAAGCGCGCCGTCAATTCCCCACTCCTCGATGTCTCGATTTCAGGCGCGAAAGGCATTCTCTTCGTCGTCGCTGGTGCAGACGACCTCGGCATCATGGAAGTACAGGAGGCGGCGAAAGTCATCAACGAGTCCATCGACAAAAATGCGAAGGTCATCTTCGGCATGATGAAGGACGACAAGTTGAAGAAGGGTCAAATCCGTATCATCGTCATCGCAACCGGCTTCCCCGAGAGCGCCGCACACGCTGTACTACCGAGCATCGAGCGTTCCCTTTTTGCTGTACCTACCGAACGACGCGAGGAAGAACGCGGTCGCATCTACCATGAGATATTGAAACGCGACGAGACAGAAACGAAGACAGAGAAAACGGAAAAGATAGATTTTGTAAAAAGCGAACCGATCAAAGAAGTGAAGGAGGAACCTATCGTGACCGCGACGCCGCAGAAACGCGAAGCTGTAGCACCGGCTCCGGAAGATGAAGAAGCTTGGGGCGCGATTCCAGCATTCTTGCGCAGGCACAAGAAATAAGTCATGCGGAGCAAAACAACGCGGCGCCTTTGGCGCCGCGTTGTTTTGCTTCTCTCGGCTATGAACGGTACACTACGAGCTATATGTACCCCGTTAGAAATGACGGACTTATATGCTTACCTTATTCACACTTATGAACGAGACGAACCGTCCTATTTCTAACGAGGTGCACGACCTCATCATCATCGGCGGCGGACCGGCGGGCGTCGCCGCGGGCGTCTACGCGGCTCGCAAACACTTGAAGACCGCCCTCATTACGGAAGAGATCGGCGGACAATCGGTCGTCTCCGATGGCATAGAGAACTGGATCGGCACGCCGAAGATCAGCGGCGCCGATCTCGCGAAATCATTCAAAGCGCATCTCGACGCCGTGAAAGGCGACGTGGTAACGCTGGTACTCGGCGAACGGGTCGTGTCGCTCACAAAAGCCCCAGAAGGATTCCTCGCGAAGACGAAGACCGGAAAAGAGTTTACGGCGAAAGCGGTGCTCATCGCCACCGGCGCGGGCCGCCGCAAGCTCGACGTCCCTGGCGCACACCTCTTTGAGAACAAAGGCGTTACCTACTGCGCCTCTTGCGACGGACCGCTCTTCGGCGGCATGGACGTCGCGGTCATCGGCGGCGGCAATGCAGGCTTCGAGACGGCGCTCCAGCTCCTCGCGTATGCAAAGTCGGTCACGCTCATCCATCGCCATAAAGAGTTCAAGGCCGATGCGGTCACGGTCGAGAAAGCGAGCGCGCACCCGAACATGCGTATCATCCGGCACGCTGAACCGACTGAGGTCATGGGCACGCAGTTCGTAACCGGTTTGAAATACAAAGACAAAGACTCGGGCGAGGTACAAGAGCTCGCCGTCTCCGGCGTCTTCGTCGAAGCGGGCGTCATCCCGAATACCGACTTCACTGAGGGGCTCGTGGAACTCGACGCAGTCAAACGCGTGAAGACCGATCCGCGCAATCAGCACACGAGCGTCGAAGGCGTCTGGGCGGCGGGAGACTGCACCGACGAGCTCTATCATCAGAACAACATCGCCACCGGCGACGGCGTGAAGGCGCTCGAAGACATCTACCTCTGGATCAAGAAGCAGTAGTGCATATCCCGAAATACTGCGTCATACTGTAGTCCTTACGATGCCTACGAAAGATTCTTTTACCCTCAAAGATGTGTTCCGTCGTGAGCGGCTGACGTCGCTCCTCACAGCGCTCACACTGCTCGCTGCTGCGTACGTGGTTGAACACTTCGCCAATACGTACGCATTTGAATATTCCCTGCGTTCGACTTCGAATCATGTTGGGGATCTCATTCTGGATAATCTCCCCGTCGTCAATTTGAATTTCATCATTATCGAGGGTGCGCTTACCGCTATCATCTTCGGAACGCTGTTCGTCGTATTCCTCAGGCCGCGCTATCTCCTCTTCACGCTCAAGGCTATCGCGCTCTTTATCATGGTACGCGCGCTATTCATCTCCCTCACCCATGTGGGCATCTATCCGGATCATATCGTTCCGGGGTACGGACTCTTCGACGGCATCTACCAATATCTCAACTTCGAGACGGGGCTCTTCTTCTCCGGCCACACCGGCCTCCCATTCCTCATGGCGCTCATCTTCTGGCAGACGCCGCTGGCACGATACTTTTTCTTAGCCCTGTCATGTATCGGCGGCGTTGCCGTGCTCCTTGCACACATTCACTATTCCATCGACGTCTTCGCCGCGCCGTTTATGACCTATAGCATATTCAGGATCGCCTTGTACCTCTTCCCGCATGATCATGCGCTCATTGAGCCAGTAGCGGATACGGCACTTACCGCACTAGAGGAAAAACAAAAGAGGTTAGATTAGAACATCGTGAGGATTAACTTTGACTATCTCAATATCTTCAAAGAGCCAGTACTCTTTGGTGCGCTCATGGTGCGCCGTGCACTCAGGCGGAAAATGACGACGACATCTGATGCCATCCTTATCGTCAATACCTGCCTTATCGGGGAATTTGCGGCCTCAGCGCAAGCGCTCCATGAATTCATCCGCGCCCATGAAGGCGCGACGTCGATAGATCTACTCGTATCTCCTCCCCTCAAATCGCTAGCGCAACACGTACAGGGCGTGCGCACGGTTTATATCGCTAAGTCGGTCTTCGCGCGTACTGCTGAGCACTCGCACGATACCAAACAACAGTTCGGCTCGTATAAAAAGATAATCGTCATGCGTATAAGCCCCGACGCCTACCGGATGCTTGGCGCCATTGAGACCGTGGAGATGCGGACCAGTCTTCCGCATCTCGTGACATACGGCATCCATCTCGCGTGGAATCTTCTACTCGGAGAAACGCCGAGATCATGGAGAGAGGTTAGTTTTGACATGCTTAATAAAGCGCCGCGAAACATACCGTTCGATGAACTATTCAGCATCCCCAGCACAGAATACGCGCGAATCAGGGCGTTGCCAGCACTGCAGACCGTGCAGAAAAAAGTGATTGTTCATACCGGCTCCAGCTGGTCCATGAACCACTGGGATGCCGACAATTGGGTCGAGCTCATCAAAAAATTGCACGCGCTCGGCGATTTCAGATTTATTTTCGTTGGTGCGCAGAAGGACAAAGCAGACTATCGATACATATCCTCCCGACTATCATTGCAAACCTATTCGCTGATTGGTCAGATCGACCTCCTCGATCTGACTCTCGTTCTGCGCACGAGCGATTACTTCATCGGGGTGGATAGCGGGCCGCGTAATCTCGCACACCTTGTCGGTCTCCCGAGCATCACGCTACTTGGGCCCGGACCTCATATGTTCACACCGCATAATCCACATGACATCGTGCTTGATCGATCAGAGGGCCGGGGCCTGTACCAGCGGTTTTTTTATCAGAGGGAGCAAAACCGTTTTATCGAACGCATCACGCCACAGAATGTGTACGGAGCTTTCAAAGATCGTTTATACCGCGCTTGAGGCTGCTTATCGTATCACTTTCCATTCCTTACTGACCGAACGTCTGAAAAACTTTACCATTATGCCGTTCACGGTCCAAAGAGCCCAGAGACACAGCCATCCGACCTTGTGCGCCCGCCGCCCAGTATGGAACACGACAAGCTTCGGATCGAGACGCGTCGTGCCGATACGTGCAAGGCGCATAAACATATCCATATCCTCGAGCGCCACAATGCTTTCATCGTAACCGCCCGCCTTACTGAAGGCTGAAGCAGGTATAATCTGGAGTTCTCCTGGTGCGGCAGGGCTGTGCAGAACATTGTTCATTACACGATTAAAGAGATTGAAGTACGCCGCAAACATGGCATCGGCTATCGTGCGTTCAGAGGCAAGCACTTTGAGTCGAGGAATGAGACCGGAGAGCTGCGGGTCACGCTCAAACCGCCGGAGCACATGAGAAAAGAAAGAATCCATATCCGATATAAAAACGTCGGCGTCGATAAAAACGAGGAAGTCCCCGCGTGCTTTCCGAGCGCCGGCATTTTTCCCCATGGCGATATTCTGGCGTGTCGGCTCTCGCCATTCAATCACTTTGTCGGCGAGATGACGCGCAATGGCGAGCGTCCCGTCGGTCGAGCCGCCATCGGAAACGATGATTTCAAAGGGTATCGTTTTGAGTTTGTGCAATGATGTCAACATGCGCTCGAGTATCTTCTCTTCGTTGAGTGTTGGGATGATGAAAGAGAACTTCATGACATCAATCTACCATCCGCGCGACGTAGCGCGAGAACGCCCGCAGACCGAAGAAAAATAGCACCAGCGTCATGAACATGACGGCAACTCGGTAGGACCATGGGATGAGCGCGTAGAGATTGCCGAAGAAATAGCCGAGTGTCATAAGAAAGAGTGTCCAGGCAAACCCTGCGAGCAGATTTACCGTCGCATAACGCGCGAAGGGTATGCGGAGCATTCCCGCAGCCAGAAGGGTTGCCGTGCCCGTGCCAAATCCCATCGTGAGCTTCGATATCGTAAGGATCTTCGTATCATACTTCTTGAAAAGAAGTTCCATATGCTCGATACTGCGAGGAGTCACACCTACCCAGTGCCCGAAACGTTCTATCGCGCTGCGCGCCGCAAAGTAACCGATCCAATACCATGCCAAATCGGCAACAAAATCGCCCGCAACCATTGCCAGATACGCAGGCCAAAACTCCACTTGTCCGAGATGTAGTAGAAACCCCGAACCCATCATGACAAGCGGTCCCTCGGTAAAAGTCCCGATAAATAAGAGAATATATTTCGATGCGGCAAGCGCCACGATGATCGAACTGAAAAGTGGGAGCTGAAAAAAAGTATCGAACATTGTTTCCGCAAGTATACTACGTCGACCGGAGAGTGTTCTTTATCGCCGCGATCCCATTCTGAATCTGCTCGGGAAGGTCGTTTCTTGAAGGATCAAAAGTATAGACAAAAGGAACATCGGGAATCGAAAAGTTTTTCTTGTGCACATTAAAGCGCTCGACGGCATGCTCGCCATCTTTAAAAAGCCAAGTGTGGCGATAGTGTCTGAGCTTGTCGATGATGAACGCCTCGGGAGGATTGGTATGAATGAATATCTGCCGCACATGTGGGAATGCATCTTTGGTCTTTTTATTGTACTCGAGTCCGAATGGACTCCCCGTATTGGCGTCGATTGCGATGCTGTAGCCGAGACTGAGGTACTTCTTGCTAAGTTCGTGTGTAATCTCTCGGCAACCCTCGTACGCGTAGCCGCGACTCTTTAATCGCCTGCGCACCTCGTCGGTAGAGATGCGGATGAGTCCGAAATGTTCCGCAAGCAGCTTCACGACCGTCGTTTTCCCCGCGCCGACGAGCCCGACCGGCATGAGCATCCATTGCGGAGATGGTCGGCGGTCTGGAATGACGAGCGTCCGCTCGTATTCTCTTGCCACCTCTTCCAGCACTTCTTTCGGCGCATACAGGGGCAAAAATGGATCGGACATATCGATGCGAGCCGCCTATTCTTGTTTCGCTTCGAATATTGCCCGGATGATGTCATCGATGGGCATTTCGTCTATCACAATGTCATCAATCGGTAGCGGAGAGGCGATAAGCGCGGCAGCGACCTCTTTTACCTGTGCGCGCGGCACACGAATCGACGCTTTGACGCCCTGATACTCCTCGACCGTCCCGAAGTTCTCAAATACTTCTGTCGGCATGATCTCATCGGTCGTGACCGTAATTATTTTTTCCTTTGCATACATGGAAATAAGCGTGGAAAGTTGTCCGTCATAGATGATCTTTCCAAAATTGATGATGATGACGCGCTCGCAGAGCTCTTTGATGTCATCCATATTGTGCGACGTCAGGAGTATGGTGGTCTTTTTTTGCCGATTGTACTTTTTTATGAAATCTCTGATGTTCTTCTGCGCCACGACATCCAAGCCAATGGTCGGCTCATCGAGAAACAGCACTTTCGGACTGTGGAGCAGTGCCGCCACAAGCTCGCATTTCATGCGCTGCCCCAAGGACAGTCGCCGCACCGGAATATCCAAAAAGTCTCGTATGCCGAGAAGCTCCACGAGCTCCTCGGTAATGCGGGCGAAATCAGCGTCGGATACCCCGTAAAATTCCTTAAGGAGCAGGAAGCTGTCCATTGCAGGGAGCATCTTCTCCAACTGGTCCTTCTGCCCCATGACAATGCCGAACTGCTTCTTAAATTCATTCGCTCTCTCTTGCGGAATACACCCCAACACCCGCACCTCGCCTGAGGTTGGATACAAAATGCCTGAAAGCATCTTGAGCGTCGTTGTCTTCCCTGCACCGTTCGGACCGAGGAAACCGACAATCTCCCCTTCCTTGATATCGAATGAAATGCCTTGCACCGCCTGAGCGTATTGTTTTTTACGATACACGAGGGCCGTAAGCGTACCCCACAAGCCCGCATGCTTGCGGTAAAACTCATACTGCTTTGTTAGATTTTTTACGCTGATGACATTCATACGTTATGAGCCGGTGGCCTCGTATCGACGCAGGCCGCGCTGCCATACGATATACAGGATGCCAGACAGGAGCGCGATCCAAACGATCTGGATCAGCACTCAGTGAAGCCCTTGCCGGAGATCCATCTTTTTCAAGTAGAGCGCGGCCGGAGCGAAGAACGAGTACTGAAATGGAAGATAGGAACTCGCGGTCGCGAGCGTCACAGGGAGGAGTGTTAGGGGGAAATACCCGCCGGAGAAAAATCTTTTTACCCGATCAAGGGTCGCATAAATCCCCTCCACATCCTCCGTCCAAAAGGCTATGGTGCCTATAAGGAAACCCAGCAACAGCTCGATGACGAAAGCACAAGACACCATGAGGACGATGAGCACGAGGTATCTGGGATCTGTGTTGATAATGATCTTGTCCAAAAAGAAGAATAAGATGAGCACTTGCGATACAAGCGATACAACCGTCGAGAGAAACGCCCTCCCCAACTCATGTAAAAATATGAACCGCACATACGAGATCGGTTTGACCAAAAACATAGACAATTTCCCGTCGTTTATATCCGTGGCAATGAATCCAGGAAGAAAATTTCGTACTGCCACTGCGCAGAGGTTGCCGATGAGCACGTACGTGATCATCTCGTTGAGTGTGAATCCACGTATCGTGCCACCGCCACCCGAGTAGATGGCCGTCCACATTAAAATCAACGCCAGCACTTCAGCCATCTCGCCTATGCGGTACATCACGACCGTAAAACGATAGTTGAGACCTCTTTGCCAAGCCGTACTGATAATAATGCGTGCTTGTTTTATTTGTTGTCGTAAATTCGTCATGGGTATACTTCGCGAGAGTCGGTACCATCCTCGAAACGCTCATCTCTCGAAAAGATTTCCATTCGTGCGGTGTTTGTTGGACAAAGTTCGAAACTATTTCGAGCAAAATCCAAACGATTAAAATGGACTCGGCAGGGCGAAACAATTTGTCTGGGGGAAAGGATTCGCCCTGCCTCGGCTGATTTCCCGCCCGCAGGAGGGGTCTGGAAATTCGGCGGCTAAACAATATGCTTTTCTGGGTAAATATTTGTGCCATCATTTGTTCCATAAAATGCTTCTTTTTTGCTCAAAAGATTTTTAGCGGCGACAAATCTCTTTTGACCTTTTGCCATTTCCTCATCGAAATTCGCTTCAGTAGTATAAATACTTGGGAATTTTCCCGAAGTAGCATTCACTGGGTTCGTGGGGTCGTAAATGTAAGTTTTATCACCTTGTCTGATAATTATAAAACTATGTTCTTCGGAAAATTCCTCATCTCTGGTCCAAAGCACATCGCCGCTAAAATAAGTTGAGGGAACACCTTCTTGTTGTAAATATCCTTGAGCAAGCGCGGCGATTTCCGCACATTCCGCAGTGTTAGCGTTAAATAAGTCGCTTAATTTAATTTCTTTCCCCTTTTCGTTATAAATTTTTCGTCGCGCCTCTGCTCTCTCTGGATTATCTGGATATTTCTCTTCAAATTTTTTAGTGAAAGCAAATAAAGTGGCAAACAATTTCTCATCAATTTCAATTCCTTGTGAACTTAGCCACTCTTTCAATTTAGGTAAATCATACTTACTAGCAAGCTCGTGAGTTTCTGTGAGAAATTGTTTGAAATTTTCGAAATCGCCAGTAATTTTAATATTTGCTTCGGTAGAAAAAATACTTTCCCCACCAACAGGAATACGGTCGCCCTCGTCAAATTTTGAGATTTCAAAACAATGTCCGAAAAGTTGTTTTATTTTTTCTACCTTTTCAACTTCTACTTCCGGTGTAGGAACTTGTTGCTCTGGATTAGATTGTGGTGC
>JAPLWH010000024.1 GCA_026396715.1 Candidatus Kaiserbacteria bacterium
CGAGAGCTCACCGCAGACGCTATCTGTATGCGTACGTGGATTGGTACAACCAAATCCGCGTGCATCAGAGCATTGAAAGCACCCCGCTTGCACGAGTCGAGTTATTCATCAAAAGTGTCAACAACGCGTTGACTTAGTACAGTTTTATGTATATGTGTTGCAAGGACCCAAGCAGTTTTATATCGGATCAACCGGAAACCTCCGACGTAGAATTACCGAGCATCAGGCAAACATCGTTTTCTCGACCAAAAATCGCGGTCCTTGGAAACTCGTTTACTATGAGGCATCGGAAGATGAAAAGAGTTCCGGGAGACGCAAACGATATTTAAAAACTGCTTGGGGTAGGAGATATTTACGTACGCGGATTGGTGGGTAAAAATCTCACGGGGTACGCCCCACAAGATATTGAACGCTCATAAAAATACGTGCCCTGGAATTACTATCTCACGGGGTATACTCTGCGTAGGCGAGAAGAGAAAGTCATAGCCCTCATTTCGCCACTCGTATGACCCTCATCAAAAACAAGAAAGCGCATATGCTCTACGAAATACTCGAGACCTTCTCGGCGGGTATCGAGCTGTTCGGCCAGGAGGTAAAAGCGCTGCGTGGCAGCCTCGGCTCGCTCGAAGGCTCGCGGGTGGTAGTGCGCGGCGGCGAAGCGTTCATCGTCGGCATGACGATCCCACCATACCAAGTAGCAAACATGCCGAAAAGTTACGACCCTGAACGGGCGCGTCGCCTCTTGCTCGCAAAAAAAGAAATAGCGCTACTCGCTGACAAAGAGTCGAAGAAGGGGTTGACAATAGTCCCTCTTGAGGTATATACTAGCGGCAGATTCGTGAAAGCGCGCATCGCTATCGTCCGCGGCAAAGGCAAAGCCGATCGCCGTGAAGACTTGAAGAAGCGCGATGCGATGCGCGAAGTCGGGCGCGTGTTGAAAAATAGATAAAGCGATCAGTCGCGAAAAGCGCAGAAATGGTATCCTGCTCTCTTCGGGGGTGACCGGCTTTGACGGTCTCGTTCCTTGAAAGACGTGCGACGCAGTGCACTCCCGCCCAACACTTTAATCTGGCGGGAAAACATACTTGCAAAGAACACTCTAGCAAGCGTGAAGTCCCCGTACTTCGGTATGAAGGACTTCTCGTTCGCTTTCGCGACTGCCTAACCGCACCTCGCCAAGCGACATCTTACCTCTCGGGCTCCTATAGCCAGAGGCCGGGGTGGAATCATCTATAGGATCGATGTCCGGAATCCCGTCCGGCGCATCTAAATAAGGGATCGGGCAGGAATGGTTTCGTCTGCGTTCTTCGCATCCTGCCTTAAAGATAACGCTGACTATGCGTCGTAGAAGCGCTTTCATAAACAGATTCGGACCGGAGTTCAATTCTCCGCACCTCCACTCGATTCGCCCCTCGACGGACTCGGGACTCACTCGTGGCAAGCCACCTAAAATTTTCGACTAGGTACATTGTCTCTACGAATCGAGTGCCCTGAGCTTGTCGAAGGGCTTCTATAAAACACAGAGCACCACTTTTGGTGGCGCTCTGTGTTTTACTTATCGTATGTATTTCGTCTATATGATTCGTAACGACGCTGATAAATTATATGTCGGCATTACTACCGACCCAGAATCTCGTGTCCGGTATCACAATGCTCGTCGTGGCGCACACTTTACTAAGTACATTCCAAATTTTCAAATCGTATTTCTTGAATCCTATAAAACTTTAGCTGAATCTCGGAAACGTGAAATTCAGGTCAAGAAATGGCGGCGGGAGAAGAAAGAGGTTCTTATTGAGAAATTCCAAAAACAATTACCAACAAAGCTTTGATCTCGTGATCAAAGCTTTTTTACTTGACCTACACCCCTAAAAAGACTAGGCTCGGTTTGGATAGCACACAAAATTTTCTGGAAAGGAGATGCGCAATGCTTGAGCGTCCCGTCATGGAAATTCTCCGCTCGACCGGAGCGATTCTTGAGGGTCATTTCGTCTATAAATCTGGCAAGCATGGCACGCAGTACATCAACAAGAATGCCGTCTTCCCGCACCCCCGAGAGACCTCTCAACTCTGTCTCGAAATCGCCAGATGGTTCCAAGACGATGGCGTAAAAACAGTCATCGCTCCGGCAGTTGGCGCCGTTACTATGTCCCAACTGGTCGCGGAACATCTTACTGAAATCACAGAGCAAGAGGTCTTCAGTGTGTATGCAGAGAAGAAAACAATCATTGTTCTCGACCCTGAGAAAAAAGGGCGGCGCTGCTTCTGCGAAACCGGGGAATTCATCATCGGCCGCGACTACGAAAAATACGTCACGGGGAATAACGTCCTCGTCGTGGAAGATGTACTGAATACCGGCGCCTCCGTCGGAGGAGTGGTCAAAGCTGTTCGAGATAACGGTGGAACCGTCATCGGTGTCGGCGCTCTCTGTAATCGCGGTAAAGTTACTGTGGCAGACATCGGCAATGTCCCGAAGCTTGTGGCTCTTGCCCGTATTGACATGGAGACACTCAGCGAAGATGACTGCAGACGCATCGGCCCCTGCTCGAAGGGAGTACCGATCAATACGAACGTCGGCCATGGGCGCGAGTTCCTTGAACAGGAAAATAGGCGCAGCCAGCTGTGAGAATTTTACGGGCCGCGATTACCTGATCGCGGCCCACGTTTTTATACACGGCGGTGCACCGCATACCTGATTCTCCGTTTGCGAGTTATTGACATTTTTGCTACAGTCGCCGCAGTGATTAGCCGGATTCCGGAGGTAGTCACGCTGCTCTAAAACAATCAACTCGCATTGAAGGAGGCTCTATGGGAGGCGTCGCGCTGATAGGTAAAGTACCATCCGATCCGAAACCTCAGGGTAACCTTGAGAAAGAGGATTTCATTGTGGAACTCATGGCCACGGGGAATCTCACACTCTCTCCGAAAGGAATGCAGCTGCCAGGCGGACGAATCCGGTTCTACTCTTTCTGCCCCGTCGAGATGGAAGGTTTCGCCAAGAAGTATGCTGAGGTAATCCGCAAAGAAAAACTCGGCCCAGATATCATCTTTGCTCCGACACAAGAGGATCTTCCTTTGGCAGCAGCCGTCACTCAAGAACTCGGCGGTGGCATCGGCTACTATCGCCACACCCAAAGTGGGGACCTAAACCTCAAAGGGAAAAAAGTACTGATTGTCTGCGATACGATGACGGAAAAAGTCATTGCAGCTGCGAGATCTTTCAAAGCGGGCGGGATTCTTGTCGGCTGCGTGATCGCTTTTGATCCGCAAGAAAGGATGGAGCGGAGCGATCTCTCGGCCATACAGGAGTTCCGGAAAACTTTTCGCCATGTCCCGGTACACGCACTCGCTCGCCTCGCCGACCTGGTCTCGGTTCTCGTGAAGACTGCTTCTAAAAGCCTCAACCCGGGAGAAAGAGCGGCCTTAATCGGCAACATCCTCGCTCAGTGGGGACTGAACCGAGAAGACCCCAACAAGAAGATCTGACGATGGGCGCCCGGTGCATAACCTGCATCGCGGCGCCCTCTTTTTATACAAAAAAATTCCAAGGTCGAACCTTGGAATTTTTTCAGCGTGAATACGCCAGAATATGAAAGCTCTAGCGACGCGCTTTCGCCCGCTCAGTCTCAGAGAGATACTGTTTGCGCAGACGGACCGACTTCGGCGTGATCTCGAGATACTCGTCGTCTGACATGATTTCCATACCGCGCTCGATTGTGAGGTCGAAGATCGGCACCAAAGTAAGGGCTTCGTCCATACCCGAGGAACGGACGTTCGACTGATTCTTCCCCTTCGTCGGATTCGCCTGCATCTCTTCGCCCTTCGACGTATTGCCGATGACCATACCCTCATACACTTCCGTCGCCGGTTTGATGTAGAGCTGGCCGCGATCCTGGAGGTACCAGAGCGAGTAGCCGAGCGCCTTGCCGGTCGCCATTGAGATCATCGAGCCGACCTGACGCTTCTTGATTTCTCCTGCATACGGCTTGAAGCCGAGCACGCGTGACGAGAGGATGCCTTCGCCCTTCGTATCGATGATGAACATGTTCTTGTAGCCGAGAAGACCGCGGGTCGGGCCTTCGAGCGTGAGACGCACAATGTTTCCGTACTGCGTGAGATTCTGCAAGACGAATGCGCGAACGCCGAGCTTCTCGATGATGGCGCCCTGGAATTCCGACGGCGTATCAATGATGACCTCTTCATACGGTTCGAGCTTCACGCCACCCTCTTCGCGGATGATGACCTGCGGCTGAGAGACCTGGAGCTCATAACCCTCGCGGCGCATGTTTTCAAGAAGCACAGCGATATGGAGCTCGCCGCGACCGGACACGCGGAACGACTCTGCAGTTCCGAAATCAATCTTAAGGCCGACGTTCACTTCGAGCTCTTTCATGAGCCGGTCGCGGATCTGGCGACTGGTCACGTACTTCCCTTCTTTTCCGGCAAACGGAGAATTGTTGACGAGGAAGTTGAGCGCGATTGTCGGCTCATCCACCGCGATAGCTGGCAGGGGCGCCGCTGCTTCATTTGTCGTGACAGTCTCGCCGATGTAGATGTCAGGAAGGCCGGCGATGAGAGCAATGTCCCCCGCTTTCGCCTCCGTCGCTTCGACACGCTCGAGGCCCTTAAAGGTAAAGACCTTCGTGGTGCGGCCCGTGCGCACTTCGCCGTCCGGCTTTTTTATGAAAACGTTCTGATTGGGACGGACGGTACCCGCGTAGATGCGGCCGACCGCAAGTCGTCCCATGAAGTTGTCGTACGCGAGATTGAAGGGCTGGAGCATGAGCGGCGCCTCGGCGTCGGCATTCTGGTTTGCCGGCGGCACCTTTTCGAGAATGAGGTCGAGGAGCGGCGTGAGGTCCTTTTTCTCGTCGGTAAGATTCTTGATCGCGATACCCTCGCGGCCGATTGAATAGATGACCGGGAAGTTCGACTGCTCGTCGGATGCGCCGAGCTCGAGGAAGAGCTCGAGCACCTGCTCCTCGGAGCGGGCTGGATTTGCTGCTGGCTTGTCGATCTTATTGAGCACGACGATCGGCTTCAGTCCGAGCTCAAGCGACTTCTTCAATACGAAACGAGTCTGCGGCATCGGCCCTTCCTGCGCGTCGACGACGAGCAACACGGAGTCAATCGAACGCAGCACGCGCTCGACTTCGCTGCCGAAGTCTGCGTGCCCAGGCGTGTCGACGATGTTGATCTTGGTGCCCTTGTACTCGACCGCCGCGTTCTTGGCGTAAATGGTAATGCCGCGCTCGAGCTCGAGCGCATTGGAGTCCATCGAGGTACCCTCCGGCGACGCACCCGTCTGCTTGAGGATAGCGTCAGTAAGCGCGGTCTTTCCGTGGTCCACGTGGGCGATAATTGCAATGTTTCTGATTTCCATAAGTAAGCTTTCTCCCTACGCTCGCTCACAAATGAAAATAAGAATTCTCATTTGATTCGCTTCGCTTGGTAGTAAAAATAAATCCGCCAGCCGGCGGAGCCCGTGAGGACTATGCGTTCAATATACAATAGAGGAGATTTTATGCAAGCAGTACGCCGCCGTCGACCACAATCTGGGAGCCGGTCATGTAGGAAGAGAGGTCAGAGGCGAGGAAGAGCGCGACCTTGCCGATCTCATCGGCATCCGCCATGCGATGCATCGGAATCTTCCCAACGAATGATTCTATGATTTTCGCGAGCACCGGATCGACGATTGGTGCATCGAGACCGGTACCGGGCGTCGCGACGCCGCCCGGCGCAATCGCATTGATCCAGATCTTGTGCGGCGCGAGCTCAAGTGCAAGATTCTTCGTGAAGCCCCAGAGGCCGTGCTTCGAAGCGTCGTAGAAGGCGAGACCGACCGAGGAGGGGTGGAGCGCGTCGATAGAAGTGATGTTGATGATCTTGCCGCCCCGGCCCTGCGCAATCATCTGCTTCGCCGCAATTTTTGCCGCAAAGAACGCTCCCATGAGATTCGTGTGAATAGTTTTCTCAAAATCCTCTTTCGTTGCCTCCAATACCGGCTTCTGCGGATAGATGCCGGCATTATTGACAAGAATATCGACGCCGCCGAACTCAGCGACCGCTTTTGCAATCATTGCTTCCACCTGCGCTTCGTCCGAGACATCTGCCACGATTGCGGCAGTGCCGATCTTCGCGGCAGCCGTCTCTGCGGCGGCCGCATCCTTATCCGCGACGAGCACTTTCGCGCCCGCTTCCGCGAGCCGGCTCGCAATCGCATACCCGATGCCCATCGCACCGCCGGTCACGATCGCGACTTTCCCCGAGAGATTCATCAGTTCTGAAATCGGTTTCTGTTCCATAGCGCAATTATATCACTACTCAAAACAGCGTTACGATCGCAGCGATTCCAGAAACTGCCATGACCACGATAGTGACCCACCCCATGAACGAGACAAACGGATGATTGGTGTACTCGCCCATAAGGCTCCGATCGCTTGAAAGACGCACGACGAAGAAGAGGATGAACGGCGCGATGATGCCATTCCCCACCGCGGCGTAGATGAGCCCTTTGATCGGGTCGAGGTGCATGAAGTTCGCAATGATGCCGAGCGCCATCGACACGATGATGACACCGTAAAATGCATGCGCTTGTTTCAATTTAAGATAGAGGCCATGCTTCCATCCGAAACTCTCGGAGAGCGCGTACGCCGTCGAGCCCGCGAGGACCGGTACCGCAAGGAGTCCGGTCCCGACGATGCCGACAGCAAACAAGAGGAATGCAAACTCCCCGAACGGCTTGAGCGCGGCGGCGGCCTGGTCCGCTGTTGCAATATCGGTTATGCCGTTCGTATATAGTGTGCCGGCGCATGCGGCGAAGATAAAGAACGTGATGAGGTTTGAGAAAAACATCCCGCTCCACACATCGGTCCGCATGCGCCGCACGGACTCCGGACTTACCTGTTCGCGACGCGCTTCAACAGTCGCTTCACCTCTCAATATCTTTTCTTCGACCTCCTGCGACGTCTGCCAGAAGAAGAGGTACGGAGAAATCGTGGTTCCGAGAATCGCGCAGATGAGGAATATCTGATCTTTGGAGAACGTGAGCGACGGGACGAAGGTATGGAAGAGCACATCGCTCCAATCGAGATGCACGGCAAATGCGACGGCGACATACGAGAACAGCGCGAGCGCCAGGTACTTCAAGTATTTCGCATACCGCGCGTACGTCGTGAATATCTGGAGAATGAGACTGACGCCGGCAAAGAGGACGACGAACAATTCCAGTCCGATGCTCGGGAAAAGCAGGCGCGATGCCGCCGCCATCGCACCGAGGTCGGCCGCGATATTGAGCACATTCGCAAGGAAGAGGAGCGCGGTAACCACGTAGAGCACACTCATGGAATATTCACGGCGGATATTTGCCGCGAGCCCCTGACCCGAGACGATGCCGATGCGCGCACACATCTCCTGCACCGTCGCCATGAAGGGATAGGTAAAAAGCGAAAGCCAGATGAGCTGTAAGCCGTACTTGGCACCCGCTTGGGAGTAGGTTGCGATGCCGGAAGGATCGTCGTCAGCAGCACCGGTCGTGAGTCCGGGACCGAGCGTGTCCCAGTACTCTTCCGCGAGCTTGAACGGCCGCTTGCTGATGAGAACTTTTTCTTCCTTCTCTATGAAAATGACGCTTTCTTCCAATACTTCAGCCGGCACTTCGAAAATCTCTACGATCTCTTCTTGGAGTTTATTTTTTTCCATGCGTCCCCCCATCATACCTGCTCCGCTCAAAAAACAAACGCGTAATTACCACCTACTGATGCGTGCGGATGAAATTGCCTTCGTTCAGATCACGAAAGGCTTCGCGCAATTCTTCATCGGTGTTCATTACAATCGGGCCGTGCCACGCGATCGGCTCACCAAGCGGCGCGCCGCTGATGAGCAGGAAGCGCGCGCCCGCAGCGGGCGCGCGTAGTGCGACCTCGTCGCCCTCCCTCTCGAAAAGCAAAATGGTGCCGGGCGCAAAATACGTCGGCTCGGCCGCATCCGTACCGAGCGCACCTTCAACGACGTAGGCAAATGCCGTATGCCCGGGAACCAACGGGATCGAGACCGAGCCGTTCGCCGCAAGCGTGATGTCCGCGTACAGCGGATTACCGGCAATCGCTGTGAGCGGGCCCGCGACACCCGCAAGCGCGCCCGCGATGACGCGGGCGCGCGCCTCCCCACCGAGCGCTACTTCCGGAACCGTCGCTCCCTTCAAATCCTGATACCGCGGCGAAGCCATCTTGGCCTTCTTCGGCAAGTTTACCCAAAGCTGGAAGCCACGTATGCCGTGCACACTCTCAGGCATCTCTTCGTGAATGATACCGCTGCCGGCAGTCATCCACTGAATCGCGCCGTTCTCGATCACGCCTTCATTCCCAAGACTGTCTTTATGCCGCACGGCCCCGTCGAGGATATACGTCACCGTCTCCATACCGCGATGCGGGTGCCAGGGGAATCCCGCGAGATAGTGCTCCGGTATGGTCGAACTGAAATCATCAAAAAGCAGGAATGGGTCAAAACGCGACGCTTCTCTATTGGAGAACCCGCGCTTCAAGTGCACGCCCGCCCCCTCAAGCGTATCTTTCGCTTTGAAGGTGGCTGCTATCGCTCGTGCGGTGTTCATTCTGAATAGAAGTGCGCACGAAGTTCGGATTCTGAGATGTATCGCGCTCCTTGCTTGAAAATCGAAGTGATCGTGCCACGATCGAGCTCTTTATGATTAGGGATGGTAAAAGTCTCGCGCGTATTATCCTTGGCAGCACGGCGTAGTTTGATATGGCTTCCGCGTTGATCGACTACGAAAAATCCAAAACTGTCGAATATGCGCACAACCTCTTGGCCATGTAAGACTTTCGGTTTAGGCATGCGCGAGTGCGCGCGGGAGCTCGAAGTTGACGAGCAATGGCGATGCTGGTGCGAGTCCGAAATCTGCCGGATTTTCCCCCTCCAAACAAAGCTCAGTCGCTTCCTGAATATTCTTCGCAAGTTCATCTAGCGTCTTGCCCTGCGTCACCACCGGCAAATCCAAACCCTCAGCGACATAATAGCTGTCGCTCTTGAAAATGCGGTATTGGATGATGCCTTTCATTCCCCGTATTGTACCACAAGAAATCGATACTGTGTCATTCTTATTTCTCCAAATCGAGGATTTCGTCGATGCGGATCTGCGCGACGAATTCCGGCACGTGCGAGACGAGTATCATCGTGCCCGCATACGCATCGAGCGCTTTCGCGATGACAGGCAGGTGGCGGAAGTTGATGTGGTTGGTCGGCTCGTCGAGGATGAGGAGCCCCGGTCGCTCGAGCACGAGTGAGGCGAACGCGACGAGGCCTTTCTGCCCTTCTGACAAGTTCCCGATCTTCGTCTGCATGACATCCGACGTGAGCAGGAATCCGGCGGCGGTCGCGCGCAGTCGCTCCTCGTCCGGTTTGCCCATCGCGTGCGCGAGGGCTTCGTACACAGACTGACTGAAATCAAGTGTGGAAAAATCCTGGCGATAGTAGCCGACTTTCACGCCCTCGGCGATTGTCGAACCTTCAGCAACGCCGCGCGCAATCGCCTCCAAGAGCGTGCTTTTCCCGATGCCATTCGGCCCGCGGAGCAAAAGGTGCTGATTTTTACGAAGGGCGAGATTCGCTTTCTTTGTCACGGGCTTCCTCCCCTTTAAGACCGTATAGGACGTGAGCGTGAGCACCGTGCCGCCGAGATTGTCTTGCGCGGGAATCGTAAAAGGCCGAATGGTCCGATCTTCTTTACGCACATCCACCTTCGCCTCCTCCATCTCTTCGACTTCGGTGCGCATCTTCTTCGCCACGAGACGCATCTTCCCTCCCTTCTGCGCGAAGAAGTTCGCTTTATCTTTGTTCTCTTGAATCTTCTTCTCGAGCTGCGCATTCTTGCGATTCTCTTTCTCGATGCGCATTAAAATGTCGCGCTGCACGTCATGATAATTTCCTGGGTACTGCTCGATCTTGCGCGTGAAGATATCGAGGTAGAGGACACCCGTCGTGAATGCATTTAAGAAATCAGCGTCGTGCGAGATGACGACCACCGTCTTCGGATACTCGACAAGAAACTTCGTGAGGTGCTCGATACCTGCCGTATCGAGATTGTTCGTCGGCTCATCAAGGAGAAGCAGATCGGGATTCTGAATGAGCGCCGAAGCGAGGAGGAGCCGCGCCTGCTGGCCGCCGGAAAAGCTCTTCACGATGCGATCGTGCAGTTTCTCGTGGTGTTCCAAATTCACGATCTCAAGCACCTCGTCGATACGGGGATCGATGTCATAGACCGGCTCCGTAAAACACTTCTGGAAGAATTCGCGCACCGTGAGCTCCATGCGGTCGCGCGGTATCACCTGCGACGCCGTCGCTACCTTCATGCCGTGCGATACGTGTATCTCGCCGTCCTCGGGCTTGTTCTCGCCAGTCATGAGCCCAAAGAGCGTCGACTTCCCTGCGCCGTTCTGACCCATGACCGCCATCTTCATCCCGCGGCGCAGCGCGAAATCCACCTCATCGAGGATTGGCTTGTTA
The DNA here is from genome assembly GCA_026396715.1 of Candidatus Kaiserbacteria bacterium. Taxonomy (GTDB): domain Bacteria; phylum Patescibacteriota; class Minisyncoccia; order Phycocordibacterales; family Phycocordibacteraceae; genus C7867-001. The sequence goes on from JAPLWH010000024.1 coordinate 10,519, forward strand.
TGCCCGTATTCGAACGAAACCTTTTCGAAGCGTATGACGCTTTCTTCTCTAGC
>JAPLWH010000031.1 GCA_026396715.1 Candidatus Kaiserbacteria bacterium
TCACAAAGGCAAAAACTCTGCACTGCTGCAGAGTTTTTTGCACTTTGTGATCGCGGAACGATGTTTTTCTTCCGAGAAAAACCGTGAGCGGGGGTCGAGAATGCTTAGCGGATTGCGAATAAGTGGAGCAATCCGGTTAGCAATTCGTGACACAAAAGCGGCGTTGAAAGTTTCGACAGGCGTACTCGCGGTTCCCCGCATGGTCACCAAACACCCATAGACACCCAACGTTTTTCTGCTACTGTGGACTCGGAGGTGAATCATGCTTATTAGCATTTTGTTCGGAATCGCGACAACAGCGTTCATCATTTGGCTCTATCAACAAATTAAGGAGGGTGGAAAACAACTTGCAACCACTATTGCGATGTGTGATGCAAGTGAGGCGTTTTGGGATTGGCAACATCGTAATCAAGGAGTCTATATCGGCCTCTCCCCAGAGGGGCGAAAACTTCTGCTTCGGTACATACGCGCGTACGACGAGTGGCTCATTTCCCACAACAACACTGACCGAAGTCACTATGACTTACTCGTCAGTCTCCTCAATGACTTCCCACCCAACGAACCAAACGACATACCACCTGGAGTTCCTAAGAAGCCCCGAGATAACATCAAAGGGCTTCTTTTTTATTTCCTTGATTTCCCCACTGCCCTGGGCCATACTGCGCAGACAAAAGAGGCCAGTGGTGGCCTCTTTTGTTTTCCCCATCGACTCCTTCCCGTCCCTGTATTTCGGGGGAAATCAGGTCATGGTATAGTGCTCGCACGCGCGGTTAGCTCAGCTGGTTAGAGCGTCTCATTGACGTTGAGAAGGCCGGGGATTCGAATTCCTCACCGCGCACCACGAGTCATTTCAGTAACAATCCAAAGAGCGTATAGAATTCGTCTTTTTCAAATATTCCTTCGTGCGTAGCGTCTTTTACGACATAGAGATGCTTCAGTGGAGACGGTATATCCTCAAAAAGCTTCTGACCGAGAGCGGGCGGAATTCGCGTGTCCTGCTCAGCGACAAAAAGTGAGACCGGGCCTATGTACGATGCGAGCCAGACATCTGGCATAAAATTATCCCGCAGTAGTGCGCGCGTGCCATAATAGAATGGATACAGATACGCAGCGACGTCAGCGAGCGTCGTGTACGGCGTAATGAGCACGAGATTTGCCACCTCCCCATGTAGCGCATGATACGCCGTCGGCCCTACACCGAGACTCTCACCGACGACGACAACGGTCGTAAAATCTTTCGTTTTCAAAAATGCGATCGTATCTATGACGTTTTGCAGGATGCCCTTCATGGACGGCTTCGTCCCCGTTTCCGCATACCCCGAGTACTCAACAAAGAACGTTGAGTAGCCCTGCTTCGCGAAAAACGCATCCATCTGCCCGTAGTCGCACGCGCTACCGCCGTCGCCGTGGTAGTACACGATCAGCTTCTCCGGCGAGCGCACCGTAAGATATCCGCGCGCGGAACCAAAAGAGATTTTCTCCGCTTTCGCAAACGCAACGCATTGCTGAAAATTATTCGTATCCGGAAAATAAACGTAGTTTTCCTGAAAAACATACAGCCAGACCCCGATTGCGACATATACTGCTGCAAGCACAGCGAGCGCCCACATAAAAAATGAGAACAAAGTACTCATCAGTGCTGGTGCCCCATCACGTATCGGTTCCACAATAGGCCCATCATAGCAGGGTATGCCGTTCTCGGACGCACGCCTGTTGATGAGCGCCGCTCCCCCGCATCTTGATTTCATGCTATAGTGTTCTGTAATGCGACCAAAACGACATACTCCCCACGCAACCCGACGCATGCCGGAACGCAGCCACTCATCTCCCTCAGGGAAGATCTATATCTACGGCAAACACGCGCTCATGGAAGCGCTGCGGAATACGCCGCACATCATCCGCAAAGTCTTCCTCGCGCCGAGCATGAACGACTCCGAGCTGCATACGCTGCTCATCTCCCACAAAATTCCGACCGCGGCTCTCGCGCCCGGCTCAGGTAAAGAACTCGTCGGGAAAGACGCTTCGCACCAGGGCGTCATCTTCACGATGGACCCCGCCTCCCTACTCATGTCGCTCGACGACTTTCTGGCGACGCTCGACCTAGGGAAGAATCCGGCCGTCGCCGTGCTCGGCGAAGTACAGGACCCGCACAATGTCGGCGCAATCATCCGCTCGGCCGCTGCCTTCGGCCTCGCGGGCGTCCTTATACCGGAACACAATCAAGCAGGCGTGACCGGCTCCGTCGTCAAGAGTTCCGCCGGCATGACCTTCCGCGTCCCACTCGTCTCAATCGGGAACGTGAACAACACCCTGAAAATACTCAAAGAGAAAGGCTTCTGGATTTACGGCCTCGCCATGGACGGTTCGATGAAACTCGGCACAGACGCTTTTGACGCGCCTGCCGCATTTGTCGTCGGCAATGAAGGCGGCGGCATACGCGAAAAGACGCTTGAAGCGTGCGACGTGACGCTTTCAATCCCCATTCACGCGCGGACCGAGTCACTGAATGCCGCCGTCTCCGCCGCAGTCGTTTTCTACGAGTGGTCAAAGAAGCACCCTGAAGCGCTCTAACCATATTCTCATGCAGTACGACAAGCACCTTGTTTCAACTTCCTGGACCGACTACGAACTCCTCGATTCAGGCGACTCGATGAAGCTCGAGCGCTTCGGCAGCATTGTCGTCGCGCGTCCGGAGACGCAAGCGCTGTGGAAAAAAATGCGTCCGGAGCTGTGGGAGACGGCGCATGCCGAATTCGCGTTTGAGGAAAAGAAAGGCGTATGGAACATGAAAAAGTCGGTGCCGGAGTCATGGCAGCTGTCGTGGCACGCGGCGCGTTTTCTCGTGCGACTCACGGGCTTCAAGCACACGGGCATTTTCCCCGAGCAGGCACCGAACTGGCAATGGCTTTCAGAAAAAGTCTCAAAGCTTGAAAAGCCGAATGTGCTTAATCTCTTCGGCTACACTGGTATCGCTTCTCTAGTCGCGGCGCAAGCGGGCGCCTTCGTCACGCATGTCGACGCTTCGAAACAGTCCCTCGACTGGGCACACGAGAATGCGCGACTTTCGACTATCAAAGAGGATTTCATCCGCTGGATACTGGACGATGCGCTCGCCTTCGTAAAGCGCGAAGTGCGCCGCGGAGCGCAGTATGACGGCATCATCCTCGACCCACCGGCCTTTGGTCGCGGCGCAAAAGGCGAGGTCTGGAAAATCGAGGAAGATTTTTCCGCGCTGCTCGACGGACTCAAAGAATTGCTCGCGGATAAGCCCGGCTCTTTCTTTTTGATAAACGGCTACGCCGCCGGCTATGCGCCACGGTCATTCGCTCAGGCGATCGAGAGCGTCTTCCCATCGACCGAGACCGGCGAAGCGGGAGAACTTTTCATACAGGAGTCCTCGTCGGAGCGCGTCATCCCCGCAGGTATCTACGTGCGTTTTGTGCGCTAAGCGGTACACTAGAGTGCAATGCACACCCACCATAGGAATACGGTAATTCTGTACCACGGCGGCTGCCCCGACGGCTTCGGCGCCGCCTATGCCGCATGGAAAAAGTTCGGCGACACGGCCGACTATGTGCCCGTCAAACACGGACGTCCGGCTCCGGAAAACCTTGCGGAAAAGAAACTGTACTTCGTCGACTTCTGCTATCCAAAAGAGATTATGGATACACTCGTCAAAGAAGCAGTGTCTGTGACCGTACTCGACCACCACCTCGGCAACCGAGACGTCGTCGAAAGTATGCCGGAATACGTCTTCGATTCGAAGCGTTCCGGAGCGACTATCGCCTGGGCTTATTTTCATCCCGACACGCCGGTGCCAATGCTCTTGAAATACGTTGAGGACGGCGATCTGTACACGTTTAAAATTCCGGACTCGCGCGCCGCAATCGCGTACCTGTACGCACAACCCTTCAACTTCGATACCTGGGACGCACTGTCGGCGCGCCTTGAGAATGACTCGGAGCACGAGGCGTTGATTTCCCGGGGAAAGATATACGCGGAGCATTTCGCGATACTCGTCGAACAGATTTCAAACAAAGCGACCCTCGTCTCTTTTGAAGGTTTCGAGTGTTACCTCGCGACTGCCGCCGACATGTTCGCTTCAGATGTCGGGAATCGGCTCGCGACGATTAAGCCGCCGTTCGGTATCATCGTGAATTTCCACGGCGATGTGATGAACGTATCGCTCCGAAGCGACTCAAGCATCGACGTTTCAGCTATCGCGCGCAAATACGGTGGAAATGGACACCCACAAGCATCCGCCTTCCGTCTCAAGTGGGGCGACCCACTCCCGTGGACAGTCCTAAAGGAAGAGAAGCAAGCGCCGAGCGCATCCTAACTCTTTATGAGTGTGATGCCTCAAACTGACAACACTGCCTCGATCCTCCCTGAGGGCGGCATTCGCATCCTCAGCATCGAAACGTCATGCGACGAAACCGCGATAGCGATACTCGACTGCACTGGCGACGAACACAACGCGACCTTCACCGTACGCGGCAATACGCTCCTTTCGCAAATCGAGATTCATAAAGAATATGGCGGCGTCTTCCCTGCACTCGCGAAACGTGAGCATGCGAAGAATCTCGTACCAATACTCGAAGCGGCGCTTGAAGAGGCTGAGCTGCTGCACGAAGATGTGCAGGTAATTCCTGAAGAGACCCGCGCCAAAATTTCTGAAATTTTGGCGCGGGAGCCGGGCCTCACCGAACTCTTTTTTGAATTCGTTTCTGAGTGCGAACCGCCCGCAATCGACGCGATTGCCGTTACGGCAGGACCCGGTCTCGAACCCGCGCTGTGGGTGGGCATCAATTTCGCCCAGGCGCTCGCGCTCCTCTGGCAGAAGCCGCTCGTCGCAGTCAATCACATGGAAGGCCATACCCTCTCCGCACTCGCTCAAAGCGAAAACGGAACCCTCACTATCAAAGACGTACGACTGCCAGTATTGGCACTTCTCATTTCTGGCGGGCACACGGAGCTCGTAACCATGAAAGAATGGCTTCAATATGCACTTGTCGGACAAACGCGCGACGATGCGGTCGGCGAAGCTTTCGACAAAGTCGCGCGCATGCTCGCTCTTCCCTACCCGGGCGGACCCGAAATCTCCCGCCTCGCCGAATCCGTCAGAACCTCCGGTGAACTTGGAAGTTCAACTTCCAAGTTCACGCTCCCGAGGCCGATGCTGCATGACAACACATGCGATTTCTCATTTGCCGGACTCAAAACAGCAGCGCTCTACCTTTTGAAGAAAAATCCGGAGATTACTGAACATGAAAAACGGCATATCGCACACGAGTTCGAGAATGCGGTCGCTGACGTGCTCTGGAAAAAAACAGCTCGTGCACTTGAGGAGACCGGCGCACAAACACTCGTCATTGGCGGCGGCGTCTCGGCAAATGCGCACATCCGCCGCGTCTTTACCGAAAACATGCGGCGCGAATACTCAGATGTAACGCTCTGTATCCCCTCGGCGGCGCTTACCACCGACAATGCCATCATGATCGCAATCGCTGGCTTCTATCGCGCACTCCGTAAAGAGTTCGCAACCAACATTCTTGCAAACGGGAATCTTCCGCTCGCTCGGTAAAACAGTCCGTCTCGCCATTCACGCCACAAGCGGGGGTGGCATTAATAGACTGAGCATTCTGGCCGAAACCAGTAGCACAAAGCCGCATATTTGCTATATTTTTAAGCAATGCCTGAGAAATTCCTGAAGCCGTACGACGCGACCGCGACCGAGTCGCGTATCTACGCTACCTGGGAAAAAAGCGGCCTATTCAATCCCGATGAGTGTGTGAAGCAAGGAGTCACAAAAGCGGACGCGCCGACCTACTCCATCGTGCTGCCGCCACCAAACGTCACGGGAAGACTCCACATGGGCCACGCGCTCATGCTCGCCGTCGAAGATATTTTCATACGCTATAAGCGCATGCGCGGCTTTCGTACGCTCTGGGTGCCCGGTACTGACCATGCCGCTATCGCGACACAGTCAGTCATCGAAAAGCAGATCAAAAAAGAAGAAGGGAAAAGCCGTCACGACCTTGGGCGCGACGAAATGTTGAAACGCATCGGAACCTTCGCCGCCGAGAGTCACGACACTATCGTGAATCAGTTGAAGACGATGGGCGCTTCACTCGACTGGTCGCGTGAAGCATTCACCCTCGACCCCGCAAGAAGTCACGCCGTTCGTACCGTCTTTAAGCAGATGTACGATGCCGGACTCATCTATCGCGGCTTGCGCATCGTCAACTGGGACCCGAAAGGTCAGACCACTATTTCCGACGATGAGATCATCTACGAGGAGCGCGTCGCAAAGCTCTACACCTTCCGTTACAGCAAAGACTTCCCCATTCCTGTCGCAACCACGCGCCCTGAGACCAAAGTAGGCGACGTGGGCGTCGCCGTGCATCCGGACGATGCTCGCTATGCCGCATTTGTCGGCAAAGAATATGATGCGGTCTTCTGCGATGTGCCCATCCATATTAAAGTGGTCGCCGACAAGGAAGTCGATCCGACGTTCGGCACTGGCGCAGTCGGACTCACACCCGCGCACAGCAAGATCGACTGGGACATCGCTGATCGGCACGAACTCTCACATGAAGTCATCGTCATCAATGAATACGCAAAGATGACCGTCGCCGGACGCCTCAAAGGCAAGAAGACGACCGAAGCCCGCGACCTGGTCGTCGAATGGCTCACAAGCGAAGGATTGCTCGAGAAAGAGGAAGAGACGAAACAGAATGTCGCGACCGCCGAGCGCACCGGCGGCATCGTCGAGCCGCTGCCGAAACTGCAGTGGTTCATCGAAGTAAACAAAGAGGTTCCCGGTCGTGGGAAGACCCTGAAAGAACTCATGCTCGAGCCCGTGCGCTCAGGGGCCATCAAAATAGTCCCGGAACATTTCGAAAAAACGTATTTCCACTGGATAGAAAACTTACGCGACTGGTGCATCAGCCGGCAGATTTGGTACGGCCACCGGATTCCCGTCTGGTATAAAGGCGAGGAGATCGTCGTCGGCGAAGCTCCTACCGACGACGGATGGGTGCAGGACGAGGACACGCTCGATACTTGGTTCTCTTCCGGGCTCTGGACTTTTTCTACGCTTGGCTGGCCTGAACAAACGGACGACCTCAACAACTACCATCCGACCGACCTTTTGGAAACCGGCTATGACATCCTCTTTTTCTGGATTGCGCGCATGGTGCTCATGACCGAATTTACGCTCGGCACAATCCCCTTCAAGACCGTCTATCTGCACGGCCTCGTGCGCGATGCGCAGGGACGCAAGATGAGCAAATCGCTCGGGAACAATCTTGATCCGCTCGACGTCGCGGCGAAGTTTGGCGCGGACGCCGCACGGATGGCGCTCATCGTCGGAAATACACCCGGAACCGACATGCGCATCAGCGAGGAAAAGATAAAAGGCTACAGCCGGTTTGCAAACAAGCTTTGGAACATCGCGCGCTTCATACTAGAGAACGCGCAGCAGGCCGACCTGCAGGCGCCCCTGTCTGCATCCGACACAGAACTTCTCGCCACGCTTGAGGCCCTGACAAAAGAGATGACGACCGACATCGAGGAATTCCGCGTCTACATGGCGGCAGAAAAAATCTACCACTATGCGTGGCACGAGCTCGCGGACAAGATTCTTGAAGAATCGAAACCGCTCCTTGCCGGCACTGATGCAGCCGCGCGCGCTTCGCGCGCGCGAGTACTCCTCACTCTGCTCGACCGCGTCCTACGACTCCTTCACCCATTCATGCCCTTCATCACCGAAGAGATCTACCAGTCGATGCCGTCTAAAGAAACGGAATTCCTTATGGTCGCAACCTGGCCTACCTAAGTGCGGTAGAATACGCGTGTGACTCTTACTGCACTCGGCTACGCATTTCTCGGAGGACTCCTACCGTCTTTCATTTGGCTTTATTTCCTCCTGAAAGAGGATGCGCGCTGTCCCGAGCCGCGCACGATCGTCGCACTCGCATTCATCGCCGGCATGGCAGCAGTCCCGCTCGCGCTTCCGCTCGAGCAATACGCGAAAGCAAACCTATTCGATACCGTACCGGTCCTGACCGCATGGGCACTCATCGAGGAAATGCTCAAATACATTATGGCCGCGACTTTCATCCTCTGGCGACACGCGGTCGATGAAGCGCCCGACTACGTGATCTACATGATTACTGTCGCGCTCGGCTTTGCGGCGGCGGAAAACATGCTCTTTCTTCTTACGCCACTTTCTAACGGCCATATCGCAACAAGTTTCTTTACTGGTGATATACGTTTTCTCGGTTCGACCCTGTTGCACATAATCGCCTCGGCGACGATCGGTTTCGCATTCGCTTTCTCGAAAGATTTAGGAAAACCAGCGCGCGTGACCGCCGCAGCTTGCGGACTTATCCTCGCCATCGCATTGCACACTGCCTTCAACACGCTTATTATAAGTGCAGGTACATCGACCACCTTCACTGCGTTCTTCCTTGTTTGGACGGCCGCTGTCGTTTTCTTCGCAACTTTCGAGGTTCTCAAATATTTCCAGTACCGTAACCTTCCTACTAATACCTGCTTACCATGACTACCAAACGATCATTCTTTGAACGCCTTTCCGGCAGCTCAGCGACAACCGACCCTTTCGATTCTTTCGATGAAGAGTTGCCAGTTGTGACGAAGTCCGTACACAAAGGACATGCTCATGCCGCAGCCCACCCGGAACCGCTCGATGATGAACTGCCTTCAAGCGAAGGACAGCTTCCTATCGACGTGCACCAGACGGCGAGCGACATCATCATCCGCGCTTTCGTCGCAGGCGTTCGTCCCGACGAGCTCAACATTTCCATACGTCGCGATATGGTAGAAATCAGCGGCTCACGAGCAGAGCGCGAGCAGGTCTCCGGCCCCGACTACTTTACTCGCGAACTCTTCTGGGGTTCATTTACCCGCGCAATCCTTCTGCCGCAAGAAGTCGATGTCGAAGCCTCCTCCGCAAGCGCCAAAGACGGCTTACTTACCATCATCCTTCCGAAACTCGACAAAGCACGCCAGACGAAACTACGCGTAAAAGCAGGCTAGTCGCATTTTTACTGGTCTCGGGCCAGAAGGCCCCCGTCCACTTGCGGCGGGGATGACGACCCAATAGGTCATTCTGCTGAATGAGATGGACTGTTTTACTAACTGCCGGATTATTTGAGAATGGCCGTCTCTTGCAGCGACGGAAGCGTTGTCGGTACGACCGTAAACGGCAGACGAGTGAGGAGGCGTCCCTCGCTCGTTTCTATGCTGACGCGCCACTCCCCCATCTCGAGTATCGGCACCGTGGAGTACCCGCGATACCCTCCATCGCGGCCGCCAGCGATCGAGTAGGTAATGACCGATTTCATCAACCACGCTTTCTGAACCGGATCATACCGCTGCCAGCGGTGAACAATCGTCGTCGCGAGCTTCGTCGGCGCGAAGACGGAACTATAAGCCGAGAGCGATTCGCCCGGAACAACGTGCAGCGTCGGCGGGAAGCCCAGATACCGCACCTGCCACGACTGCCCCACCTCGTTCTGTGCAAGATAGGCATCCGCGACGCGCACGATGCCATGATAGACGCCAGACACCTCAGCCGAAAGCGGCAGCGGCGGCAATACATTCGTAAAATAAAAAACGTTCATGATGACAAGCACTGTCAGCGCTCCCGCGCGTATGCGCCAGACATCATTCAAGAAACGCTCGCGGGCAAGCCAGCGCAGCAGCATGGTAAACAGCGCGAAGACACCAATTGCGAGTGCTCCACTTATGAGGAAAGTGAGCGTCCCCAACGAACTGGTTACGATTGGTACGGTAAAAATCGCGTAGGAATAGAGCGCAAAAAAGAAAAGCACGCTCGTGAACACGAGTCGCGAGTGGTACTGACGGAAATACTCATTGCCGAGCAGTACGAGTGCCAAGAAAAGAAGGAACGGCCACGACGCGCCGAAGTTCGCTGAGCGTCCGTAGAAGATGACAAAGCCGCTCCAGAATCCGCCGAGCGCGAACTGTATCACGAGCGGGAGGAGTAAGCGCCAGCGCGAGGCGGACCGCTGCCGCCCTTCGGAAATCCCGCTGCGGGAAGCTCGTATTTCAAACCAGTGCAAGAGCGGGATCGCGACGAAACAGACGGCCGCATAGGCTGCGAATACGGCCTGAGTCTCCCAGAGATCGATGCGTCCGAAGAAAAAACCGTCGGCAATGAAACCGGCGACCATCGCGAGCGCCGAGAGGTGTCGCTCATGGGTGCGCACGAGGGAAAAAACCTTCTGCAACATACTGGTGCCTAGGATCAGATTTGCACTGATGACCCTTCCCTCTTCAGGGGAATGCTCTACTAGCTGAGCTACCTAGGCAATGCCGGCATATTAACACGAAGAAGTGCTTCTTTCACGCCGCTAATCATCCCTAAAAGATGGTGGAATTGAGACGTATTACATACCTCTACTTGCAAGGTTCCCCAAGGTAGGCGGTTATAGGGCCGCACACCTTTGCTTGCTCCGCTTACCAGATACGTGGTTTTATAAAAATGTTCAGACGATAATCCCGTTGCGCGCATCCAATATGCCCGAGCGTCCCTTTCATTGATATGTGCGTAGAGACGCATAGTGAGACGAATTTTTTCTGATGGCACTTTAAGAGTTTCGAGCAAAAAACGGATAAAGACGGCAATCATTTCAGCATCAGAATTAACGAAACTTATTTTGTGCCCCATACGTTCCCTTCCACCTCGAACCTGCAGACGTTTATATCCTTCTGCCCAATAGAGGACTGCTCCAATGACAAGCAGATCATTTTGTACGAGAGTATGAATTTTATTTTTTCCTTCCTCAGAAGCAACTGAAGCACGTTCTTCAGCAGTTTTTGTCTGTAGCTTATTCATCTTGATGAGCATCTTCGCACCCTCTTCGCGCATTCGTCCGTCAAGTCGAGCTCGTGCCTTATCTGAAAGCACTACATCATGCAGCCACGACGAAAGCGTTGATTTAGAGACTTTTATTTCTTTTTGGATTTCGTTATAGCTCTTGCCTTCAATCCGTAGCCGCAGAGCATGCTCTCGTCGAGGGTTCATATATAAAAGATACGCTCGCCTGTTCGGTTAGACAAGATATGCACTGTGGAAAACTATTTTCTTTGAAACGAATTAAGAAGCTTTTGGATGTCAGCGGTAGTCGGGAGGCCGAAGACGTTCGTGCCGGAGATAGGCACGCCGGACACTGCCGAAAACTTCGCGATAATCGGACCGAGGTACTGCTGATAGAGGTACAGCGGCAAGACAAGTACGACGACCCAGATGATGATGCGCGAGAAGAAGCTGAACCACTGATCCCTCCGGATAGCGCGCAGCATGCGGTGATTGTCCTTCGCGAGCGCGTGTATCTCTTCGAGATGTCGTTTCAGTTCAGGATCCATATGTCATATATTCTAGCACCTCATAGGAAAGGGCGACCTCGGCTTTTGCCTTGGTCGCCCTTAATTGAAGTTAATCGATCAGGGAGTTTTTGCAACGCTTCATGCCTGAGTTGTGCGATGAAGTTCTTCCCATGAAGCAACACGCTTAGCGATAGTTCCCACATCCACATGGGCGTTATAGCCCCACGAAAATAAAAACCGGCGCGGCACGACATCAATGAGATCTGCAAGCTTATCGAGATCATCATCGACATAGAGATCGAGTCCTATCGCCGCTTCGGCTTTACTGTTGCCATATCCGACACCAACAAAGTCGAGTCGAAGACCTTGCCGGATGGACCATTCTTTGGCAATTTTCAATTCGGGCTCGCCACGCGAAGTTATGATCAGAACCGTATGACCATCGGCAACGAGTCGAGGAAGGAAATGCAGAACGCCGTCGACTGGCTCCATGAGGAAGCCGATTTCCCGCGTCCCATAGATAACGTTCTGAAGATTGCGATACTGTTCCGCGGTAAGATGTCCCTCTCCTACCACGATCTCTTTCTTGAACTTTGCGGGAGGAATATCGACTCCATAGAGTTTCCTAGCTCCATCGGACTTTAGTCTTCCGCAATCGGAAATAACACCATCGAAATCAAGACCTATCTTCATCATTCACCTCCAATTTTGAATGAACATTGAGCTGATATAGAAGGTACTTTAAAAAATACGAAGTGGCAATATTTATGCCAGCGCGAGTACGCCTGTCAGGATGTTGTGCCCTCTGCCGGAATCGAACCAGCATCTACCCCTTAGGACGGGGCTGTTCTATCCATTGAACTAAGAGGGCGAAGTGAGGACAAAAGAGCGTTAGAAATCTAACATTCTTTTGCGCCGAACGAGCCCGTATATCGAGCCTACGAAGATAAGAGGGTCGAACAGTTACGCGGTAATGCCGAGGGAAGACACGAGCCTTTCCTTGTCAAAACCGATGATCATTTCTTCGCCAACGAACACAACCGGTACGCCCATCTGCCCTGACTTCTGGATCATTTCCTGACGCTTTTCGAGGTCGCGCGCGACATCGTGCTCGGTATAACCGATACCCTTTTCCTTAAGGAAATCTTTTGTCATCTGGCAGAAGTGGCAGGTCGGCGTGCTGTAAATGGTTACTTTTTTATCCATATATATGAAGTTATGTGGCAAGTATAGCACGCGCGACTGTTCAAACTCAACTAGCCTAAAAGACCTTCGATCGCCTCATATATCTTGCGGTACATTTTTTCATATCCGGCGGCATTTGGATGAATTCCGTCAGCCAGATCTTGAATCGTAAGCAGATTCCACATATCTATATAAGCGACTCCCGCCTCCTGCGCGACTGCCCGGAGCGCGTCGTCGTATTCTTTCAGGATGGCCATTTTGTAGGATTTTTCCTCTTTGCCCCAAGGCATCGGCTGTGTGCAAGCATCGTCGGCAATCGTCAGTCCAACCGCAAACACTTGCTCTGAGGCTGCCTTTGCAAGCGAAAAAAGTTGCCTGAGGTTTTCCTTATATCTGTCGGGCGATACTTGCCTTTCCTGCTCAATCCCCTTCTTAAAAATAGCGTCATTTGCACCTATCGCAATCAGTATGATTTCCGGCCGCACGCTTTTAAGCTCAATGGCGAAGCGTCGTAACAAATCGCTTGAGGTCTCGCCACTGATGCCGAGATTATATATTTCAATATAACTATTTTTCTCGATATGGCGGCGTAATCGCCCGACCCAGCCGAGCGACTCTTCGTCGCCCGCGCCGTAGGTAATGCTGTCGCCCCAGACTCCGATATTTTCCATCCCGATAATTCTACCTCATTTGAAAACAGAGACTGCGAAACGAAATGGTGCGGGTACCGGGAATCGAACCCGGGACTCAACCTTGGGAAGGTCGCGTTCTACCACTAAACCATACCCGCTTTACTACTCAACTTAAAACCAATTCAGAATCCGTCGCCACAAAGACGGAGTTGTTGTCGGAGTCGCGGTCGCAGGCGGTACTACCACGATAACCTCTTCTCCAGGGCGCGCAACCCCGAATGCCGTTCGGATAGCTGCGTCCTGCCCGCGCTCCGTGGCGAGCGCCGCAAGCGTCGCTGCGAGCGCCGTCTTACGCTCCTCAAGCTCCTGATACTGCATCTCTGCCTCGTGCGCCTGCGATACGGCGATATGCGCCTTTCCGGAGAGTCCCCAGATGAGCGACATGAGCCAGAAAGCGACAAGTAGCAAAACGCCGATGAGTATCCCTTGTCGCCACTGTTTCGCGCGCATCCCGTTAGAAATAGAACACGAACGCACTATGTGCCTCGTGCCCTACTTGATTAAAGTTTTTAAAACTCGACCGGGCGCCGTCTTGTGTCATTCTGTGTTCGTGATTTCTAACGGGACGCATTGCTGCAGTATACCGCGAAGGCGAAGACGCGGCGATTTTTGAGGCTCCGCTTTACTCGGCCGACGATTGCACCATCTTCATGAAAACATCCTCGGGGATAGTGACCTTGCCGGTGCCCCGCTCGAGCATCTTCTTCTTGCCGCGCTTCTGCTTGTCGAGCAGCTTGTTCTTGCGCGAGACGTCGCCGCCGTAGAGGTAGCCGGTCACGTCTTTACGCATCGCGGAAAGAGTCCTGGAAGCGATGATGCGCCCCTGCACGCGTGCTTGAATCTTCGTATTGAAAAGCTGTTTCGGCAGGATCGTGAAGAGTTTCTCCACCATCTTGTCCGCCTCCTCCTCGACCCGTCTCGATGCGACGACGCGCGCGAAAGCAGCCACCGGCTCCTCGGCGACAAGCACGTCGAGCCGTACGACATCCGCCTCTCGTTCGGGAAGAATCTCGTATGACAGCGATGCATAGCCCGAGGAAACGTTCTTCAGCTTGTCGAAGAAGCCGCGCATGAGCTCGCGGAGCGGCATCTCGATAGTCATACCGATGCGGCCGTCCTGATACGTCTCGGTACCAAGCGTCTGCGCTTCGTGCTCATAGAGCAGCTGGATGAGCATGCTTACGGAATCTGGCGGGGTAATGATGATGACCTTCGCCCACGGCTCTTCAATCTTTAAAATATCGCCGTGCTCAGGGAATTTCGCGGGCGTGTAGATAGTCTCGCGTGCGCCATTGTGCCGCGTGATGACGTAGGAGATAGTCGGAATGGTAACGACGAGCGCGAGGCCGAATTCGCGCTTCAGACGCTCAGTAACGATCTCCAAATGAAGAAGGCCCAGGAAGCCGCAGCGGAACCCTCGACCGAGCACGCCCGACGATTCCTCTTCAAACGAAAGCGAGGAATCGGAAAGGCGCAGGCGTTCAAGCGACTTGCGCAAAAGCGGCAGGTCGTCCTGATTCTCGGGATAGATCGAGGCCCAGACGACTGGACGCGGACGCGCGTAGCCCCCAAGCTCGGGCAGAGCGCCATGCACCGCGCCGATAGTGTCGCCAACGGCAACGACACCCGGCTCTTTGATACCCGTCACTATATAGCCGATTTCGCCCGCAGAAAGCGTCTCAGATGGCGTCTCGTCCGGCATGAAGATACCGGTCTCAAGCGAGATAAAATCTTTCCCAGCGGCATGGAACGTAAGCGGCTGACCCTTTTTGAACGTTCCGTCGAACACGCGCAGATACACCGCAACGCCGCGATGCTTTGAGTACGAAAAATCGAATATGATGCCGCGCGGCTCGCCTCCAGCGGGCGACACGGAAGCGCGCGGCGGCGGGACGCGCTCGACGATCGCTTCGAGAAGCTCGTCGACGCCTGCGCCCGTCTTCCCCGACACCGCAAGCACCTGATCGACCGATACGTGCACCAGCTTCGCGAGCTCTTCTTTCACTTCGGCGACGCGCGCGGCAGGAGAGTCGATTTTCGAGACAACCGGAATGATGACGCACCCTTGAGCCTGCGCCATCGCGAGCGTCGTAAGCGTCTGTGCCTGCACACCCTGCGTCGAGTCAACAAGCAAAAGTACGCCCTCGACCGCGTGAAGCGCGCGCGAGACTTCGTACGAAAAATCGATATGTCCGGGCGTGTCGATTAGGTTCAGGATGTAGTTCGTCCCCTGTCGCGCGTAGTGCATTCTAACCGGCTGCATCTTTATGGTAATCCCCCTCTCCCGCTCCAAATCCATCCTGTCGAGCACTTGGTCACGCATCATGCGCGCAGGAATCGTTCCGGTGCGCTCAAGCAAGCGATCGGCAAGAGTACTCTTCCCATGATCAACATGGGCGATGATAGAAAAATTGCGTATCTGTTGAGGGTTCACCCCGTTAGAGAGATTTTTCGATTCGTTGTTGGCATTCATAAATATATCAATGGTAGGCGACTCTTACTGTAGCTACGATGAACTCTCTAACGGGGTTCACGGTTGTATCGGTTCGTCAGCGGAAGGAGGGAGAGCGGCACGACGGGCGCCCGGTATGCGGACGAGTTTACCGAGCGCGCTGGCAACAATAAGAAACTCCTCATTCTCAACGAGATAGAGCGCGAACGCTGCAGCGATAAGACCCACAGTACCAGCAATGAATCCCTCTGTGAAGACGGCCAGAAGCGTGGTCAGCGGCGCGATGCCGCCCTCGAGGACGAGCGTGGCGTAAGCTGCCGCGCCACCGAAAAGTGCCGCGACGACGCCATCCATGAGCGGGCGCGCGAGCATGCGAGCGAGACCTGGCGCCGCGCGGCGCAAAGCGGCAAGAGAAATTCCTGCGAGAAATATCTGACCGAGCGTCGCAGNNNNAGAGAGCGCCAAGAGAAGGATCGATACTCCGGGAACATCCGCGACGCGCAGCAGCGCCGCGAGAGAAGTTGACAATCCCGTTACCGGCATCGCGAGAAATACGAATGCTAGAAACACGGTGCATACGCCGCCCGCAAACTGATAGAAAAGCGGCCACCAGGACTGTCGCACGGCATAGAGCGCGCGCGAAAAGAGGAGCGCGAGCCCTTGTGCGACCAGACCGGCGACAAGGAGGGCGAGCAGTGCTGCCGTCAGGCGCGTCGCATCCCAGTCGAATGCGCCGGTACCGAGGACGACGCGTACGATATGCGCGCGCAAGACGACGATGAGCCCGAGCGCCACGACCGACCAGAGGATGATATGCCGCGAACTTGCCGCGAGAATACGAGTGAATTCGTCGCGCCGC
>JAPLWH010000009.1 GCA_026396715.1 Candidatus Kaiserbacteria bacterium
CTCTGCAAGCGTGAGGGCATGAGCCAGGCATTCACCAAGGTGAAGCATCCCTGGACCAACGGAAAGGCTGAGCGGTTCATCAAGACCCTGATGACCGAGTGGCACAGCAAGTCTCGCGGGAATCACATCTCGAGAGCTCACCGCAGACGCTATCTGTATGCGTATGTGGATTGGTACAACCAAATCCGTGTCCATCAGAGCATTGAAAGCACCCCGCTTGCACGAGTCGAGTTATTCATCAAAAGTGTCAACAACGCGTTGACTTAGTACACACAATATTGACTTATTTCAATATTTATTATATGCTTTTACTTGAATTGTTCTTTGAATCAACCAAACTATAATCACAGTAAATAGCCAATAAGGAGGGCAATCATGCAAGTCATACCTCGCGCGTATCAAAGCACGGCAATTAAAGCCGCGCTTAAAGGACTACGAGGTCGCTCGCAGCGTGCTCTTGTAGTCCTTGCAACTGGTCTAGGCAAAACCTTGACTGCGGCTTTCGTGGCGAGAGAATTTCGTGCCAAACGGATTCTCTTTCTTGTTCACAACAACTTCATTCTCGAGCATGCCATTAACGAATTCAGACTGGTCTTTTCTGAAAAGACCAGTCTGGCAATCTATAACGGCCTCTCAAAGAAGGGTGCCTTGCATGCCAACATTGTATTTGCCACGTGGCAGACGATGAGCGTGCATTTGGAAGAATGGAGACGCAATCACTTTAATCTTGTCATTGTCGATGAAGCGCATCATTCTGAGGCTGGTACCTATAAGCCGGTGTTGAAATACTTCACCGGCCCCAAGCTAGGTATAACCGCAACTCCCGATCGTGAGGATGAAGCGGACATTCGCGGAATCTTTGGACGAGAGGTGATTGACATCACTCTTGAAGAAGCCATTGCTCGCGGGTGGTTGCCTCGCATCGAGTATCATGTCATCACTGACGAAAGTCTCGATGACGAAGTGCTTCAGAAAATCGCGGCTGAAATCCGCGAAGCAAAGAAGCGCTTCACCATGGCGGAAGTCAATCGGCGCATCTTCATCAAGAAGCGCGATGAGGAAGTGGCAAGAATCATCAGTGGCTACAACGAAAAGGCCGTAGTGTTCTGTGCCTCTATTGCTCATGCCGAGCGGATGGCGAAGTCGCTTACACTTGCGGCAACCTTCCACTCGAACAAAGGCAATGGGCAACAGGACACCTGGAAGAAAAACAGGGAAGTTCTTGAGAACCTCAAGAACGGGATTATCCGTCGCGCGTGCGCAGTCAATGCCTTCAACGAGGGAGTGAATGTACCGTCGGTCGGCTTGGTCGCGTTCTGTCGCGTTACGGGAGCTCTCACCATCTTCCGGCAACAGTTGGGACGCGGGCTTCGTCCTGGAAAGGACAAGCTCGTCGTACTCGACTTTGTTGGAAATCTTGAGCGCATTCAGCTTGTGCTTGAGATGATGAACAAGATCTCCGACCTTCACGAAAAATATACCCCGAGAAAAGATATGGAGCGTGAAGGCTACACGAGAGAAAGTTTCGAGGTGTCCGGCAAAGGATTCGAGTTCACCTTCTCTGACAAGGTGGTGGACTTGATGAAGGTGCTCAAACACTGCGAACGGGAGTTTTATCCAACGTGGCAAGAAGCTTCTCAGTCTGCGATTTCTCTCGGCATCACGAATTCGACAGAATACAAAATGAAGTACAAAAAAGATCCAAAACTCCAATCAGGTTTGGATAAGTACTACAAAGACTTTCCTGGTTGGGTTAAGTTTTGTGGCAGGGAATTAAGAATTCCGTATCCAAAATGGAATCTTGCTTCTCAGGCTGCGATTTCTCTCGATATTACCTGCCAGCGTGAATACGTTGATAGGTATAAAGAAGACCCAAAGCTTCCCTCAAGCCCAGTTACCTGCTACCAGGACTTTCCTGGTTGGACTAAGTTCCTTGGGAAGGAAAGGTACCACACATGGCAGGACGCCTCAAAGGCCGTAATTTCTATGGGCATCAGGACCAGAAGGGAATACTGGCGTAAGTTTAAAGAAGACCCAAAACTTCTCTTAAGGCCAAATCAATACTACAAGGACTTTCCCGGTTTTAGAAAGTTCCTTGGTAAGAAATGAAAAGGGGTTGATTCAGCCCCGTAGTCGTCGAAGACGACTACGGGGCTTTCATTTATCCCCAGAGGGGTTGCGCGATTTTTGGCGAACTGATACATTAGGGGCACAAGATACGACTGAGTAATGGAGTGCGGGGCAGGGGCGATTCATATGGGCGACAAAGAAACGCAAAAGCGCAAGCGGATTTATTTCCGTGCGTTCGCATTTATATAGGAGGCAAAGCAAAACTTACTACCAAGCGAGCCGAGTGACGAACAAGTTCTGACTTGATTCGTCCGAGGCAAGCGCAGGGAGCAAAACTTATTAATCCTCACGCCACGACTCATGCAAAAGAAAATCGTTCAGAAGACGTTCGGGGCGTATCGAGCACCACGCGTCGCGTTCCCGGACCTGGTCGGCCACCAGCGCAGCTCGTTTGACTGGCTCCTCAAGGACGGTCTGAAAGAGCTTTTTAAGGAATTCTCACCGATCACCGATTACTCGGGAAAGAAGTTCGAACTCGAATTCGAAAGCTTCGAGATCGGCGAACCGAAGTACGATGAAGATTTTGCACGCGAGAATATGCGCACGTATCGCCGGTGGCGAGCGCGCCATCGTGCCGCAGCTTGCCCGTTCTTTCGGTGCCTTTTTCGTCTCTGAACTCATTCGCGGCAAAGCGTACTTCGGTGCGAAGATTATCCCGCTCCGCGGCGTATGGATCGAATTCGATTCAGAGGCGGACGGTGCAGTCTTCGTGAAGATCGACCGCAAGCGCAAGTTCCCGATCACCGAGCTTCTCGCGGTCTTCGGCGGTGGCGTCGGCGACGCAGTCTTGAAGCATTTCGAGAAAGATCCGCTTGCAAAAGCGGCTATTCAGGCTACCCTCGCGCACGATGAAGCGAAGTCTATCGAAGAGGCGTACATCGAGATCCACCGCCGCATGCGCGATGGCGACCTCGCCACGCCTGAAAATGCCAAGAACTTCGTCCAGTCGCTCTTCGGGGTGGAGCGCTACGACCTCGGGAAAGTGGGTCGTCACCGCCTCAATGCGCGGTTCGGCCTCCCCGTCACGGAAAAGCTGCTCGAGAAGCGTACACTTACGCTCGCAGACTTCGTCCGCATCATTACGGAGATCACGAAGCTGAACGCCGATCCGGCCGCACACTCTGACGACATCGACCATCTCGGCTTCCGTCGCGTGCGTTTCGTCGGCGAACTCCTCCAGGCGCGTATGCGCGTCGGCATGAGCCGCATGAAGCGCAATATCCAGGATCGCATGAGCACCACGCCAACCGAAACGACGCTCCCGATGGCGCTCGTCAATCCGCGCCCGTTCCACGCGTCGGTGCACGAATTCTTCACGGCCAACCAGCTCTCGCAGTTCATGGATCAGCAGAACATTCTCGCTGAGCTCGAAAACATGCGCACGCTTTCCGCACTCGGTCCCGGCGGCCTTACACGCGAACGCGCCGGCTTCGAAGTGCGCGACGTGCACCCGTCCCACTACGGACGCCTGTGCCCAATCCATACACCAGAAGGTCAGAACATCGGTCTTATTTTGCACATGGCGACCCATGCGCAGACGAACGATTTCGGTGTCATCGAGACGCCGTACGTTCGCGTGAAGAAAGGAAAGGTAACGCGCGATGTCGTGTATATGAATGCGCTCGAGGAAGAGGATGAGATTGTCGCGCACGGCGCAACCAAGCTTGATGCGGACGACAACATCGCGACTGAGGTCGTCGAAGCGCGCCACAAAGGCGAACCGATCCTCGTTCCGCGCGAAGATATCACGCTCATGGATGCCTCGACCTTCCAGATGTTCTCCATCGCGACCTCGATGATCCCGTTCGTCGACCACGACGACGCGAACCGCGCCTTGATGGGTTCGAACATGCAGAAGCAGGCGACCCCGGTCCTCATCCCTGAGGCGCCGCTCGTCGCGACTGGTATCGAGACGCACGCTGCGAAGAGCACTGGCCGCCTCGTGCTCGCCGCTGAAGCTGGAGAAGTCACGCACGTCGATGCTCGCAAGATTACCGTGAAGAGCTCGGGCGGATCGAAAGACTACCGTCTCCAGGGCTTGACCCAGACCAACCAGAACTCTGCCTTCATGCAGCGCCCGTCGGTCGTGCTCGGCGAGAAAGTGAAGAAGGGCGATGTGCTCGCGGACAATTCCTCGACCGACCAGGGTCAGCTCGCGCTCGGACAGAACGTACGCGTCGCCTTCATGAGCTGGAACGGCGCCAACTACGAAGACGCCATCATCATCTCGGAGCGTCTCGTGCAGGAAGCGAAGTTCACGACCGTACACATCGAAGATTTCGATTGTGTCGTGCGCGACACGAAGCTCGGTCCCGAGACGACCACGCACGACATCCCGAACGTCGGCGAGATGCGTCTCAAGAATCTCGATGAAGAGGGCGTCATCCGTATTGGCGCAGAAGTGCGTCCGGGCGACATCCTCGTCGGCAAAGTGACGCCGAAAGGCGAGACGCAGCTGACGCCGGAAGAGCGCCTCTTGCGCAGCATCTTCGGCGACAAGGCGAAGGACGTGAAGGACACGTCGCTCCGCATGGAAGGCGGCAAGAAGGGTCGCGTGATCGGCGTGCGCGTCTTCTCCCGCGAGAAGGGCGACCAGCTCGAGAGCGGCATCTTCAAGAAGATTGTCGTTACGGTCGCGCAGGTGCGTAACGTCTCGGTCGGCGACAAACTCTCGGGTCGTCACGGAAACAAGGGTGTCATCAGCCGCGTATTGCCGGTCGCCGATATGCCGTATGACAAGGACGGCAATCCGATTGACCTCATCCTCACGCCGCTCGGCGTGCCGAGTCGTATGAACCTCGGGCAGATTCTCGAATTGCATCTCGGACTCGCGGCGCACACGCTCGGCTATCAGGCAGTCGTGCCGCCGTTCTCTGGCGCGACGCCGGCCGAGATCAAGAGCGAGCTCGCCGCTGCCGGTTTCTCAAAGGACGGCAAGATGCAGCTCTATGACGGTCGCACCGGTACGGCTTTCGCGCAGACAATCGCCGTCGGGTATATGTATATTCTCAAATTGCATCACATGGTGGAGGACAAGATCCATATGCGTTCGATCGGTCCCTACAGCCTCATCACGCAGCAGCCGCTCGGTGGCAAAGCGCAGAACGGCGGTCAGCGGTTCGGCGAAATGGAAGTGTGGGCGCTCCTCGGGTACGGCGCTGCGTACACGCTTCGCGAAATGCTCACGATCAAGTCGGACGACATTCAGGGCCGCTCGGCAGCCTTCGATGCGATCGTGAAGGGTGAAGCGATTAGCCACACTGGCACGCCTGCATCCTTCGCGGTGCTGACGAATCAGATCCGCGGCCTTGCGCTCGACGTCGAGCCACTCAACTTGCCGCCGCTTTCGGATTCAGAGTGATTGCTACTTACTACTACCTACTAATCATTTACTATGGCATTCACTTCCCGAAAAACACTTCCGCCGCGCGACACTTGGAATGGACTCCGTCTCGCGCTCGCGTCACCGGAGCGCATCCTCGCATGGTCCTCAGGCGAAGTAACCAAGCCGGAGACCATCAACTACCGCACCCAGCGTTCTGAAAAGCACGGGCTCTTCGATGAGAAGATCTTTGGTCCGGAGAAAGACTACGAATGCTACTGCGGTAAGTACAAGGGCATCCGTTACAAGGGCATCGTCTGCGACAAATGTGGCGTTGAGATCACTCGTTCGATCGTGCGTCGCGAGCGCATGGGCCACATCGAGTTGTGCACACCGGTCGCGCACATCTGGTTCCTCCGTTCCGTGCCGTCCCGCATGGCGCTCCTCTTGGGCTCTTCCGCGACTGACATCGAGAAGGTCGTCTACTTCGCTGGCTACATCATCACCAAGATCATGGACGACGAGAAGAAGCGTCTCCTCGCCGATCTCGAGAGCGAATACAAGTCGAAATACAAGTCGCTGAACAGCGACAAGGAACGCGATGCGCTCAAGGAGAAGATGACGATTACGAAGACCGAGATCGACGGCATCGTTGTCGGCAAGATCCTCGACGAACTCGAGTACCATCGCTTCTCAGTGAAGTACGGCGGCCTCTTCGAAGCACGTATCGGTGCCGAAGCGATCTACGACATTTTCTCTAAACTCAATTTGAAGGATCTCGAGAAGACTCTTTCTGCGCGCTACGAGGTAGCCGGCGCTGCTGAGCGCGAGAAGCTCGCGAAGCGTCTTTCGCTCATCGCCGGGCTCATCGCTTCGGGCACGCGTCCTGAGTGGCTCTTCCTCACGCGCATCCCGGTCATCCCGCCAGCGCTTCGCCCGATGGTCGCGCTTGAAGGTGGTCGTCATGCGACGTCAGATGTTAACGATCTGTATCGTCGCGTCATCAACCGCAACAATCGTTTGAAGAAGCTCATCGACATTCATGCGCCGGAAGTCATCCTGCGCAATGAGAAGCGCATCCTCCAGGAGGCCGTTGACGCGCTCCTCGACAATTCGATTCGTAAGAGTGGCGCCGCTGCCGGCGCTATGACGATGGCGCAGCGCCGTCCGTTGAAGAGTCTCGCGGACTATCTTAAGGGCAAGCAGGGCTACTTCCGTCAGAACTTGCTCGGCAAGCGCGTCGACTACTCCGGTCGCTCCGTGATCGTCGTCGGTCCTGATCTCGAGCTCGATGAATGCGGTCTTCCAAAGCATATGGCGCTTGAGCTCTTCCGTCCGTTCGTCATCGCCGGACTTCTCGAACGCGAGCTCGCCTTCAACATCCGTGGCGCAGGACGTCTCATCGAAGACGGCGTCGCTGAAGTGTGGGAACTCCTCGAAGAGGCGATCAAGGGTAAGTACGTGCTCCTCAACCGCGCTCCGACGCTTCACCGTCAGGGTATCCAGGCTTTCCGTCCGCGTCTTATCGAAGGCGACGCTATCCAACTGCACCCGCTCGTCTGTAACGCATTCAATGCGGACTTCGACGGAGACCAGATGGCTGTGCACGTGCCGCTTTCAGAGGAAGCGCAGTGGGAGGCGAAGAACATCATGAGCGCCAATAAGAACATCCTCAAGCCGGGTTCTGGCGAAATGATCGTGCTTACCGGAAAGCCGCTCGACATCATCCTCGGCGTGTACTGGCTCACGAAAGCCGTCGAGAAGGTAAAGGGCGAAGGCGACTATTTCGCTTCGCCGAATGCCGCAATTCTCGCGTCTGAGTATGAAGCTATCGACCTGCGCGCGAAGATCAATGTGTTGCCGGTCGAAGGGAAGGAGAAGTACATGAAGTTCGACGGACATCCGTTCGAGACGACTGTCGGACGCCTCCTCTTCAACACCGTGCTTCCTGCGGACTATCCGTTTATCAATGAGACCATCACGAAGAAAGTGCTCGCCCGCATCGTGACCGATTGTATCGCGCGCTACGGACTCGACGCGGTGCCGAACATCGTGAACAAAGTGAAGCGTTTCGGTTTCGATTACGCGACTCGTTCCGGCATCTCGTGGGCGATCGACGACATCTCCGTGCCGGTACAGAAGACGCGCATCATCGACGAGGCTGCTGCCAAGGTCGCCAAGATCGAAGACGATTATCGAAACGGCCTCCTCGCTGCAGAAGAAAAGCGTCGCATGGCAATCGAAATCTGGCAGGGTACGAAGCAGGCGATCGAAGAGCAGATCGCGCTCGAACTCAATCCGATGGGTTCCGTCGCCGACATGGTGCGCTCCGGTGCCCGCGGTACGCTCGGTAACCTGACGCAGATGGTTGGTATGAAAGGTCTCATCCAGAACACTGCCGGTGTGACGATCGAAGTGCCGATCATCTCCTCGATGATCGAAGGTTTGAATCCGATCGAGTACTTCATGTCGACGCACGGTGCGCGTAAGGGTTTGACCGACACTGCGCTCGGTACCGCGAAAGCCGGGTACCTCACGCGCCGTCTCTTCGACGTTGCGCAGGACTCCATCGTGACCGAAAAGGATTGCGGTACGCGCCGCGGTGTGAAGATTAATCGTGTGAGCGCCTCGGGCATTCAGACGAATTACGCGGAAGCGCTTCGCGGTCGCGTACTTGCGGAAGACGCGAAGGATCACGACGGCACGGTACTCTTCAAGAAGGGTCACTATCTCTCCGCTGGAGATGCCGAGGCGTTGAATGCTTCTCCGATCGCTACGGTCGTGTCGCGTTCGCCGATGTCGTGCGAAACGCGCTACGGCGTGTGTCAGGTCTGCTACGGTATGGATCTCACGACCCAGGATCTCGTCGATCTCGGCGAAGCGGTCGGCACCATCGCCGCACAAGCTATCGGCGAGCCGGGCACCCAGCTCACCATGCGTACCTTCCACGCCGGCGGTGTGGCGAGCGTTGGGGGCGACATTACGAGCGGTCTTCCGCGCGTTGAAGAAGTGTTCGAGAAACGTTCTCCGAAAAATCCGGCTGTCATCTCGAAATCTGACGGCATGATCATGGAGATCAAGGACGAAGGCCGTGAGAAGATTCTCGTCGTGGCGCCGCTTGCGGGTCAGGGCAAGAAGGACGGTTCTTCGTACGAGTACCTCGCGCCGTATCCGCGCGTGCCGCTCGTGAAGGCAGGCGACACGGTGGTACGGGGACAGATCCTTACCGACGGTTCAGCCGATCTCGATGATCTCTTCGAGTATGCGGGCCGTGCAATGGTACAGGAATATATCATTACCGAAGCGTCGAAGATTTACGAGCTTCAGGGCGCGCCGGTCTCCCGGAAGCACCTTGAGGTCGTCGTGAAGCAGATGTTCTCGCGTGTGAAAATTACGGAGTCGGGCGACACCGAATACTCGGTCGGCGACGTCGTCGAGGATTGGGAGTTTGCGAAGGCGGTCAAAGAGATGGAATCGGCAGGCAAGCTCGTACCGGCAGCACGCGAAATCGTGCTCGGTATCAAGGAGAGCGCGCTCTCCCGTCGTTCCTTCCTCTCTGCAGCGTCCTTCGAGCAGACGACGAAGATCCTCATCAATGCCGCTCTGCGTGGCTCGGTGGACCGCCTTCGCGGTCTCAAGGAGAACGTCATCCTCGGACGCCTTATCCCGTCGGGTACCGGTTTCGCGGGTAGCAAGAAGCACGCGCACATCAAGAAGCTTCAGGATGATCGTGCCGCATCCGCGCCAGTGTCCTCATCAAGGACGACGAGCTTCGCTCCGCGCACGCCTCGATAATCTTCTTGGGTGCAGTGAAATCTCGATTCTAGATATAGTATAAAAATGGAGAACGGCGCAGGGGTTACCCTGCGCCGTTTTTCTTTTTGCGCCGCATCATTTCGTTGCATCGAATACGTTGGAGCGACGAATAGCGAGGTACGCGACGACGATCATGGTCGGCAGCATAAAGAAAATCTG
>JAPLWH010000006.1:0-29323 GCA_026396715.1 Candidatus Kaiserbacteria bacterium
AGCTAGCGCGACTCGCTCATCGCGGTTAATGTGATGGTGCATACCCGTATGGTGGTTAGGTTGTTCAACACTCCTAGCGTACCTGCGGGTATGCGCTTTTCAATGCGTCAGGGTTTGTTGCGTTTCAGAGAGGAATTCAAGAGGTGTCCTTGACACTCGGCTTGTAATGTGTTGGCTGCCAGACTTGGACCACGATTACGTTTTTCGAAACGTACCGTTTCAGTACACCTTGCGGATTTTCTGTTCGCTCCGCTCCATAAAATGCTCACAAGGTCTTCGAATCCAAGCCGCAGGCGTCCCACGACTGCTTCTGGCAGCAAAAAACGCTGCGTTTATTTTTGCTGCCAGACTTGGATTCGAACCAAGATACTCAGATTCAGAGTCTGAGGTCCTACCATTAGACGATCTGGCAATAGCACGACACAGGAGTGTCGTGCTCCCTAGACGATACGTTATTCCGTGAGTTTATTCAACCGTCCTGTGCTTGCTTTACTAAAAAGAAACAGGCGCCCGCCGGTCTCGGCGGGCGCCTGTTTCAACGAAAATTACTAGAGACCCTGCACCGCCTGTGCGGCAGCAGCAGCGTCCTGATTGAGCGCGGCAGACGTATCAGGAATCTGATTCAAATCAGACGAGATGTCCCCAACCGTATTATTTGCGGGCGGCACGACCTGTGTCTGCTCGATAGCCGTAGATGTTGTGTCTACAACCGGCTTCGGCATGCCGTAGAAGTACCAGAGGACGACCGCGGCGATAACGATAACCGCGACGCCGACGACGTACCAGACCGTATTCGAAGAGTCCTGCTCTGTCGAAACGCCCGGCGTCGGAGTGTTCATTGTTTGATAGTCCATAATGGGTGGGATTAGAGATTATTGAGTTACCGTCGCGGCAGACGAAGTTGCAGTCTGTCCATCAGACTGGGAAGTTTTGCTGAGTGTCTGAAACGCAGCCTGTACCGCTTTACGGGCATCTGTCATCGGACCGTCGCGCAGAGCGAATAGGTCCTTGAACAGCGCCTTGTGCACCGTCTGGAATGACGACTTCAGATTCTTCATAAGTTCCGACTGACCCTTTGTCGTCGTCGTTGCCGAAGTCGTGGTAATGGTCGTCGTATCGAGTACGTACGACTTCGCCGCCTGTGCGATTACTCCCGTGCGTGCAGTTTCGATCGCTGTCTTTGCTGAAGCGATTGCCGCCGTTGTGGCAGCAACATCCTTCCCTTCGCTCACCATGATGGCCGCGCGATCCTGCATCTTCTGCAGAACGTCGACATGGCGATCGAGCGTCTCAATGAAACGATCGGTCCAAGTCGTGTTGAGTTCTTCGAGCTGCTTCGCGAGACGCTGTGCCGCTTCCTGCTTCGCTTTGTCTTTGATATCCGAAAGACGCTTTTCGACCTTCATCTTCTTCTCCTCGACGCGGACTTTCGCTTCTTCACGCTTCGATTCCATGAGTTTCTTTACCTCTACGCGCTTATTCTCGATGAGACCCTTCACTTCTTCGCGCTTCGATTCCATGAGCGCTTTCGCGTTATCACGCGCATCCTGCACACGTGCCTGCGCCTCTTTGCGCAAATCTTGCATATCTTTCCTCATCTCCGGCCGAGCGGCCGGCATACTACCTGCCGGACGTGGCGCGCCTGCTGGCATGTCCGTGCTCGGCGCGGTACCTGCGGCCGGCTCCTGAGCAAAGGCGACGCCTGCTGAAAGCAAGAGAGCCGCGACACTACTGACGATCCCTACTGTTCTAAGAATGCGCATAATGATAGATGAATGATGATTGGTAAACGTCTGCGTCTGACCCCCATAGCATATCACTCCGCACGACACCGCACCCGACAGATGTGCACATTAATTGCACAGCGAATGCGAAAGCACGCTAGACTGTGCGCATGCTCGGCAGCATCACTCACCCGCAGACACGCGCACTGCATCAAGCGCATGCGCGCCGGTATCGCCGTGCCTGGGTTGTCATGACGATCCTCGTCGCCGCCGTACTTCTGCTCGCGGCATTTGGCTATTTCGGAAACGTCGCTTGGCCGACACTTCTCAAAGCAGTCCTAAATACCACCTACCGACTCGCGCTTGCCTACGGCATCGCACTCGTCCTTGGCACCACGCTTGCACTTCTTGTTGGCTGGAGCCCGTTCGCCGACGTTTTATTTCCCGTCTTCGATGTGTTACAAAATGTCCCTTCGTTCGCGCTCATACCACTCTTCATCTATTTCTTTGGCTTCACGAGCGAGATGATCATCCTCTTCGCCGTGAGCTCCATCATCTGGCCAATTCTCTTCGCCGTCCTGACCGCGATCAAGAGCGCGCACAAAGACTTGAATGATGCCGCAACTATTTTCGGCGCGAACGGGCTTCGCCGCATCCGCTACTACCTCGCCCCGCTCTCCTTCCCCGCGATGCTCACCGGCTCGATTGTCGGCATCGCTATCGGCTGGGAGGCAGTCATCGGCGCCGAGATCATCACAAATGTCGCCGGCTTCGGCGACTTCATCAGGGAGGCGAGCGCTTCAGGTATCAGCCAGTCCATGATTGCCGGAACCTTTGCCATCCTCGTCATCGTCTTTACGGTCAACCGTCTCGTCTGGGCGCCGCTTCTCGCCGAGAGCAGCAAGCACTACGCTGAATGATATGCACACCTCTTCTCCTATGACCCTCGTCCTTTCGCGCGTAACCGCGCACTTCAGCGACGCTACCGCGCATGAAGCTCCCGCACTGAAAGACATGTCCTTCTCCGTCCCGTCCGGCTCGTTCGTATCGATCATCGGCCCGTCCGGTTCCGGCAAGTCGACTCTCATGCGCGTCATCCTCGGCCTCATGCCGCATACGAGCGGCGAAATCGTGCGGAACTTTTCTCGACCAGCGATGGTATTCCAAAATTACGCACTCTTCCCGTGGCTCACGGCGCTCGACAATGTCGCCTTCGGTCTACGCATGGACGGCATGGACCGCCTTGAGCGCGAGCGCATCGCGCGGGAAAAATTAAAAGAGGTCGGTCTCGCGCATCTTGAGCATCACTACCCAGCCGCACTTTCAGGCGGCCAGCGGCAACGAGTCGGCCTCGCGCGCGCGCTCGCAATCTCGCCCGATCTCCTCATCATGGACGAACCTTTTTCAAATCTCGACACCATTACTGCCGAGGCACTCAAAGCGGATCTTCTGAAAATCTGGCGCGCCTACGGCATGACGATCCTTATGGTCAATCACCTCATCCCGGATGCTATCGAGCTCTCCGATCAGATCATCATCATGGGCGCGCACCCGGGCCGCGTCGAAAAAACGCTCGCCATTGACCTTCCCCGCCCGCGCGACACGCGCAACATGCGCTTCTTCAAGGAAGTCGATCTTTTGACCGAGGCTATCCGTGCAATCTCGTAATTTTTATTTCCCTTTTTTATTTGAGACAGCGGCGCGGAGGAATTCGGTAAACAAAGGATGCGGGTCGAGCGGGCGCGCCTGGAGCTCGGGGTGGAACTGCGTGCCGAGCATGAAGGGATGCTTCGCGCGCGGAAGCTCGGCAATCTCCATCAAAACGCCGTCGGGAGAAGTGCCCGAGAAGACGAGGCCAGCGGCCTCGAGCTGCCCCACGTATGCCGGATTGATCTCGTAGCGATGGCGATGACGCTCTTCGACGAGCTCTTTCTTGTATGCGGCGCGCGCCATCGTGCCCTTCTTGAGATAGGCCGGGTACACGCCGAGGCGCATAGTGCCGCCGTACTTGTTCGCCGCGAGATGCTTCTTCTGCTCTAGCATCACGTCGACGACGGGATGCGCGGCGCTCTTTTTAATCTCGGTTGTGTGTGTGTCTTTGAGTCCTAAGACGTTTCGCGCATATTCGATGACCATGAGCTGCATGCCGTAGCAGAGTCCGAAGTACGGAATCTTCTGTTCACGCGCGAACTGTATCGCTTTGATCTTCCCCTCGATGCCGCTTTCGCCGAAGCCGCCCGGGACGATGATGCCGTCGAATTTCCCGAGCATCGCGGTCGCTTTCGCCCCACCCTTCTCGAGATCTTTCGAATTGACCCAGGTAATCTTCGCACGGCGGCCGAGCTTCGCTGCGGAAAACTTAATCGCCTCGATGACCGAGAGGTACGCGTCAGAGAGCACGAAGTCGCCCGTATCAAAATATTTTCCGACAACTGCAATCGAAACTTCTGGTGCTTTCGTGTCCATCGCCGCGCGCACGAACTTTCGCCACGCAGTAAGCGATGCCTTCTTCTTCTCGGGCAGCTTGAGCGCGTCGAGCACCGCATCGCCGAGCTTATCTTTCTCGAAATTGAGCGGCGCTTCGTAGATGCTGCTGATGTCCGGCGCAGAGATGATGCGATCTTTGCGCACATTGCACCAGATCGCGAGCTTCTCTTTTCGCTTCTCGTCCACCGGCTCCTTTGAGCGCGCGACGATGAAGTCTGGCTGCACGCCGTAGGAATTGAGGTCGCGCACCGCCATCTGGGTGGGCTTCGTCTTCATCTCGCCGAGCGTGCCCGGCGTCGGCAGATACGACACCATCATGAAAAGCACATCCTCCGGATGATTCATCTTCAGTACGCGCGCCGCTTCGATGAAGAGTGCGTTCTGGAAGTCGCCGATCGTACCACCGATCTCGATGACCGAGATGCGGCTGCCATTGTAGGCGGCAGCGGATTCGATGCGATGCAAAATCTCGTCGCGCACATGCGGGATCGCCTCGACGCATTTGCCGCCGTACTCGAGCGCTCGCTCGCGCGCGATGACCGACTGGTACACCATGCCGCTCGTCATATAGTCTTCATTCGTCAGGTCGCGCCCGAGGAAACGCTCGTAATTGCCCATGTCCTGGTCGGTCTCGAGTCCGCTCCGGAGCACGAACGTCTCGCCGTGCTCCGTCGGATTCATCGTGCCTGCATCGACGTTCAGATACGGGTCGATCTTTACGAGATTAACCGGGTACCCTTTCTGCTGAAGCAGGAGGCCGACCGAACTCGCGACGACGCCCTTCCCGACGCCGCTCATGACGCCCCCGAGCACGAATATGTATTTGTGGCCTTCTTTCGCCATACCGGACTACACTTTCAGATATTTACGGATAGCGAGCACCGAAGCGATTGCGCCCAACATGATGCCCGAAAACATGAGTATGGAAAAGACCAAAGGAAAATTATCCGCGTAATAGCTCGCGACATTGAAACCGCCGAACCAGCCGACCGTCTTCGTTCCCATGTACCACGTCGCCGGACCAAGAAGGAGAAGAACGACTACTGCGGAAATGACGCCCGTAATGATACCCGTCACGATAAACGGACCCTGGATGTACCAATTGCTCGCGCCCACGAGCCGCATGACCGAAATCTCTTCTTTGGCGGTGTAGATCGCGAGCCGCACGGTCGCAAAGGCGATGAGGATCGACGCGATCGCAAAGAGAATGACGACCGCGAGACCAATCTCACGCGTCGCGCGGATCGCAAGCGAAAGACGGTCGATGACTTCTTTGTTCTGCGCGTAGTTGATGCGATCGACAATGGAGGTCCCGCCGGAAGAGAGCGCCGGCGACGCTTCAAGGAAGCTTACGATATTCTCATACTGTGACGGATCTTTCGCTTGCACCTCAAGCGAAGCGTCGAGCGGATTGCCGCCGAGCTCGTTCAAGGCTTGGAGCGTCAGCTGATCACTTGCGTGCCGCGTGCGAAAGGCGGCGAGCGCGGCTTCCGCCGACGTGTAGGTGACGCTTGCCACCTGCGGCAGCTTCTCGATCTGATCCTTTACCGAGAGAATGCTTGTTTCGCTCGCGGACGTGACGAAATAGACGGAGACATCGACTTTCTCACTGATCGTAGCGAGCGTATGCGAGAGAAGTGCCGAAAGGAAAACCAGAGAAGCGATGATAGCGAGCGTCACCGTCATGATGAGTACGGTTGCCGCCGAAACAGCGCCGCCACGCGTGAAATTCTTCCCGCCAGCAACGAGCATTCGTTTAAAAATCATCCAGTTCATGATGCGTTCATATTACAACTATAATGAGTATTTTCCACCAGCATCGTCGCGGACGACCTTCCCGCGGTCGACAGTGATCACGCGCTTCCCGATGGCGTCGACGACGCCTTTGTTGTGCGTCGTGATGATGATGGTCGTGCCGAGCTCGTTGATCTTCTTCAGGATCTCAACGACTTCGTACGTATTGATAGGATCAAGGTTCCCCGTCGGCTCGTCGGCGACGATGAGGTCGGGCTGATTGATGATCGCGCGGCCGATGGCGATGCGCTGCTTCTCGCCGCCCGAGAGCTGGTCGGGGAAATGCAGCGCCTTGTCGGAGAGATTCACGAGCTCGAGGATGTGGGGCACGTCACTCGCGATCTCCTCGTCGGAGCGGCCCGCGGCCTCCATCGCGAACGCGATATTCTCGTACGCGGTCTTGTTCGGAATGAGGCGGAAATCCTGAAAGACCATGCCAATCTTGCGGCGATAATGGTGGAGTGCCGAACTCGGCAGGTCGTTGATATCGATTGATTCGAAAAAGACATTGCCGTCAGTCGGACGCTCTTCGGCGAGGAGTAATTTCAGAAGCGTCGTCTTGCCTGCACCAGAGTGTCCGACAATGGAAACGAATTCTTTCGGGGCGACAGAGATAGTGACTCCTTCGAGTGCCGCCATATCTCCGTATCGCTTCGTTACCTTGTCGAAATAAATCATGCGTTACGGCTATTGTACCCCAGCTGCGGCAGCGGCGTCTATGAACTCGTCGAGGTCGCCGCTGAGGACTTTTTCCGGATTTGAAGATTCGTGGTCGGTGCGATGGTCTTTGACCATCTTGTACGGATGGAGCACGTACGAGCGTATCTGGCTCCCCCATTCATTCGCGGTCGTCGCGGCGATTGAACGGCCTTTCGCGGTCGCCTGGCGTTCAGCCTCTTCCTTGGCAAAGATCTTCGCCTTCAGGAGCTCGATCGCCTTCTCGCGATTGGCGAGCTGACTGCGCTCGCTTGAGATGTGTACGGAAAGGTTGGTCGGCTTGTGAAGGATGCGCACGGCCGTCTCGCGCTTGTTCACGTTCTGACCGCCCGCGCCCCCGGCGCGGGCGAACTGTATTTCCAAATCATCCGGCTTCAGCTCGACTTTGTCGGTCGCGACGAGAGACGGAAGTACCTCGACGAGCGCAAAGCTCGTCTGCCGCTTCGCATTCGCGTTGAATGGCGACTGGCGCACAAGACGGTGCACACCTGCTTCATGTTTTAAACGACCGTACGCGCCTGCACCACTGATCTCAAGCATGATATTGCGGTACCCGCCCTGATCATTCTCGTTAGCGTGAAGCTCGCGCACGCGCCAGCCCTTGGAAGCCGCATAGCCCTCGTACATGCGGCGGAGCATGCGTGCAAAATCCTCAGCATCGTCACCACCCGCGCCCGCAAGGATCGCGAGCGTCGCATTCCCTTTGTCGTGCGGGTCGCCCTCGCCGCCCTCTTTGAGCGTCTGATACTCCTGTATGAAAACCTGCGCCTGATCCTTATCCAACCAAAAATCAGGCGATGCCATCATCGCTTCAAGTTCGGCCAGCCGCTTCTCCCGCTCGGACATCGGTAGATTGTATCAGATTTTACGCGGTGCTTGACATATTTATAATAATGCGTACTCTGGCTACAGAAGCGAGCTCTTGTGCCTTCACACTATAAAAATGGGAGGGATGATGAGTATATGGACAAGAGAGACTGTCCGAGTATGCATCATGTCACTGACGAGAATCCTCCTCATACGAGACAAGTGGTTTGAAACTCCCTATTGGAAACTGCCAGGAGGAGGTATTGAGTCGATAGATGCGGATATCATCGCCGCCGCGATTCGTGAAATCGAAGAAGAGGTTGGCATGCGACTCGTTCGAGCAGAAGTCGCCGTTTGCTCTACAGACTGGCGCGACGAGCAAAAAATCTATCATCCTCATTTCTGTATCGCACGAGTAACCGAAGAGAAGCTCGATATGCACCTCAAGATTGGCGATGAAAACGGCCGACCTCTTATGGTCGCCACTTTCGAGAAAAATGAAGTTCCAACGATGGGCGACTTGCTTGACCAGCATCGACCATTCGTCAAAATGGCTCTGACATATTCTGATGCGAATACCGCGCGGGCCGCTTGAGACACCTCAAGCGGCCGCCTTTATTTCCAAACATTCTTGGAGCCGCCTCTCGGATTCGAACCGAGGACATTTTGCTTACGATGCAAATGCTCTACCAACTGAGCTAAGGCGGCAATTTCTCTATTCTACACTCTATCAAAGCCGACGCTCTGGTCGGCTCCCCAACCAGAGCGTCGGGGCTGAGCTAAGGCGGCTTACGTTATCCTGACCTCTCCTTTTCTACCATAGAATCCCTATTCAAAAAAGCGCCCCTACTCTTTATCGGCAAATACCACGAGCCGCTTTGAATAGCTCTTGGAGACATCATTCCAAGTTCCCTCGCAGGTAACGAGATTGAGATGCGTTTCCCCATCGCTTGAACCGAACACGCCTGAAGCGTCCTCGTGTTCTCCATACGAGCGAAGTTCGCGCACTACGAACACAGCCCGAACCCCTCTCTCATCTTCGACATATATCTTGTCCCCTTTCTGCAGAGACGTAATGGTTCAATAGCTTGGAAACACCCCGTCGATTAAGAGCTTGCTTCCAAGCCCATGGCATACACCAACAATCCCAACGCCCCGAAAGTTCGCAGAGACGCGGCTGCCTTTGCCAAAAAGTATGGTGTTCGTACTGCTGCCCGCAGGTACGGCATCTCTCCGGGCACCATCACGAAATGGATGCCGAAAGCGAAGCAGTATGGCGAGCATCCGATACCGATCATCTCATCTCGTCCGAAGTCCCATCCCGACCAACTGCCCGATGCTCTCGTCTGGAAGATTTTCCATACCCGACTGAAATCAAAGCGAAGCTCTTAAGTCGTCCATCGGATAGTAAAAGATGAAGGGGTATCGGTCTCGCTCTCGTCAGTGGAGCGCACCCTCGACCGCTCAGGCCCTCAAGAAGCGGTCACCATACAAGCGATATCATCCACCCATCGAACGCCCTCTGGCCGTGTATCCAGGCGCTCTCGTGCAGATCGACACCATCCACACCATGCTCGACAAGAAGAAACGCATGTACACGTTCATCCTCATCGACGTGTATTCGAGATGGACGTATGCAAAGACGTACGCTCGCATGAATGCAGCGACTGCGGTTCATTTTGTTGAGGAAGCACAGCGAGAAGCCCCATTTCATTTCGACATGCTGCAGAGCGATCATGGACCGGAGTTCGGCAAGTGGTTTGTCGAACGTATTCAAAAGAAACATCGGTACTCTCGTATCGGCAAACCCAACGACAATGCCCATATCGAGCGATTCAACCGCACGCTGCAAGAGGAGTGTTTGGACAAAATGGAACGAACACTGGAAGCATTCAATGCCGCACGGATGAACTACATTCCCTGGTACAACGCTGAGCGGCACCACTTTGGCCTCGGACTTTCCACCCCGCTCAAATACCTAAAGTGTTTCCAAGCTATTGATTAGAATACGTACTATACACCCTCCCGACTACTTTATAGTAGTCAATGTCCGCTCTGTTGATAATCAGAAACCCTCTCGGTCTACTCCGAGAGGGTTTCTGATTATTGATTCAGAATCTGACCTGACTTTGATTCTGGAGCCGAGAGTCGGGATTGAACCGACGACCTCGTCCTTCGCTTACACCTCTCCTTTATATATACGGGAGGGCTAGACTGTATCTTTGTCCCGCCCCAGTTCTACAAAAACTGGGGCGGGACACCTTTGTCAGTCGTTCGGGCCCTCAAGTGAGTGCCACGGTCTTGCCCAGCCCCAGTTTTGAGAGATATCTACAAAACTGGGGCTGGGTATTAACCGTTATTCAGGATTCACTGATCTGTCGCCAGAAAAGTGGGCAGGGGTTTTGCGACCCACCATGGACGTGCTCTACCAACTGAGCTATCTCGGCTTAATGCACCCATGCATACTAGCGGAGTTCTTTCATTCTTTCAATTTCGTAATGTCTGTGGATATACAGATTCTGTTAACTTCTCTTTCAATAGATGAGCAGCCCGATGACGATCGTCAGGTGGAATACGATCACGAATGCACTGGCGAAGAAAAGATGCTTGTCCTTATGCACCATGGCGTACACGGTCCAGAGGATGTTTGAGAGCGTGAGGAGCGACCAGGTAAGGAGCGATACTCCTTCTGAACTCTTCGTCCCATAGATCTGGAGTATCTGCGGTAGGAGCGCGAGTGGCGCGACAAACGCGACGCCGTACATGACGTAATCGAGCAGGCGCATCGGCAGCGTGCGCGCAGGAAATGGCTCAAGCCCTTCCGTCACGCAAGCGCGTGTGCGTATATGATGGAGGCCATGGTGCATAGCGCGTATGATAGCCCATGCATGCGCGGTATACTAGACGAACTATATGGAAAACCTCTTGCACTATAAGAAGGAGCAGCGCCCGTGGGGAAACTTTGAGCGCTTCACACTGAACGAGAAGACGACCGTAAAGCTGATCACAGTTAATGCCGGAGAGTCCATCAGCCTGCAGACCCATGAGTATCGCGACGAATTCTGGCGCGTCATCAAAGGCTCCGGCACCATCACAATCGGAGAAAAAGAGAGTATGGCGCATGAAGGCGACACGTTCTTCACGCCGCGCCACGCGGAGCACCGCATCCTCGGCGGCCCGGAAGGACTCGTATGCCTTGAGATAGCCTTCGGCGACTTCGACGAGGGAGACATTAAGCGCCTCGAGGACCGCTACGGCCGCACGTCATGAACGAAGAATTCAAAAACAATGAAACGCTCGCCCGATCTCTGAACAATCCCATTCTCCGGGCCGAATTCGCCGCGCCTTTCGACCACTACCGCCCCGTATTCATAGCGCGACTGCTCGGGTCACTGCTCATACACTTCGGCACCTTCGTGTACGGTCGCAAGCCGACATATGCGAAATTCAAAGCGATCGAAGTCATCGCCCGCATCCCCTACCAGTCGTGGGAAGTGGCTGCGTATACCATCCTGACTGCGTTATACTCGGACGAGCGGCGAGCCATCGAGCTCACGAGACTGAACGCTTTCAGCCGCATGGCGCAAGACAATGAAACGATGCACGTCGTCGTCCTCTCACAGATCGTGCGACGGCTCCGCTGCCAGAGCTTCCTTCGCCACACGCTTATCCCCTTCCTCTTCTCATTTCTCTATTTCTGGATCGTCTACGTGCTCTTCCTCTTCTCTCGTCGCGCGGCGCTCGACCTCAATTACCTCTTCGAATCGCATGCGTACGCGCAGTATCAGAAGTTCCTCGACATCGAGGGCGACCGCTTGCGGCAGACGCCGGTCCTTTCCGATTTCCTCGCCTTCTACGGAAGGACTGCTCGCAGCGAATACGAGCTGTTCGAGCTCATCCGGAACGATGAGCTCATCCACCGGAACCGCTCAGCGCGCGAAGCACAGGCGAGTGAAGAGTCAAGGTATTCTTGAGTCTTTGTACGGAAAGCGAGATTGACCAAGCATCCTCGCGCAAAATGAAAAGAGCCCCCGAAAGGGGCTCTTTTCATTTTGCGCGGTCGATGGGATTTGAACCCACGATCTTCTCCGTGACAGGGAGACGTGTTAACCAGGCTACACCACGACCGCAATCTTCAACGCCCGAATCGCCCTCTCAAGCTTTATTCGCTTGCGAGGCAGATATAACTTCGGGATTTTGCCAGTATGATACATGATGCGATGAAGTGCAACGCTATCGCTATGACTGAAGACGAGTTCGAAACCACGTGTTTTATTCTTTAATGAACCGCCATGAATGTCATGAATCTTTAGGGCATTCCAAAGTGAGTCCAGAAATGGACGACAACCACTCGTAAAAAGCGTTAGCAGCACCCAGCGGGGTTTCTTACGATCCGCATATTTGAGATGACTGAAATATACACAACCATCTCCGTCAAAATATCCGCGCACAAAATCTCCAAAATATTTTGTCGGTATTTCAGGAAATGGGAGTCTCTTGCTTTTATTCTGCATGAAACCGAGACGGGACAAATCTTCGAACCATTTCTTACTGCCAATCTGTAAACGGTATGCAGTTTTATGATTGGCTCTCTGTGCGCGCTCTGCAATTCGATGTGTCGAGTTCGTCACTTGTTGTATCTGCTCAAGGACAATGCGATCCGTAATTGTGAACTCGATGAAGTGTCCACCGCGCTTATTTCGAATCATAGAGCCGTCTGCGGCAAAGAAACCGAGCACGTAGGCCATCTCAGCTGACCACTTCTTGAAGAAATCATGGTTCAGATCTCGATGTATTGGCATGCATAAAGTATATGACAGGACATTACTATAGCCACCGCATATCCACAGATATCTAATTTCTTTGTGCCGATGAATGGAATCGAACCATTGTCTAAGGCTTATGAGTCCTTCGTTCTACCATTGAACTACACCGGCAAAGTGAGGCAAACGAGCGCGAAGCGCGGTACGCGAGAACGGTGGGAAAATCGTTGTTAAATGATTTTCATGCCGGTCGAGCGTGCCGGTGCCATAGGCACCGTTTCGCCGAACGCGCCGGCGTATGTACTCATACAACGGCGATTCATCCAGCTCGTTATTGACACACTACCAAACCCACCCCATTCAGACAATCTAATCCGCCCGAATGAAGCCGCCCGCCTGGATGTCCCAAAGCTTCTTGTAGAGATTGCTCTCGTGCGCAAGCAGCTCATCGTGCGTACCGGAGAGGACGACCGCGCCCTGCTCCATCACGATGAGGCGGTCCATGTTCATGACGGTCGAGAGCCGATGCGCGATGGCGATGACGGTCTTCCCTTTCATCAGTCGCAGGAGCGCGTCCTGGATGAGCCGCTCGGATTCGGAATCGAGGCTCGAGGTCGCTTCGTCGAGCACGAGGATCGGCGCATTCTTGAGGATCGCCCTGGCGATGGCGACGCGCTGGCGCTCGCCGCCCGAGAGCTTCACGCCGCGTTCGCCGACCATCGTATTGAATCCTTCAGGATACCGACTGATGAATTCATGACAGTGCGCCTGTTTCGCCGCCTCGATGACCTCTTCATTGGTGGCGCCTTGTCGTCCGTAGCGAATATTCTCAAGCAGCGACCGATGAAAGAGCATCGGCTCTTGTGGAACAAATGCAATCGAGGAGCACAAGCTCTCTTTCGTTGTCTGCGAGATATCCTGACCATCGATGGTAATAGCTCCACCACTGACATCATAGAGACGCAACAGAAGTTTAGTAACGGTCGTTTTCCCTGCACCCGAGGAGCCGATGAGTGCCACCTTTTCGTGCGGCTGTATCGCGAGATTGAAATCCTTGAGCACTGCCTGACTGTCGTGATACTCGAAACGCACCTGATCAAATGCGATCGCGCCCTCGCTGACGCGGAGCGGGACTGCGCTCGGCACGTCTTGAATCGCGTGCGGCGATTCTAATATATCGAGCATTTCAGTCGCATCGGCGAATGCATCGTAGAGCTGACGCATATTACGCCCAATGCCCCAAATACGATCCATGAGACCGATAATGTAGACCTGGATGAGCACGAAATCGCCGACCGTCACCAGGCCGCGCTGCCACAAAAGCACCGCACCGGAAAGAATCGTCAGTTCGATCCCGAATGCGAGGAGTCCTTGCACGCCGTAGACCCACGTATCGGCATCCCACACTTTTCGCGTCGCGGCGTACCACCGCATGATCGTTTCCTTGAAACGCGAACTTTCATATCCGGCAGCGGCAAAAGCGACTATCGCCGGATGATTGGACATCACGTCGGAGAGGAACCCCGTCACTCTACTGTCCTCCGCTGTGCGATCGGCTCGAAGTGCCTGAAGCGAATGCATCATTCTGAATTGCATATAGACGAATACGACGGTCCACGCCAGAAGTCCTACGCCGAGCAGCATACTCTTCAACGAAAGCACGCCGATCGCGCCAACGACAAACAAAAAAGACGAAAAGAAGTTGAAGAGAAGGTTGTCGAACACCTGCTCGAAGGAGCGCGCGTAACGCGCCACGCGGCGCGTGAGCGTGCCGGTAAAGTTCGATATGAAGAATTCATGCGCATGCCCGAGCAAATACGCGAAAGCGGTCTGATACAGATCGGTCATCACGTTCGCCTCAAGCCGGCTGACCGCTACCATGCGCACCCGCTGTCCGATCCATCCTACGAAAAGGATGCCTCCAAATGCCGCGAGAATGAGAAAGAGCGCATGCACTCGTTCAGGAGATGGGTCCCCTTTTGAAAGCATATCGATGAACTGCCGCAGGTACAGCGGAGAAATAACTCCGACCGACTCAATGAGCAGTACCGCCGCAAGACTCGCGGCGAAGAGTCCCGGATATACGAAAGCAGCCTTGCTATAGGCGCGGAGCACGGCCCACACGCGGGCCGGTTGTTTCTTCTCGAAAGGCATAAGAGTTTATCCTAGCACTCCCACGAGTTTCGTGCAGGCGAAACGCTTATCGCTTGATATACGCGGCAAAACCACTCGTCATGGTCGCAGTGCCATCCTTGTCGATCGCATAGCCCTCGAAGCCCGGCAGCTGTTCGATGAATGCGATTCCGCGCTCCCCCATCGCAAATGCCGCAGTCGCAAAGCGGTCAGCCTCAAGCACGTCGGGACCGATGACCGTAATGCTCACGATCTCGTTCAACTTCTGCTCCGGCGCATGCGGATCATAGATATGGTCGCCGCGGATGTAGGAACCCGAGGTCGCGACTCCCCTCCCGCGTGGCCGTACAACTTTTACGATCTCATTCACATTAAAAGGATTCCGAATGCCGACACTCCAATCTTCGCCTGCAGCATTGGTGCCATTCATCGCAATGTCGCCGCCGGCATTCACGAAATAATTCTCAAATCCCGCCTCGCGTATGAGCGCGGCAGCATTGCGTATCGCCCACCCCTTTACGATACCGGAAGGGTCAATGAGACCATCCGGCCGACGTATGTCGAAGTAGCCATGCGTCTCCCGTTTCGTCTTCGCGGCGAGCGCGAAGACATCGCGCATCTCTTCACTCACCTCAGGAAGCGCGACCTCGCCGCGATTCATACGCGAAATCTCACTATCGTCTTTATAAGTACTGAAACGTCTGTCGACCGCGACGAGATAGTCAAAAGCCTTTTCAAAAATGTCGGCCGCATCCGGAGCCACTATCTCGATCTCGATGGGCATACCCATGATGATCCGCATTTTTTTCATATCGATACCCCTATAGTACTCCCCTCCTACTACTTTCATTTCGTGCCATCTGTTCTAGAATAAAGGCATGAAAAACTATATGGTCGAACAATCCGTATTTGCTCACTTCTTTACCACAAGCACTACCAGCGCTCCGCTCTGGCTCATCATCCGCCTCTATCTCGGATACGAATGGCTTATGGCCGGATTGGATAAGATTATGAATCCGATGTGGTTCGGCACTGGAGCAGGCGCTGCCATCAAAGGATTCATCAATGGAGCAATCGGGAAGACTATCTGCGCCGCTACCGTCTCGGCATGTCATCCGGACGTCCAGATGTGGTACGCCTCATTCCTCCAAAGCGCAGTACTCCCTCATGTCACTCTCTGGTCGAATGCCATCGCGGTCGGCGAAACGCTCGTCGGACTCGGACTCATTGTCGGACTCTTTACCGGCATCGCCGCATTCTTCGGCTTCTTCATGAACCTCAACTTCCTGCTTGCGGGCACCGTGAGCGTTAATCCTATCCTGCTTGTGCTCGCGCTCCCGCTCATACTCGCAAGACGCGTCGCCGGCTACTGGGGACTCGACCGCTACGCTCGACCGTTCATTCGGCGAATACTCTCATCGCGAGGAAGAATGTAAAGAATCGCGACGGATTGGATTCGGCGGAAACAGTGTAGAATACAAGACACTATTCCATTATATGAACATTCATTACTTTTCTGGCGAGTCATGGGAGGAAGCGTTAGTGCGTGAAAAACTTCCGGAGCACACTATTACCTTTCACAATGGACCACTCTCCTCATTCCCCGACCTTGCCGATCCTGAAGCAGAAGCGCTTTGCGTCTTTATAGAATCCCCCATTACTGAAACGGAACTCGCTCGTTTCCCCGCACTCAAACTCATCGCAACTCGCTCGACCGGTTTCGACCACATTGATCTTGCAGCCGCACAAGCGCGCAACATCGCCGTAGCGAACGTGCCTTTTTACGGAGAGAATACCGTCGCCGAATTCACCTTCGCGCTCCTACTCGCACTCTCGCGACGCGTCATCGACGCCGATGAGCGCGTACGCGAAAGCGGCATCTTCTCGCCTACCGGCCTCCGCGGTTTCGACCTTGCTGGAAAAACTATCGGCGTCATCGGCACGGGGCACATCGGTGCCCACGTCATCCGCATGGCACAAGGCTTCGGTATGAAGGTCATCGGATTCGATGCATTCCCAAATGCCGATCTCTCGCACACGCTCGGATTCTCGTATGCCTCGCTGCCTGAAGTACTCGCGACGTCCGACATTTT
Organism: Candidatus Kaiserbacteria bacterium; assembly: GCA_026396715.1. Lineage (GTDB taxonomy): Bacteria > Patescibacteriota > Minisyncoccia > Phycocordibacterales > Phycocordibacteraceae > C7867-001. Next base: position 16,519 of record JAPLWH010000006.1, read on the forward strand.
GACGATACACGTCCCTTACAACGAACACACCCACCATCTCATCAATCGAGAAAATATCGCGGGTATTAAAAAAGGTGCCTACCTCATCAATACCGCCCGTGGCGCAGTCGTCGAAACACAAGCGCTCGTCGAAGCGCTCCAAAGCGGCACCCTCGCCGGTGCCGGACTCGACGTTCTCGAAGAAGAAGGGGCGCTCGCCGACGAAGCAGCGCTCTTGACCGCGCCCCATCCGCGCGAGGAAGAGCTTAAAACCGTTCTTGCGGATCACTACCTCATCAATCATCCACGCGTCATTGTGACGCCGCACCTCGCTTTCAACACGACTGAAGCGATCGAGCGCATCCTCAACGCCACTATCGAAAACATCAAGAGCTTCGGCACTGAGACTCCTACCAATATCGTGCACGGCGCGCACTAGTACACTTCGCGATGCCGCAGAAACAACCATCCAACATCCGCCGCTTCGCCCTCTCTTTCAGCTTCATCCTCGCTTCAGCTATTTACGCAACAGGGCAACAGATCAATACCTCACAGACGCGACGCACCCCCACGCAAGAATTGCGAATGGCCAACGACGCATTCCTGAAAACGCTCGCCGATATAGCCATTCAGGGAGTTTCCACATCGACACCCGCATCACTGCCGACCGTGCCGAAACCTTCCAATGTTTCAACGACTGACGGTCTCTATGTCGGCAGTCCGGCAGACGCGTATTACGGGACAGTGCAAGTACAAGCCGTCATGCGAAGCGGAAAAATCGCCGGCATACAATTCCTACAGCACCCAAGCGATCGCAGCACCTCCCGCTACATCAATGATCAGGCGATGCCGCTCCTGATCCAAGAAGCGATCCAAGCTCAGTCTGCAAATGTCGATGGTGTTTCTGGTGCCACTTTCACGAGTCAGGCATTCCGTCAGTCGCTCGCTTTGGCGCTTGCCCAGGCAAAAAAATAATATGACCTTCATCGACGCCTTTCTCAATAAGATTACGATGTACCGCCTCACGCTGTACTACCTCATCATGCTCGTCATGGTGGCCACCCTTTTCGGACTCTTCGGCGTCCTCCCCTACAATCCCGCGAACCTTGTTTTCTCGACACTCCTCATCCTCGCGACGTGCTGGATTACCAACATCGCCTTTGCAAAAAATTTCGGCGCAACGCCGAATGTCGAGTCGGTCTACATTACCGGACTCATCCTCGCCCTCATCCTCACACCCGCCGCACCCGACAATTACGCAAGCATCGGCTTCCTCATCTTCGCATCGGCATGGGCGATGGCATCGAAATATATCTTCGCGCTCGGGCGAAAACACCTCTTCAATCCCGCCGCGTTCGGCGTCGCCCTCTTGGCAATCGTCATCGGCCACCCGGCGACCTGGTGGGTCGGCGGCAATCTCCCACTCCTCCCGTTTGTATTTTTCGGCGGACTACTCATCGTACGCAAGCTTCGCCGCACAGATCTCATTCTCGCTTCCTCGGCCGCGGCGATCTTGACCATCGTTCTCACGACAAATGGGGATACGTATTTGACCCCGATTGCACAGACGCTCCAACACTCCCCGATATTCTTCCTCGTCTTTGTCATGCTTACCGAGCCACTTACTATGCCGCCGACGCGGACGCTGCGGATCCTCTACGGAGTGATCGTCGGCTTTCTCTTCGCTCCCAACATCCATCTCGGCTCGTTCTACTTCACGCCGGAGCTCGCCCTCCTCGCCGGCAACATCTTCGTCTATATCGTCAGCCCGAAAGGACGAATCCTGCTAACACTACTCAAGAAAAAAGAAATTGCCGAAGGCACGTATGAATTCGTATTCGCGCCTAATCGAACATTCCCTTTCCGTCCGGGACAATACCTAGAGTGGACACTCGGACACTCTCCGAACGACGATCGCGGCAATCGCCGCTACTTCACAATCGCCTCATCCCCCACCGAAGACACGGTACGTCTCGGTGTAAAATTCTATGAACCGGAAAGCACCTTCAAGCGCGCACTGAAAGAAATGCCTTTGCATGAAACGATGTCCGTTTCAAATCTCGCGGGAGATTTCGTATTGCCGAAAGACGCACAAAAGAAGCTCGTCTTCATCGCTGGCGGCATCGGCGTCACGCCATTCCGCAGTATGGTGCAGTACCTCATCGACACGAAAGACTCGCGCGCCGTCACGCTCCTCTACTCAAATAAAACCGCTTCGGAAATTGCTTACCAAGACGTCTTCGCTAGAGCGGCCCAAGAGATCGGAATGAAGACCGTGTATGCACTCACAAATGAACCCGTACCGGTGCAGGGAACCTACACCGGATTCATCGACGGTGCGATGATTGCCCGAGAAATCCCCGACCACAAGGAACGCATTTTCTATATATCCGGCCCGCACGGCATGGTTACCGCATTTGAAAAAATACTACGAGAGATGGGCGTCTCTCGCTTCCGAATCAAGACCGATTATTTCCCCGGCTTCGCGTAGCCGGTGCGCAACAGAGGAGTGCGTACAAGACTGGGCATTCGTAGCGTACTGATATACTCTACCGAAATGCTCCGCCGTACTCACACCATCATACTTCTTGTCGCCTTCTGTGTCGGGAGCGCGGTCGGTGTCTTTCTACTGGTCCGGGCCCCTGCAAATGCCGACAAACAAGTCCTGAAAGAGGCCCCGAACGATCAGGCTTTCTACGCTGAAGGAACCACGGCCATGGCGGCACATAGTGCGTCTTCCGCCACACATATCGCTATGCCGATTCTGGTGTACCACATCGTCCGACCGAGCTACGACAGCGACAGCGCCGCGGTGCGTGCGCTCGCGCACACGCCGGAAATATTCGAGGCGGAGCTTCAGTACTTGCTCGCTGCCGGCTACCATAGCGTGTCTTTTAACGATCTCGAAAACCGCCTGCAATACGGCACGCCACTTCCTTCGAAACCAATACTTCTCTCATTCGATGACGGCTGGGGCGATCAATACGACTATGCATTCCCTATCCTTAAAAAACTTCAGGTAACCGCGACATTTTTCGTGTTCACAAATTCAATTGGCCGTCGCGGATTCCTAACCTGGGACAAACTAAAAGAGATGCGCGCCGCGGGCATGACTATCGGCAGTCATTCACGCACACACCCCTACCTCACTTCTATCGATTCCTCAGAGGCTCTCTGGAGCGAAATTGCCGACAGTAAAAAGATACTCGAGAAACATCTCGGAGTCACCATCAACGAATTCGCGTATCCGTTCGGACAATACAATGCCGCTATCGCAGCAATGGTGGAGAAAGCCGGCTACCGCTCAGCCCGCGGCGACTACGTGAACGGCGAACATCGAGCGGATCATCTGTACGAGCTTGGCGCCCTGAATGCGCCAACGACTCTCGAACTCTTTAAGAAAAAATTGCCGTAGAAAAATAGTGCCCCGGCAGTCGATTCCGGACGCGAAGCGCGTAGGCAATTCGCAACCCCGCAACTGCGAAAGCCGCCCTTGCGGGCGGCTTTCGTTTACTTGTTGCCCGTGTCGGTACTGTACCCGTACCCATAGGGAGTTACAAGGTTTTTAGAAGGCCTTCCTCCCCCCTTAGTCGATGGGGGCCGGTATGGGTCAGTTTTCAATGATTTGCAGGGTTTTCACTCGCTTTAGATCAGCCAACAAGGGCGGCGGTACTGTACCCAAATGTTACAAATGTGACACGAAACGAAGGAGTGTGAATGTAACAGATGGCTGTAACAGTTGCGGGTTGCGCTGTGTGTTTTGTGATGCCTTGTACACAGGCATGTGGTGGTATCGCCGTACAAACGGCGTATGCTGAACCCAGAGTCTCACCTTGGTCGTATGACCAGACGCTCCTTCTTCTGCGGGCACTGCCCAACAAAAGCAGGTAGAAGGGTCGTCGAATAGATCTGCGAAAATAACTAGTCGGGTGCCCTAGCCACCGTGCTAAGTGGGCAACCGGAAAGAAACGCAAATCGAGGACAGATAAGCATTAGCTTGTCCGTTTTCGCTTTGCGTTTTTTGTTTGGCGAAATGACGACTCTGAAATCTAGATTGTTATTCGCTAACAAAAGCATATGGCCAAAAAACTTGAATGGCGCACTGAGCGTCGTAAAGTAAAAGATCTCATCAGGTACGAAAAGAATCCTCGTACTCTCAGTCCTCTCCAACTCGATGGATTGAAGCGCAGCCTTCGTAAATTCAATCTGGCGGAACTGCCAGCCATCAATACGGATGGTACGGTCGTTGCAGGCAATCAACGTATCCTCGCCCTCTCCCTTATCGGTCGCGACGAAGAAGAGATCGAGGTTCGCATCCCAAATCGTCCACTCACTCAAAAAGAGTTTCGCGACTACCTCCTCACCTCGAACCGTAGCGGTGCAGATTGGGACTGGGCGAAACTCGCAGAAGACTTTGATCTCGGAGAACTCATGATGGCTGGATTCAATGATGCCGACCTGAGCACAATCTTCGATGATCATCTCGAAATTCTTGATGACGAAATGGATGAAGAGAAGGAACTTGAGCGTGCAAAGGATACCGACATCAAGGTCGGTGAAATGTTTGCATTGGGTCGACATAAATTGATCTGCGGAGACGCCACTAATCTCGAGACCGTGAAGAAATTGATGGGAGACGCTCGTGCTGACCTAGTCGATGATGACGTTCCATTCAATATAAATCTCTCATACGACTCGGGTGTTGGTGGAAAGAGTTCATACGGAGGAACGATGAACGACAACAAGACTGACGACGAGTACCGTGCGTTTCTCCACTCGGTTATGAACAATGCTCTCGCCGTATGTAAACCAGACGCGCACTTCATAGTGTGGTGCGACGAACGGTACGTCTGGCTTCTTCAGATGTTGTACCGCGAACTCAGTATCGACTCGAAGCGACTTCTCATCTGGATCAAAGACAACGCTTCGCCCACGCCAAAACTCGCATTCAACAAAGTGACAGAGTTCGCAGTGTACGGAACGATAGGTCGTCCGTATCTCTCCGATAAGGTGAAGAACCTGAATGAAATTCAAAACAAGGAGGTCGGCACCGGGAATCGCCTCACCGACGACATCCTCGACCTCTTAAATATCTGGCTGGTGAAGCGCGTCCATGGAAGCGAGATGGAGCATCCGACTCAAAAGAGCCCCACCCTTCACGAGAAGGCGCTCCGCCGCTGTACGAAGCCAGGCGACATAGTTCTCGACCTCACAGCAGGTTCGGGGAGCATTCTCTCGTCCTGCGAGCAAATGGGGCGCACTGCGTATCTGTGCGAACTCGAGCCGGTATTCTGTCAGGTCATCATTAATCGCTATATCGCTCTCACCCATGGACAAGTCACCAAACTCAATTAAGACCGGAGACATTATCGCTCTCGGCGATCACTTACTCGCTTGTGGCGATGCGCGGGACAAAGAATTAGTCGCTCGACTTGTTGGTATTCGCAAGATCAAGGCTGTGATAATCGATCCCCCGTACGGGGTAGCAGTCGCTGAAAGTAAGGAAGGATTCCAGACGCTCAAAAAGAACAAGGTCATTGCAAACGACCATCTTCAAAGCGATGGAGAGTATCGCGCGTTCACTCGCGCGTGGATCGAAGCCGTTATTCCACATCTCGCGAAGAAGAATTCCTTCTACATCTTCAATGCCGACAAGATGATCTTCGCTCTTCGCGAGGGAATGCAGGATGTCGGACTCAAATTCTGTCAGCTGCTCATCTGGGTGAAGACGCACGCCGTCATCGGCCGCATGGACTACGCGCCCCAGCATGAACTCATCGCGTATGGTTGGTTCGGCACGCATGAGTTTGTGAAGGCGAAAGACAAGAGCGTGATCGTGTATCCAAAGCCGAACAAGAGTCCGTTCCATCCGACCACCAAGCCCACCGGTCTCATTCGTCGTCTTGTTCTCAATAGTACGAGAATCGGCGACGTTGTATACGATAGCTTTCTCGGAAGTGGTACGACCCTGCTTGCGTGCGAACAGACGAAACGCGTCTGCATCGGCATTGAGCTTGATCCCGAATATTGCCAGACCGTCATCACGAGGTTTGAGAAGTTAACCGGCATAAAGGCAACGAAGGTATGAACCGCATACAAAAGATTGAACACCGTCAGAACACGATACGCCAAGCGCTCATCGCTCAACTTGAGCGCACGCCCATCATCGAACTCGCCTGCGACAAGGTCGGCATTTCTCGCACCACCTTCTATCGCTGGATTCATTCAAGCAATGAATTCACAAAGGCGGTTGAGAAATCGATGACTACGGGACGCGAGTTCATCAATGATCTTGCCGAGTCGCAGGTCATCTCTCTCATAAAGCAGGGGGAGATAAAAGCGATACGGTTATGGCTTGCTCACAACAGTGCCCGCTACGCTAACAAGCTCGAACTCTCGGGAACTCTCGTAACGGAAGAGAAACTCTCGAGTGAACAGAAGAAGGCAATACGCGAAGCACTCACCCTCTCGTCCGTCGGCAAACATGCAAAAGTCCAAAAAGGAAAAACTGATCGAGAAGATCCTCAAGGATAAGGCTGTCCGTCGTGAGGTCACTACGCGAGATTTTGCGTGGTTCTTCCCCGTGTACTTCCACAAGCGATTCGAATACGAGACACCGCCGTTCCACGAGGAGATATTCAGAATCCTTCAGGATGTTTGTATCCCGCTCTTTGTTCTCACGGCCTTTCGTGGTTCAGCCAAGTCAACGATCGTTACCGTCGCGTACACACTCTGGGCTGTCTTTGGCGTGCAGGAGAAGAAGTTTGTGATACTCGTCGGACAGACGGAAGCAAAAGCGCGGCAGTACCTTATGAACATTCGTCGTCAGTTGGAGAACAACAAACTCCTGCGAGACGACCTCGGGCCCATCGATGAAGAGCGAGATCAGTGGGGTGCGACGGCACTCGTCATTCGCAAGCTCGATGCGAAGATTATGGCCGTATCAGTCGGGCAAAGCATTCGTGGCTCGCTTCATAATGAGCATCGTCCCGATCTTGTGATACTTGATGACGTTGAGGATACAGAGTCGGTAAAGACACGCGAAGGGCGCGACAAGCTTTTCAATTGGTTCACTGCCGAAGTATTGCCAGTGGGTGGCAAGCGCACGCGCTTTGTTGTGGTCGGCAACCTGCTTCACGAGGATTCGTTGATGCGACGGCTTCAAGCGCGCATTGAAACTAATCCAGATCTCGGCGTGTATCGCGAGTATCCGATCATGGATGAGAATGGAACCGCACTGTGGCCGAGCAAATATCCAACACCTGAAGCAGTTGAGGCCGAACGTCAGAAGATGATGGACCCAATCGCGTGGGCGCGTGAATACTTGCTCAAGATAGTACCAACGGGAGATCAGGTGGTGGAACGCGAATGGATTCACTACTACGAAAATGACGACTTCCCGTCGTATACGTTTGATAAGTACTCGTGGACGAAAACCGGCATTGATCTCGCCATTTCACTGAAAGAGACTGCGGACTATACCGCAATGGTCACTGGTTCAATGTTTGGCAGATACGGAGATGCGAAGTTATATGTTCATCCGTTTCCGATAAATGCTCGTATGAATTTCCCAATAGCGCTCGACAAGGCGGTTGAAGTTGCAAAAGCGACTATACCCAACAAAAACATAGAGATGCTTGTCGAAGAAGTCGGATACCAGTCCGCATTCACGGAGGCACTCCGAACCAAATGGGTCAATGCAAAGGGCGTGAAGGTCGGAGCGATTGATAAACGATCGCGATTATCGCTCGTATCGCACTTAATCAAAAACGGCGTCATTCTGTTTCCGAAGACGGGATGCGAATTACTCATCGAACAGATCGTGGGGTTCGGCGTCGAAAAGCACGATGACCTCATGGACGCATTTGTTATTCTCGCGACCTATGCCCTCGACAACTTACGTCCTCGCTCGTTCGGTTCGATGGATAAATTCGATCGGATTTAGCCGAGCATCTCGGAAATTATAGTAAGAAGCTTCTCCGTGCGCGGTAACCACTCGTCCGTCATCACGCTCGGGCGAATCTGCTTGAAGTTATCTGGAAACGAGAACCCGGCGTCCTCGAGCTTCTGTTTGAAGACCTCTGCTGTGCGCTCGTTATCCTTCGCGATCCATTCGAAATTGAACGCGAAGCGTTTATCCGCCGAGAGCGTGAATAGCGACTTGCTCGAAAGCTTATTGAAGATAGGACTGAAAGAGCCGTACGAGCCGGTACCGAGACGGACTTCGGTCGCGCGCTGTTTGGAGAAATCGTAGATGCGCCTGAACGCATCGTATTCTTCTCGCGAAAGTTTCTGTTTCGCGTCGTCTAACATCGCCGACTCGCTCCACTGCCTGCGAGGACCGGAGGATGTGACCGCCATTTCCTTCTTCACTTCTGCGCCGAATATTTTCGGGATGATGATTTCCTGCGTCTCATGTTTGTAGTATTCGAATTCGACCGCATACACGTCGAACTGGCTGTTCTGGTTGACGTAGATGATGAGATCCTTCAGTCGGGCCTCGAGCTTGTCCATCAGGACGACGAAGCGGAACGCTCCTTCGGAGAGGTTGTGCCGGACGCTCTCTAAGAGCGTCGCGGCTTCTTCTTCGGTGAGATTGAAAAAGTCTCTGAGCTTGGAAACAAGTGGTGTGCCAAAGGTATCCGCAACTGCTCCATCTAGGGTGGACAAAAACTGCGCGAAGTCGCCAGAATGCTTCCAGAGCGCCGCGCCGTAGTCGAGGGCTTGAGCGACGACGGTGCGCTTGTCAGCGTTCTTGNNNNTTGTCAGCGTTCTTGAAAAGCTTCGTCTCGACGATGTATATTTCACCGTCGCGGTCGACCCCGAGCGCGTCGATGGGACCGCTCGTCGTCGGAAATTCGCGGGCGAGGATAAGAAGCTTGATGTCTTCTTTGACGTCGTAGAGCGGGATGCTCTCCGGATTTTCGTATATGTACTGTTGGAGAAAATCTTCTTTGTCGAAAGATGATTTTTCCACGCGAACGGCATTCTTGCCGTTCTTGGAAATGATAATTGACATACTCTAGCGGGATTTAGAAACCAGGAGCTCTTGAACGGAACAAGGGTCTCCCGGCCGTCGCGATCCAACCTTTCGGCCAGACCCATACCCGTTTCCGGATATGACCCGCTAGAGTGACTCGGACCGGGAGGCCCTTGTTCTCTAGCGGGAGTTTTTAGACCATGCCGGTGAAATGACAAGCATTTCTAAGCCGGTTTAGGCCTTTCGTATTCGGTTTACAAGAACATGATAGCACTTCAGCTATCGTCCTGGCACCCTAGCTTAGTATCTGAGTTTTGCGAAGCGAGTTACCAACAGTCTTTTCGAACGAGTTTTATCGTCTCCTATACCCTCGATAGCTGTAGCTAGGAGCCTCAACCAATCGGCTCTGTGCAGTTGTCTGTATAGACTTATCAAAACTGAACGGTTCTGACAACTCTGCCCCTTGTACCCGATCTACCCTGAACGTGCGTATATCACGCGCAAAGTGACAGTAAGAGACCACGTACGTATCATTGAGAACATACGGGTCAATCGTTCGCCACGAACCCTTGTAGCGAATCTTCACGGACCGGCGATTATCAAACGCTTCTTTTATAATTGCGGCATACTCCTTTTTCGGCTGTGCCTTTATCTCTGCTTTAGCTACAAGCACAGCATCGTATTTCTCCTTAGCCGCATCGTATGCTGTCTGCTGTCCCTCACTAAACTTATGCATGACGCTATCGAGGTACTGCACCTTCTCCATCATTCTGCTCGTGCCGGTTGCATACTTCTCGGGATGTTCCGAGAAGCTGAGAAGTTTGTTAACGTCGCTCTTCGAGGGGGCATCCGGATCGCGTCGCTCGGTGGTGCTTTCTGTGAAGTATTTGCGGTATGTGGGCATTGTCTTGCATGTCAGACAGAAACGCCCTATACCGGTTACTAATGAACTATCTTTGAAGTCTGAAAGTGGTTTTATTTCACCGCACTGGGGGCAGACCTTCGCAGCTCCACTTCGCAAATCACGGATCGTACTCTGTATACTGCTTACGATTTCGTGTTTGTAAAGTTTTTTTTTACTATCTCCTGGATTCGGGAGTCGAGAATTGCAATGGGATCGTCCCCCAAATTGAACTTGTTTATCCTTATAAATCGGTATCCGTAACCTTCTAGAACATGCTGACGATACACATCTTCCGGCGAGTAGTAGTCCTGATAGTTTGATTCATTGACTATGTGCGCAGAAGCACCAAAGTGTTCCATGAAGCCGTCATACTCGATAATGATCTTGTGGTCGTGACCCTCCTCATCGAGGTATACGAGCAGGAAGTCGACTCGGTAGTTCGGGTGGTTGTAGCTCTTATCCAACTGCTTGAGATACTTGCCGAGCTCGAACTGGGGGTGAATCTCTGCATTGCCTTTGTTCTCATCCCAAAACTTCGTCTGCTTGAGCCATTCGAGGACCAGTGGCTCCATCTCCGATTTCTTGTCTACGCTCGTACTATCCGGCTCGCGCTGCGCTTCCATAAGCGCGTTTTGGTAGTGCTGTAAGAACTCCTTCACCGTGCCGGTGTACTGATCTATTGGCTTACTCAACACGAAGTGCATGCGCTCTTTAGCACGGCTTAAGCCAACGTTGAGACGTTGCGCTTTTATCTTTCCTTCATCATCGTCAATTTCGACGCTGTTGAGATCTGCAATGAAGATATAGTTGAGCTTATCGTCTGTCTCTGTTGCAACCATCGAGTAGAAGATGATATCCATTTCTTCACCCTGACAGGTGTCAAACGTCATCACCTTGAGGTTAAGAGTATCGAAAAAGTAGTCAGAACCAGGCGCGTCGTTGATCTTCTCGAAGAGCAGGCGCTGTTGATTTGTATGCGGTGTGATGATGCCCACGCTACACTTCTTCCCTTGCTCTTTAAGCGCCTCAAGCTCGGAAATGATAAACTCGATCTCCGGCATGTTGGTGTTCTTGGTTATCTCCTCTTTACCGTCATGCTTCACTTCTGTGAACTTAATAACAGAAGCGGCAGGCACACCTCGGACCTTCATCACCTGTAATCCTCCCTCGTAAAAGAACTTGTTCGAGTACGATATGAGCTCGCGATAACCGCGGAAGTGTTTTACGAGACGTGCCGAGTAGTTGTTGATAAAGCCAAAGAAGTCGAGGATGGAGACCTTGATGTTGAACTTCTCTAAACGGGCTATCTTATCTGTATCAGTCGAGACGGTTTTAGTGAAGATTTCTTTTAGATTTCCGAGGTGTTGCTTGTTGATATCACCACGAGCAAGCGCGGATTTCACGTTACTGAACTGTCGTTGGTCACCCAGAACAACCACTTTCTTTGCGCGAAGCAATGCAGGGAACGCTTGCGCGATGCTTACCTGCGATGCCTCATCGATGATAACGAGGTCAAACAACCCCGGTTCAAGCGGTATGTACTCTGCATAGTCACGGATACCGGCAAGCATGCATGGAAAAGCGTTTTTAAGCTTTGAAAACTGTTCTTTCGGAAACTTCTTTTTGCCCTTAATAACTTGTTTGAGAGCCTTCGCATCAGCTTTGTAGTCATTGGCAAAGTTCACAAATCGCTCGTCCATGAGGTAGGTCATCTGCATAGTTACGATGTTCTCGATCTGCTTCATACGCTCTCCGTAACTGAGGTCTTTAATATCACCAAACTCGTCAACGAGCTTCTGATGAAGCGCGACGAAATGTGTAAGCTTCTCGAACTCAAGATCGGATATATCTGTCAGCTCGTTTTCGTACATCATTGATTTCGATAAGCGTGTTTATATACTCCTTGCACGTCGCTATCTCCTGCATCAACTCGCTGATGTTATTGCCTTGGAACAGAACATCGATATTCTTATTCTTCTTGACATCAATGTTTGATTCAATGAGTTCTTTTTCGGTTTTGAGCAGCTCGTTAAGCTCGTCGTAGAGCGAGGTAACTTCGGAGGCAACAGCGAGGTCATTGAGATCACCGAGTGATGCAACGGTAAGCTTTGAGTTTGAGATCTCTTTAGCAAGCACCTCGGCTTTGCTTACCTGGTCGAGTGAGCTTTCCATCTTAGATAGCTCCTCATCGGTGAAATACAGAGAATCGTCTTTGAGAACAGCAGTAACGAGGTGGACCATATCAACACCAGTTGGGTGGTATTGCTCGTCCCGCAACTCGAGGATGTATTCATAAATGCCCACTATGGCCTCTAGCTCCTTCACATGCTTGTGCGGCTCGTCAAACTTGGAAAGGGCGAAACGTTTACGGAATCCTTGATTGAGCTTTTCAATGTCTTTCGTTTTTCCGAGATAGCCAAGTAGAACATTCTTTAGCTGTTTGGCTGCGTTGATGTACTCCCTAATGTCGTCAATGTCTACGCTGTGCGACTCGTCAAAAGAAGCGAGCAGCGGTAATGAATCTTTTGCAAAGTGCTTCACTTTTGCAAGGACGTCTTTCAGCCATAACGCGTGCGCTGTTGTCACCTTTATAGTTTCAAGGTTATCAAGCCCACCCTTTTCTATGGAAAGCAGATCGGTATACACCTTATGTTTTGCCAGCACATTAGTGAGTTCAGAAACGCCAGCGAGATGATCAAGTAGTTTTTGTATCTTCTGCTTGTTCTTTTGCACGAGGTTATACAGCACGGATGGCTTCTTTTTCTTAAATAGCATCGGATTTTCCTCCGCCAGTCTCGCCATGTCTTCGAGCGTTGAGATTATCTCCTTGAAGTTCTCTGCGTTATCTTCGCCAAGCTCTTTCGTGTAGTCGAAGTTGAAAGACACATCACGACCTCCTTTAATTTTCTTTTTGAGGTTCAAGAGGATGGATCGTATCTTTG
>JAPLWH010000006.1:29378-119174 GCA_026396715.1 Candidatus Kaiserbacteria bacterium
TTTGTAAGCTCTTCTACTGAATCGGGGTTTCTAATTGCTTCATCCACATCAATACAAAAGCCCGCTTCTTTAAAGTGCTGCGCCAGCGCCACAAGCTCGTTCACGTCATCAAGTGAAATCTGCCGGTATGCATCTACCTGTCCTTCCACCCCGCTACGCAACGCACTGATGGCATCCTCAATCTGATTATTCAGGTTGGGGTACTTACTGCGAACAGCACTAAACTGCTGTGTAATAGCGTCAATGGACGATTGAGAGAGAAGCTGGCCGTAGTTGTTGCCAGTCTTCCCGAGACGCAAAACAGGGTTTTGAAACTTCTCGTCCACTCGCACTTTGTTGAGCGTGTTCTCGATGTTCTTCTCGACGACATCAAGCGCCTCCTTCTTATCCGAAAGCACGAGGACAGACTTGTTCTCTAGGATGGTGTCGAAAACAATCGCGGTAATCGTATGGCTTTTACCTGTTCCTGGAGGACCCTCAACAAGAACGTATTTACATTTTTCGTTGTTAATGGCTGAGAGAATCTGCTGTTGTTCGCTGTTGAGCGGAATAGGGCTTTTATAGACCAGTCGCTCGTCAACGCTTTTACTGTCCCACTCGTCGCGAATAGGTCGCGCCACCGATTCAGGATTTTTGTGTATGAAATCATCAATAAGAACTTGGAATCCTTGCATGAGGGTGCTGTCTGCGGCTGCATTGAGAATGTCCTCATAGTCGTTCAAAAGCGCCTCGTCTGATTTGTCGAAGAGCGCAACGTATACGTTTGTCGTAACGTTCACGTACAAACTCTTACTCGTTTGAATCTCCGGTTTTGTTACCGACAAACGCTCTTCTAAACCAAAGAAGTTGGTGACCTCCGTTACTGTGTCTTGCAACGTGTTGAGGAGGTCGTTCTCGTGATCCGCAAGATAGATGATGCGGTCGGTAATTGTTTTGAGGTCACCCTTTTTATCCCGTTCAAGATTGTACTCTTGGACGATATATGCGAGAGCCTTCTTGTTGATGTATATCTGCGAATCAAAGACGATGCGGAACATATCACTCTCTCGTTCAACGGAAAACGGGATGTAGAAAATGGGATACTTATTTTTTTGATAGCTGATGTCATAGAAGTAAAAATAAAACTCCTGTTTGTCTTCAATCTTGAAGTTCTGGTATAGCTCATGCAGGTCATTGAAGAGATCGGACACTTTGAACATCTCAAAGAACTTCGTGAGACTGTCGCGCACGTCCTCGATATCGAGAGCACCTTTGAGCATCTTTTTTACGTTTGCCTTTTCTCCACTCAGCAACTGCTTGAGCGATTCAGCAACAGGGTCTTCGACCTTTTTCTTGAAGATATCGGTCAGTTCTTCTTCTATTTGAAAAATCGCGTTTTCGTCAGCCAGTCCGTTCTTTTCCAGAGGCGCTTCAACGCTTTTCACTAGATCGAATACGATGTGTTTTTGGAATACTGATCCGGCATTTTCCATTACCGAGTTAAACGCCTCAAAGTAGTCGTTCTTGTGCTTCGTTGCCGCTTGTTGAATAGCATGATCCAACTCTTTTATGAGTGTAGTAACTGCGCTGTCCGTTACGCTGCCTATCTGCTTTTTAATGAGGTCAAGGAGAGACTTGGGTATGTCCGCCTTGTATACACCTTTTTGAATCGTAAGCGGACCATTGCTAAAAGCACTATTAAGTAGCTTGTAGGCGGTCTTATAAAAGTTCGGATACTTGCTGATGTTAAGACCGGTGAGCAACCCTTTTTCGTTGTGAATCTTTATGTTCCTGCGTGGCAGTTTGCGCTTATGAAAATCGGTCTCAAGAAAGTCCAAGAAATATTTACCGACCTCTTTTACAAAAGGAGGGGTTGAATCAAGTATTTTTATTTCGTTGATCTTCTTGACCATGGTTATTTTTTCTTTGCGATTTCTTGCCCCATCGGACCCTCTATCAACTCGACAATTTTCTCGACAAGTTGCTCCCACGTATATACACCCTTGTACCACAAGAGTACCGCGTCGGTTCGGTGCTTCAACAATCTCAAAAACTTTTGCCAAGTGAATCCTGCTGGTTTTAGCTCATCCTTCCACTCGGCCCAGAGGTATTTGGGAAGTTCAAGTCCATACCAGACATTCAAATTTTCCCATTTAACCCCTGGGGTTTTTGAGCTCATTTGTTCGATAGAGCGAATCCAGTCTTTTACATGTTGCGGCTCTTTTGGGGTACGGATCTTCATATCCCAAGTATATGGGACATCGAGGTTTTTGCAAGCACTTTGTAAGATTTAGTTATCAACTCCTCGGGCTCCCGAGGCGCTCTGGACTCACTGCGCGGGTTGCGTCATCCATTGTGGTAGTGCGACTTAACGAGTAACCACAATGCAATGAATACAGCGGTATTTGAGAATACAGATAGGGTTCTAGGGCTTAAACCAGAGGTCAAAGAGGCAGTTAGGGTGCGGTACTGCCTCTATGCGAGAAAGTCGACTGAACAGGACGAAATGCAGGCACTTTCTATCGACTCACAGATCAAGGAAATGACAGCACTCGCGGCACGAGAAGGGCTTGAGATAGCAACAGTGAAGCGGGAAAGCCACTCGGCAAAGGAAGCCAGCCAACGACCGGTCTTCAACGAGATGATTGATGAGATGCGTGCCGGTAAATTCAACGGAATCCTGACCTGGGCGGCAGATCGTATTAGCCGTAATGCTGGCGACCTCGGAAGAGTGGTCGACCTGATGGACGCTGGGGTGCTTGTGCAGATTCAGACATACAGCCAGAAATTCTCGAACAATCCGAACGAGAAATTTCTACTGATGATTCTCTGTTCTCAGGCGAAACTCGAAAACGATAATAAGAGCATCAATGTGAAGCGCGGCCTGCGCACGCGAGCGGAGATGGGTATGCTCCCAGGCTGGGCACCGGTTGGATACCTCAATGACACGCGTTCGGATCACAAGTGCGAGTATTTGCTCGACCCGATACGCTCCCCCATCGTGAAGATGATCTTCGAAAAAGTCGGGAGAGAGCGCTGGAGCGGAGTGAAGATATATCACTGGCTGCGAGAAGAAATAAAATTCACAACTCGTAGCGGGAAGAATATGAGTATTGGCACTCTCTACGAGCTGCTGAAGAACCCCTTCTATTGCGGGGTCTTCGAATACCCACGAGGGAGCGGCAACTGGTATGTCGGTAAGCACGAAGCACTTATCACACGAGAGCTGTTCGAGATGGTACGCGAAAAAATCGTATCGGAATCGAATCCGAAAAAGCGCGTGGGTGAATTTGCCTTCACCCGTCTAATGACTTGCGGCGAGTGCGGATCCGGTGTGACCTGTATGGATAAGGAGAAGTTCGTCAAAAGTCTCGGGGCAATAAAGACTTACAGATACTACCTATGCAGTCGTGCGCAAGATCGACGATGCAAAAATCCGTACATTCGCGAGGATAATCTCATTGAGCAACTATCCGAAATCATTGATGGAATCGAGATAGACCGCTTGGGCGCACGTCACCTTATAGATAAAGAAGTCGCGCGCTTCAACAAACTTCGCTCACAAGTGCTTGGCGTAAAAGAAAAGGAAAAGGCGCTCGAGATGGATGTGAAGCGTTACGCAAGATATTTACTCGAAGAAGGTACTATCGAAGAGAAGCGTCAACTGCTCGAGCAGCTACGCGGCAAGCTCGTACTGAAAGACAAGAAGATTCTGCTGAGCAGTTAAAAGCTTGCCAGCTTGCAGAACAAGTTGATAAGTGTCATTTCTCCAAGCGAACCAGCGGACGTGGTCGCAATGCGCGGGTCGGCAACAACCACCGCAAGACACTGGGCCCGCGATACCGCCACGTTAACGCGGTTTCTGTCGAGAATGAACGCAAGACCACGCCCTCCATACTCGCCGTAGCTGGAGCATAACGAAAGAATGCAAACTGGAGCTTCTAGGCCCTGGAACTTGTCGACGCTTCCCACGCGAGCTCCTGACGGAAGCTGCGCCTGCAACGCCCGCACCTGCGCGTTATACGGCGCAATGAACAAGAAATCTTCGAGCGCGAGTGGTTTCGTTGTGCCGTCCGATGCAGTGTAGAGACGACCGAGAAGCTCTGTATAAATCGCCTTAACGCGCTCGATTTCTTCGTCGCTTTGCTGAATGTTGCCATCATGCTCAACCTGGCTGAAGACAATGCCGTGCTCCTGATTTACCAAGCCGCCACCTCCCTTAGGTAGAGAGATCCGTTGCTGAGCGCAATCTACGTATGAGGTCAAGCGTCCCTCGTAAATACTATCAGAAATGAAGGTGCATACGGATGGATGCATGCGGCGTGATTCGCCGAGGAAGAGACCGTAGTCAGCAGGAACGACCGCATGGAAAGCAGGTTCATCCGGTTTGCTAGCCACCAAATCTTTTAGAGCGTATTGCAAGCCGGACAGTCCAGAGTCACCTGGGTGGGTGCCTTCTACCGGTTGTTCGAGTTGCATCTGATCGCCGAGCAGAACGATATTTTTCGCGGAGCGAGACATTGCTATCGAGTTCGCCAAGGAAACTTGTCCCGCTTCATCAACGAAAAG
Organism: Candidatus Kaiserbacteria bacterium; assembly: GCA_026396715.1. Lineage (GTDB taxonomy): Bacteria > Patescibacteriota > Minisyncoccia > Phycocordibacterales > Phycocordibacteraceae > C7867-001. Next base: position 33,927 of record JAPLWH010000006.1, read on the forward strand.
GAAATCCAACTGGTCTTCCCATTCCGGACGGACGAATAGCCAGGCGGTTCCGCCTACGACGCCGCCAGAGTATTCTACTTGCGCATCGCCTGCGGTCTTTACGAATCGAACGGAAGGATTATCCCTATAAAGGTCCTCCCCATCCTCTTTGTCTCCACCAACCTTTATGCCTTGGAGCACGCCACCCGCTTCCCTTTGAGCCAAACCGCATGCTTCGAGCAGATGGATAATTGCTTTATGCCCATTAGAAGCTACGCCCACTTTCTTCCCTGCCGCTACCAGCGCATTTATGACGCGAGCGGCCGTGTACGTCTTTCCGGTTCCGGGAGGACCCTGGATTACCAGGCACCCGCCATTCATAGAACTTGTAACGCGAATTGCCGCATCACTCGTAGTCTCGTTCTCGTTTTGCAAAACCAAAACCGGCGCTTCTCGTTCAATTAAGGCCTTAGCTGAAGCTGGTAGAACCTTCGTAAGGTACTTCTCTCCGATGTCCGTCAAAGCGGCTTTGATAGTTGTCGCATCAACAACCTCTATCGGTACAAGCGAGCCGCCTGTTGGGAATGAGCCACCAAATTTATCGTTGAGAGACGCCTGAGTTGTTTTGAGCTTCACTATGCCCGCTACCAAATCAAGCTCAAACAAGTTGAACTGACCTTCAAGATTGTGTGCAAACTTTACGTTCTTCTTCTCTCCTGCTACGAGCTTGCACTCCTGTGCCGGGTCGAACGTATACGTCTGCACCAGAGAGCGTTTTTCGGGAACTGGAGAACCGGTAGCGACAACTCCCTCGATGCACCCGCTGTCATCACGAAGCTCTTCATCGGTTGCTTGTGCGCGATCGAACATACGCCACCATACCGGCTTCTCTTCGCGGCGATGGAAATCTACAAGGTCTCCAAGCATGGCGGATATCGGGTCTTCTTGCTCGCGAAGCTTCCTGATAACCTCAAGTCGCGCCACGACTTCGGGCTTGAGTTCTTTTTCCTCATATCCCTTTGCGGACGCGCTTGCGCGAAGAGATGTTGAAGGAGCTATACCCTTTTCTGCGGCAACCTTCCTCATCCATTGGAGAAGCTCGAAAGTGGACCGGCAGTCGTCCTCGTTATAGTCGCGGATGTCCTTGAGGGTCGCACTGTCCTCCCAGTTCCGGAGCTGTTTGCTTTCTATCCATTGGGCGTACTGGACGATAGACTCGACCGCCGTCGCTACTTCCGTAGCGCGTTTGGGACGATAGAGACGCTCCACCTTCTTAATCGAGTAACTGTCTTCGCCTATGCGCAGGCCATGCTGTACGACCTTATACAGGTCTACGAATACTTCGGTTCGGAGCAGGTCGTCGACCTCGTCCTGGCGGGTGTCATGCCGTGTACTCAACCGCCTCACGGCGCTCACTTCATACGCCGCATAGTGATAGATATGCATTCCGGGGTTTTCACGCCATCGCTTGAACACCCAATCTATGAATCCCTCGAACGCTATTTTTTCTTCATCTCGGTCGTGCGCCCACCAGTCGTGGAATTCGAGCTCTCCAGTCTTCTTGTTTATTGAAGATACGCCGAACAGATATTCCAAGCCGCCTGAGACCAGTGGGTAGCCCTCCATGTCGAAAAACACGTCTGCCGGATGCTCTGGCGGAAGAGCGGCAAGGCCTACTTGTGCATAAGAGTTCTCTACCAAAATTTCATATCGTGCAGGTGCGTCAGGATTTGCAGAGCGGTCTGCTCGCGTCTCAACCTGAAGGCGAGCCTGCGCAACGAGCTTCTTGAAGGTTTCGGTCGCGAGCTTCGGGACCGATTTTCCTGAAGCCGCCGCAAGTTCCATTGCGGTCGTGATGCCCGCGTTCTTCAACTTCTTTATCTGGCCAACGGTAATCCCAGCGATCCTTACCAGGTGGTCCTTCTCCTCAAAGTACTTGTCTACGTGCGAAGTCCAGTGCCCGTGAGCAGTTGGGTCGCTGCTCGGAAGCGGTTCAGGGCAGTCTTCAAGCTTGCCGGTATAACCGTCCTGCATCGCGAGAAAGTTGTCCCTGATACGGCGATAGTAGTGAAGGTAATCCTCAACGCGGAATTCAACTTTTTCCTTGGAGCCAAGGATAATACCAAACTTCTCCGGCATCTCGCCGCCATTCACGGTTGCGAACATCTCGGAATAACAGCAGAGCTGAATGGCGTAGTACGGTTTTGGAGAACGCGCCAATTTTGTATCCCATATCTGATAGCGTCCTTCACTATCAAGAATAATGAAGTCGGCGAAACCGAAGAAACGGTCGTTCTCTAGAGCTGCCTGATAGATGATGGGAGCCTTTGCCTCTATAGAGGCGCGTGTCTTTGCTTGTGCGGCTGGGACATCGTCTCTCTCGATTTCGACAAGACCTTTTTCCTCTGCTTTCAATTCTTCGAGCACGACTTGCTCGTGCTGATCGCCTGTCTTAGCAATAAGCTTCCGATCTTCACTGTCTTCGTCCGGCGTAATCGCATCCGGATTTTCCATGTAGTATCGGTCCATCCATGACGCATATGGCGAAGCTAGGTAGCGAATGAGGTCGCTTGGAGAATAGACAACTTTTCCGCCAACTTTCTTCATCTCTGGAGTATATGCTCTTCCACGCGAAGTGCACTATTTACGCAAAAGCCGCTCTTTCGAGCGGCTTTTGCGTACGTGATGCCTGGCGGTACTGTACTGGTCCCAATGGGGGCCGGTACTGGTTCCTGGCGTCACAACCGTGTTGCGGGGTCCATCCGACGCCCATCAATATTGCTCCAAAGGCCACACATCCATAGCAATTTCTTCGTATGGATGCACTCGCTTGATTGCAGCAATGACATCCCCGACCACTTGAGTATCGCAGGTAACCTCAATTCGTTCTTCCTCAACCTCCTCAAACTTTCCTACTTCACCGATATGAGGATTCGCACCTTCGTCTGGCCTGAAGCGGCCAATGCCGCGAGTCGAGAAACTACAGTAGCTATATTTCCCAAGCTTTCCACCTCCAGCTGTCCCAATCGCTTCCCTGACGATATCGGTATGGGTCAAAGGAACATAGACGACGATTTTGTGTTGAGTCATATTTAATGGAGTTCTTCTTTCAATTTTATTCTTACTGCCTCCAATACTTCGGGAGGGGTAACAAAATCGTGATCAGTTCTATAGTTATGTCCCCACCTCTCGTCAGTGAAAGTCATTCCTTCAAATTCACGCGGAGATGAGTAGCGCGGGATGAAATGTCCGTGGAGGTGGCGCGTACCGTTGCCGAGGAATGCGTAGTTAAACCAGTCGGCTTGAAACGCTCGTCTCGTCGCCTCTCGCAGTTCGCCAATGATAGTTATGAGTTCCTTTTGCTCTGCTTCAGTAGCGTCTGCAAGATCAAGTGCATCCTCGCGCTTGCACCACACGATACATCTGCCGAGATAGCCCTGATTCTCGTGCACATTCACGAGCCAGTGTTTATATTCTTTGACCAAGAATTTCGAGTAGTCTGTCATATCTATTGCAGCTTGCTACCAATCTCGACACTCGCTTTCGCAGGAGTTATGAGGACCCATCCGATACCAGCTGTGTTCTTGAATCCGAGTGTGAGGACTTCGGATTCAAATGGACCGATGCGCTTCTTCGGGAAGTTCACGACACAACACACCAGCATGCCTAGCAGTTCTTCTTTCGAGTGTGCTCCAACCGCCTGCACACTCGACACCTTGGTGCCAATCTCTGGGCCAAAATCAATCTTCAGCTTAAATGCCGGATTCCGCGCTTCGGGGAAATCCTGCACATCGACGATCTTCCCCACTCGGATGTCTACTTTCTCAAAATCGTCATAGGAGATCATATGATTTATGACTCTTTAACATCTTCTTTAATCATTTTTATGATTTCTGGAAATGTGGATATCTTGAAGTGTCCGTTTTTGCTTTTATAGACAACGATGCGTGCGTCTTTCAACTTCCCCTTATATTTTTCTTCATGAGAAACCGGTACAGTTTCGTCATCCCTTGAAAAAAGCAGACTCAGGTTCTTAGAGTTCCTCTCAAGCAGGGATAGGTCAGACTTGAGGGTAAAGCCACCGACTAGATCTTCTCCTTTCACGGTGTTATCAAAAGGCGGGCAAACTAAATATGTCGACAGCGCCTTTTTGGGCAACTTATTTTCAGACAAGTATTTCGCGAGAAAGATCCCGCCCAATGAAGACCCGATCAGAATGGCGTTATTTCTTAGATGTGGGAGATGCCTCTCGAAATGAATCTTCCAGTCTCTATACTTCGCGTTGTCCTGCAGGGGCATGCGCGGCCTGATGATTTCAAATCCTCTACCCAGTTCGCTTTCCAGGTAATCACCTGCCCAGCTCACTTTCTTTTTAAGAGAAATCTCTCTGTTTTTCAAAAAATGCAGGTAATCCTTCTCGTCCTTGAAGGTCATCCCGCCATGAATTATAAGTATTTGTATCTTCTTTTTCATAACTCGCCTGCTGTACCAAGTAGTATAGCTCTGAATCTGATGGGCCGAAAGGAAGAGGATTCCTGCCCCCGTCTAACCCGACCGGGGCGGGAACTCAGGAACTCTTGTATTCATTGAATTCCCCTAGTTCGATTCCTGCGCCCCTGCTCAAAATCGGATCAATTAGGGTGTGGTTGCAACACGCAACATAGCCGAATACGAGAGTCGGAATCGAACTGGAAATATGTTGGATTTGCTACATAACAGAAAAAGCTCGCAGTGTATTTGCGAGCTTTTTCTGGTGAACACCCGGGGCGGTACAGTACTGACTTTGATGCCTGTCGGTACTGGTTCCTGGCGTCACAACCGTGTTGCGGGGTCCAGAATCGAATTGAACTTTCTACGGCCTAGATTCTCAAGTTCGATTCCGACCCCCATTTTTTGCTTTGCTCACTGTAGTTCGATTCCCATCCCCCTCAAAGATCTTTCAGACCTTAATAATCTTCTTCACTACCGAATCAACAAACAACCTGAACGCCGGTCTTTTCTCTTTCTCGTAGATTATCTTCACTCCCAACAAATGTCCTTTCGGGCACGTCAGATCCTTTCGATCTAAAGAAATCTTCGGATCAATAATTCTGTCGACATACATACGTCGCAAACTTCCTGCTCCGTCTTTCTGGTACTGACAAATCGAGCTACCGCATTTCTGACAAGCGATATTCAATAATCGAGAATATCCTCCGCGCGCCTTTTTATACTTATCGTTTTTAAGCTTCATAGTCCGCAAAGAAATTACAGCTTGTAGAGGCCGTGCTCTTTCAGATAAGGTATCCCGAGCTCTTTGTAGAAAATGCCTTTTTGCATAGACTCAAACGCATCCCGAACGTGGGGCGTCATAGATTCAGGCAACTCATCGAGTGTAACCCACTTTAGATCGTCGCATTTATGCGGCTCCATGTTTTTCACTTCTCCCTCCCATGTTCTAGCTCGAAAGAAAAAATCTACGCGATTGTCGGTATTGTCATGCTTTGGACGATACGATATATGGACCAGCTCAAAGTCTTTTGGAGAAAGGTTTATCCCGATTTCCTCTCTTGCCTCCCGAATCAAAGCTTCACTCGGGAGCTCGCCCTCATCCACGTGTCCTGCAGGCACCTGATAATTCCCATCTTGATATCCAGTGTTGCAACGTCGAGCAACAAGAAACTTGCCGTCCTTTTCTAAGAAAAGGTATGCGGCGGGAATAGCTTTATTTCTTCCATTCATAGTTCGTCTTTTAGTTTAATTCTCACTGCCTCCAAGACTTCAGGAGGCGTAACGAAGTCATGATCGGTTCTGTAGTTGTGACCCCATCGGTCGTCGACGAAAGTGACCCTTTCAAACATTCGCGATGATGAGTAGCGCGGTATGAAATGGCCGTGGAGATGCCGTGTTCCGTTACCGAGGAATGCGTAGTTGAACCAGTCGGCTTGAAATGCTCGCTTCGTCGCCTCTCGTAGCTCGCCGAGGATAGTAATGAGCTCCTTTTGCTCTGCTTCAGTGGCGTCTGCCAGATCAAGCGCGTCCTCGCGCTTGCACCACACGATGCATCTGCCGAGATAGCCCTGATTCTCGTGCACATTCACGAGCCAGTGTGTGTAGTCCTTTACCAAGAATTTCGAGTAGTCTGTCATATCTCCATTGTAGTCATTTCGTATTCATTCAATAACACTTTGGGCAGTTCTGGGCTGTATTTACTGAGAGCATCGACTGCTTCGGGACGGTGATCGAAATGAGGACAAAAGCGTATTGGTACGACGCCGAGACCCTCAAAGACTCCACCTTCTGTTTTACTGTAGAAATATTTCGAAAGCACGTTGGCTCCTGCCGATTCTCCAGCGACCACCTTGCCTTTTATTGCATTCTTGAAATCTGGATATGATTTGAGTAGATTCAGCAACCGCAACGACTTACCGCCGCCGAGATAAAGAATGTCGGCGTCTTTAATTTCGTTGATGAAATTTTCCTGCGTTGCGAGACTTATACTTAGACTTTTCCCCTCTGCATTATCGAGAAATCGTTGTTGTTCCCTTGGGAATTTCGCCGTAGCATCACCTTCGTCTTTCGCAAAGTATGCGACGAGAACATTTGCATCGTGCCTGGGTACACTCGCTAACATTTCTCTATAGAAAGCGTTGTTCCTCTCGTCGGCGTGCATTGAATACCCTCCATGTAGAATTATTTTTGTCATGTCAGGGATCATTGCAGCTTACTGCCAATCTCCACGCTACTCTTCGCTGGCGTAATAAGCACCCAACCGATACCGGCCGTGTTCTTGAATCCGAGCGTGAGAACTTCAGACTCGAACGGACCGATACGCTTCTTCGGGAAATTAACGACACAGCACACCAACATGCCTAGCAGTTCTTCTTTGGTATGCGCGCCCACAGCCTGAACACTCGACACCTTCGTACCGATCTCTGAGCCGAAATCGATTTTCAGCTTGAATGCCGGATTCCGCGCCTCGGGAAAATCAGACACCTCGAGTATCTTCCCGACTCGGATATCAACTTTCTCGAAATCGTCGTATGTGATCATGACAAATGCGCTTTTAGTTTCTCGGCAGCGAGACGGCGCATACTGACCGAATTCTTCTCTTCTGCGGTTAATTCGGCGAAAGTCTTGTCTTTACCCTCCGGCTGAAAGATGGGATCCCAGCCGAAGTTCGTCTCGCCTCGCGGAGCAACAATCATGCCGCGAACTGAACCCTCGAAAAATTCAATATTCCCTGAGCCGTCGGTGTAGCCGATAATCGTCTTCGCTTCGGCAGCGTAGTTACCGAAAGCTTCTGCCATTTTGAAGAGGCCGTCATTCCCCACGGTCTTCATAAACCACTTAATTAACGGACCCGGCAGGCCGCTCAATGCGTCGAAATAGAGCGAGGTATCCTCGACAATGAAAGCTTCCTTCTTGTGCTTGAGCGCTTCCATAAGCTTGGCGCGGATTATCTTGTGCGCGTCTATCTCCTGTATTTCAGGCAGGTCGATATCGAGCTGTTCAACATCACCTAAAATCGCCTGCATTTCTGCGAGCTTATTCTGGCTACCAGTCAGAAAATGGATACTCATAGGAGTGTCCACAGTATAACTTGAGCCGACGATTCCTGCCCCCATCTAGCCCAACCGGGACGGGAACTCAGGAACTCTTGTATTCATTGAATTCCCCCAGTTCGATTCCTGCGCCCCTGCTCAAAATCGGATCAGTTTAGATGTGATTGCAACACGAAACATCTCTGAATACGAGAGTCGGAATCGAACTGGAAATACGTTGTATATGCTGAAAACGCAAAAACCACTTTCGTGGTTTTTGCTGACTTTTCTAGCTGAACAGGGGCGCCGGTACAGTACCGACTTTGACGGGGAACGGTACTGGTTCCTGGCGTCACAACCGTGTTGCGGGGGCCGGAATTGAACCGGCGTCTGGAGGTTATGCTTACCACTACAATTTTCATTGCCCCTTTGGTTTGTGGTCTGGACTATGCCTTCATCCAGCTCCAGTTTTTGCGTATCAATCAAAACTGGGGCTGGATGTCTACCGTCTAGTCTCTACACCTTCCGAGCGGCGTGAACCGCAAGGCTTGGCTCGGTATTGCCTTTCGCTCTTCGCGAGAGGGTTTCGCCGAATTTGGCAGATAATCTTATGCGCAATTACTCGCGCACACGCCCGAATCGTTCAAGCCTCCCGAGGTACCTCTCCTCTACCCCGCACAGAAAGTATACACATAAAAATATGCGGGGCAACAGTCTATATGGAACCTGTGGATATAATCAATCTAAACATAAGATACTGGTACTATATATTCTATGAAGACTGCCGCGAGATTAGAAGCAGAATTATTACGAAAACAAGGCAAAAGCGTTAAAGAAATCGCTCGGAAGGTCGGTGTCAGTCAGAGTACAGTAAGCCGGTGGTGTTCTGACATTACCCTCTCCACAGATCAGCGTCACGCTTTAGAGAAAAAGCGGAAGGAAGCTGGCGCGAGAGCTCTTGCCCCCTGGATACGCAGAAATCGTGATTTGAAAAAGAAGGATATGGAGAAACAAAGTCAGTTGGGTCGTCAGGACATACGCCAGATAACTAAACGTGATCTATTTACGCTTGGTCTAGGTCTTTATTGGGGCGAAGGATACAAGCGCGGCAGCCAAGAATGGGGATTCACAAATTCTGACTCTGAAATGATACGGGCCATCCTTACATGGCTTCATGAATGTTATGACATACCGACTGACCGAATCATCGCAAGACTCACAATAAATCTACGATATAAAACTCAAACTAAGCGTCTTATGGACATGTGGGCGCGCGAAACTGGCATATCACTCTCTCAATTCGGACAACCAACGTTCATAAACGGCTACAATGGCTCAAAATTAGACGGGCGTTCTTATCGCGGAACTCTTCGCATTAAAGTACGTCGCGGAACATCGCTTCGACGGCGCATATTAGCGAGTATTGCCGAAATTAATAATCAGATGACCTTGAACTCGCGGAAGACGGATGCGAAGCGGGAGATGGTGCGGCGTGCGAGCTCTGCGGAGAGATTGAATGCGGAACCTTCGTGCGCGATCTGATTGCGCACCTTGTGCGCCTCCCACGCATCTTGGAGCGTACTGAAGCGCGACGGGTCGACTGACTTCAGTTTCTCGCCGATACCAACGCCCGTATACCCTTGCTGCGAGAGCACGTCGTCGAGCATGATGTCTGCCTCGATGATTGCCTCGCGCCACTCGCTCGCGCTCGCTCCCTCGGCAAGCATCTCGATATGCTTCCAGCGCGCATGCACTTCCCTACTTGCTTCCGGCGTAAGCAGGAGCGTGCTGTAAAACTTCTCTTCACGCTCGCGCAAATCAAAGAGACGCACCGTCACATAGATAATGATGAACAGCCCGAGAACGGAGAGTGCGTACCCGATGCCGATAATCCAGAGCCAGAGCTGCGCGAGCCATGCCGAAAGTCCAGAAAGGGTGGTCGAGCCGTAGCAGGCGCCATGGAAGCATTCGTACAAAAGACGGAACCAGTATTCGACATTCATCTGACCTCCGAGCATATGCTTCTAGTATAACCTGACGAAGGTATTTTTTTGAAAAAACTACTGCGCTACCTGTACTGCGCTACCCGCTGCAAAGAGTATGTGCTCAGCCTGATGCGGCGCCGTGAAGTGCATACCGATCGGCAACACTGTTCCCTCGCGAGCGACCGTACCCATGGGGACGGAAATCGCCGGCATACCAGTCAGGTTCGCGGTTACCGTAAAGATATCTTCGAGATACATCGAGAGCGGGTCGCTCTTCTCGCCAAACTTGAATGCCGGGGAGAGCGTCGTCGGAAATGCGATGACGTCACATGATTCAAATGCCTTGTCATATTCGCGGCGTAGCACCGCGCGGGCGGCATCCGCTTTGCGATAATACGCATCGATATAGCCGGAAGAGAGCACAAAAGTGCCAAGCAAGATGCGACGACGCGTCTCTTCTCCGAATCCCTCGGTGCGCGAGTCGATGTAATCATCGAGCAGGGTCGTCCCGCGTGCAGCGTGGCCGTAGCGGATGCCGTCGAGCCGCGCGAGATTCGTAGAAACCTCGGCGGGCATGATGATGTAATACGCCGCAAGCGCATGCGAGCTCGTCGGAAGCTCGATATCGATGAGAGTATGGCCGGCCTCGGTAAGCTTGGCGAGTGTCGCATCGAAAGCGGCGAGCACGTCCGCACTCACGCCCTCAGCAAGCAAGTGCCGCGGAACCCCGATGCGAAGAGACTGCGGAAGTTTGCGCGTCTCATAGAGACCGTCCGAAATGGTGGTGGCATCGAGGATGTCTTTCCCGCGGATAGCTTCGTAGAGGATGCGCGCATCTTCGACTGTTTTCGTGAGCGGACCGATCTGGTCGAGCGAAGAGCCCATCGCAATGAGCCCTGAACGAGAAACGGCGCCATAGGTCGGCTTCAAACCGACAAGACCGGTCAATGCCGCTGGCTGACGGATGGAACCGCCCGTGTCTGAACCGAGAGCGGCGAGCGCGAGGTGCGCGGCTACCGCAGACGCAGAGCCGCCGGACGAGCCGCCGGGCACGCGCGAGGTATCAATCGGATTCAGCGTCCTACCGAACGCAGAGTGCTCGGTCGAAGAGCCCATGGCGAATTCATCCATATTGGTGCGCCCGAGGAAGAGAGCGCCTTGCGCCTTTAGTTTTGAAATAACGGTCGCGTCGTACGTCGCACGGTAGTTCTCGAGCATCTTTGACGCAGCGCTCGCGACCTTCCCTTCTATTAAAATATTGTCTTTGATCGCGAGCGGGATGCCGCAGAGAAGCGGCGCGTTTTCTCCCTCAGAGTCAATACGTTTTTGTGCAGCGGCAATCGCTGCATCATCGGCGGCAAAGACTTCCAGATATGCATTGAGTTCCGGATTCTTCTCCTCGATCGCTTTGATACAGGCGTCCCAGAGATCGCGTACGGAAACCTCCCGCGCGCGAAGCGCGCGGGCTGCCTCGACTATCGTCAGCTCATTTAGTTTAGCCATGTTGAATGATCTGCTTTACCGACAACGCATCGCCTTCGCGCGCGGAGAACTGTGCCGCGAGTTTCTCGGTAAAGGCGCCCTGAGCGTGCGGCGCGCCGTCCTCGCGCATGACATTTCGCAATGCCTGCCCGCGCCGCAAGGCTTCGCCTTGCGGCGCTTCGACCGTCGAAATAGTATCGACGTACGCAAGTATCGCGTCGAATTCGCTCGTGAATTTCTCGAGCTCCGCGTCGGCGAGCTTGATCCGCGCGAGCGCTGCTAACTTCTTCACCTCCTCAGTCGTTGCCATATTTCGCACTCTATCACGCCTCAAGCTTCTTGAGAAAATCGGATTCGGCGAGAACTGACACCCCGAGAGAGCGAGCCTTTTCATATTTGGAACCTGGATTCTCGCCCGCGAGGACAAAGGAGGTTTTTGAAGAAACAGATGCGGCGACCTTGCCGCCTGCGCGACGCACCAGAGCCTCGGCCTCGTCGCGCGAAAGAGTTGGGAGCGTGCCCGTAACGACGACGACTTGTCCGGTCAGCGGGCCTTTTTTAGGAGCGATGACTTTTTGTATTTTCAAATGTTTCTCGAGCCGCACGAGAAGCGCGCGATTGCTGGAATCCTTAAACCACTCCGCCACGGCACGCCCGATGATGGGGCCGATGCCGCTTATGCTTGAAAGGGTGTCTTCGCTCGCGGCGCGGAGCGCCGCGAGTGTTCCGAAATGCGTCGCAAGGAGAAATGCCGTCTCGTCGCCCACGTGCGAGATGCCGAGACCGATGAGCAGGCGGTCGAGCGGGACTTTTTCTGCCGCGTCGATCGCCTTGATGAGTTTCGCCGCTTTCGTCTCTTCGAACCCTTCGAGCGCGAGCAACTCATCTTTCGTCAGATCGAAGATGTCGTCAAAATCGGAAATAAGGTCATGTTCCATGAGCGTCCGCACCGTTTCGCGCCCCATACCGGTAATGTCGAGCGCGCTCTTCCCAGTAAAATACGCGAGCTTGCGCGACTGTTGCTCGAACGAACCTGCGACCTTGCACCGATGCGCCGCCTCACCCGGTACGCGCTCGATCTCGCCTGCGCCGCCGCACAACGTTGAGTGCGTCGGAAACTTCCACGGCTTCGCACCCTTCGGCCGAAGCTCGATGACGACTGCGACAACTTCAGGGATGATGTCGCCCGCTTTCTGCAAAATGACCGTGTCGCCGATACGAATGTCTTTCTCCGCGATGAAGTCTTCATTGTGGAGCGTCGCCCGCGCGACGACCGTGCCCGCGACCGCGACGGATCGCAGATGCGCGACTGGCGTGAGCTTCCCGGTGCGCCCGACCTGGAGCGAGATGTCTTCGAGAACCGTCTGGACCTGTTCTGGCGGGAATTTATACGCGATGGCGAAACGCGGCGCCTTTCCGGTGTAGCCGAGCGTCTGCTGCTCAGACTGCGACTCGACTTTCAGCACGATACCGTCGATCTGGTAGTCGACTTTCTCGCGAGAACTTCCCTGCCACTTCTTCCAGTACGCAAAAACGTCTTTGAGCGAATCGGCGTGCGCGTGTTCTGAGTTAACCGGCAGGCCGAGCCCCGCAAGATACGCAAGCTCTTCGCTCTGGGTTTGTGGAAATGACTCCGCCGTTGCCGCGACGTCATACAGGAAAACGCCAAGCGGGCGCGCCGCCGCAATTGCCGGATCGAGCTGGCGAATGGAGCCCGCGGCGGCGTTCCGCGGATTCGCAAACAATGGCTCACCTTGCTTCTCGCGCAGCGTATTTAATTTCATAAAACCGGAACGCGTGAGATACACCTCACCCTCGGCGACAAGATCGATCGGGCGCTTCAAACGCATCGGCACCGATGCGATGGTGCGGATGTTGTGCGTGACATCTTCGCCGACGACGCCATCGCCGCGCGTCGCGGCCGTCATGAGTACTCCCTTCTCGTAGGTCAGGACAATCTTCAGTCCGTCTATCTTGAGCTCGAGATCATAGGTCGGCACGGCGCCGCTCACTTTGCGCACGCGCTCATCGAATGCGCGGATGTCTTCTTCGGTAAATGCATCATTAAAAGACCATTGCGGAACCGTGTGCCGCACTTTCTTCAAGAAAGGCAGCGCCGCCCCTGCGACGATCTGCGTCGGCGAATCAGGCGTGATGAGCTCGGGATACTTCCCTTCAAGCTCCGCAAGCTCGTATTTGAGCGAATCGAGCGCATCGGCGGATATCGGCGAGGCATCTTTCTCATGCTGGAGCGCGCGGTATTTCGTTATCGCAGCACGCAATCGCTCGGCTCGCTCGCCCACCTCTTTCGGGACTGTCATGCCTCTAGTGTACCCGATTCACTAGAACCCTGCTGAACCGCCGCGGGCGGCATTCTCGCATTAGTAGCGGGCATTGAGACCGCGCGACACAAATCGTGCGCCGCTCGGCGCCGCCACTATCGCGCACGGAACGTCATAACCTTGCGAGAAAATATACGTCGATCCGACCGTAGCTACTACCGGCTTGTATACCGTGATGTCGGCACACCGCTTACCCGAGTCAAGCAAGAAGCGCGTCGTAGTAACCCACAGAGCCGCCGTGTGTGAAAGCGTTACCACCGAAACGGGCGCAGTCGCATCGCACATCATGACCGGCGCTGGCGCGGAAAGATTTTTATTGAAAGCGAAGGTGTTTAATTTTTGATCAGCATAGAGCGCGCATTCGAGCGCCGCATCAGCAACATAGAACGCATATTGCGATTCGATGGCCGACGAAGCAAGCACCTGCTGCTTGTACCCGAGCGAACCGAGCGCAAGACCGAACGTGAGCATGACCGACATGAAAATGACGGCAATGAGGAGCGCAAACCCGCGTTGTTCTCTTTCTATTGCCATGGCATGAGATGGTCATTGACCGTTACCGAATAGGAATTGTTGTGAAAACTCCACGATACGGTGGAGACGATACGTACATCATTTGCCGAAACATCGACCGCCTGGATCGTGCGGGTATAGGGAGTCGGTACCGATCCCGCGATGCCGCTCTGCTCAGTGTAGATCCCGTTCGCCAGATAGAGCGGCGCGCAGGACGCTCCCGAGCAGGGCTGGAGCGCGAAGCCGCTTCCGGAACCCATGCTCCGCGCCGGGTCAAGCGTGCAAGTCGCCGCGCGGCACTGTGTGATAGATCCTGCGCTCGATCCGGTAAGAAAATCAGTCCATGCGGCGGTCGAGACGCCCGTGCCGCCCGCCTGATACGCAAGAAGATACTCATTGTCACGCATCGCGCGCGCGTACTCAATGCCCTCCTGAGCGAGATACGAAGCGGTCAGTTTCTGACGAGCCAGTTGCGCAGCGACGATCGCGCGACTCGCGGTAAACAGAGGCCCGGTAACCGCGAGCGTGACGATAGTGATAGCGACCATCGCCTCGATGAGAGTAAATCCGCAGAGCCGTGTTTGCTCCCTGCGCCCGTTCGCAAAAGAAAAAATAGAACTGCTCATTTGTCTCGCTTGCTTGGTAGTGAACCCCGCTGAAGGATGCATGGATTTTTTCATACTCATAGGTCGGAACCGCGCATGGTTGCTCCGGTCTGGACAGTAAAGGCTTCAGTCTTCCCGGGCCCCGAGGAGACCGTACCGGAAACGATGATGGTAACGCGCGACTGCTGATAGTCGCCTCGCCTCGCCGAGGGCGTGCCGAAAGAGTAAAACATGAGTGAAGAGATGGTTACCGATGCATCAGTAAGGGCGCGCTGGCTACCGCCCACCGTCTCTTGTATCGTCGATGCGGAAATGCCGTAGGAGACCGGCACTCCGTTCGCATTCGTGAATGAGAAGCTGCTGGCGCCTCCGGGACAGTCGCCGAGACCGCCGCAATCGTAGTTCGTGCCGGTACGGATATTGCGCGTCATCGCTTCGAGCGCGAATGAGAGGCTGTTGATGCCGGTCGTGATGCCTTGCGTCTGCCGGTTGGCGCCGATCATCATGAGATAGGCGCCCGAAGCGAGCAGCATGATAAGCGCGAACATTCCGACCGCGACGATGAGTTCGATGAGCGTATATCCTCGACGCATAGTCATGGGCAGGAAGGCGCTTTCGCAGTTATCTCTCCCGACGCCGCGACTGAGATGAAACGGGTACCGCCTTGAGGCGAAGAGATGGTAAGGCACGCTTTCGTCCCTTGTATGTTTATGAACGGATCGGGATTCGGGCGCGCAAAGACAATATCGAGCGACGACAGCCCCCCGCCCTGCGCATAGGCGCACGACCAGCCGCCAAATGAGTAGGCGCAAAAATCGCTCACGATTATGTTATTCCCCAACACATAGTCCATGACTTTTTCTCCCGGATCATACGTGCAGTTGCCGGACTTCGCGTCGGGAGCACTTGCACCGGCGGCGGGCAGTCCGTGACAGTTCGAAGCGTTCGGGCCGGGAGACGTGTCGGCAAAGAGCGTAAATGACCCGGGTGATATCTTCTGAAAATTAAGACCGTACCCTGCGCTCGTTACCCCGTTGACCGCTCGGCCGGCGAGCCCATAGGTTTCGGCTGAACGCAGCGAGAGCGCGATGTCGTATGCGGTATTCGCGAGGATGATCGTCTTATTGAAAGAACTCTGACTGGAGAGCGTGACCGTCGTTATGGTAACGATGATCGCCAGCACGACCATAAGCTCGGTCAGCGTGAATCCGGACACTAAGCCGCGACGAAGATGAAAGGATTCCATTGGGTAAAATAAGCGAGGAGAAAACCGGCGGCCAAAAAAGGCGCGAACGGCACCTCAACCCCCATTCTAGAGCCTATGGGCCTCTGCGCCAACATGATTATCCCAACCAGAGATCCTATCCAGAACGAGAAGACAAATCCGGGGAACGCTGCGGGGCCGACGAGCAGGGCGAGACCGAAAGAAAGTGGAGCGTCCGCGAAGCCCATAGCGCGACCGCCGGATATGAAATGAATGAGTGCAAGAC
Organism: Candidatus Kaiserbacteria bacterium; assembly: GCA_026396715.1. Lineage (GTDB taxonomy): Bacteria > Patescibacteriota > Minisyncoccia > Phycocordibacterales > Phycocordibacteraceae > C7867-001. The sequence goes on from JAPLWH010000006.1 coordinate 49,846, forward strand.
TGGCCGCAATAAGAAGTGCGGGAAAGAGCGTCGCAGAGAATGCGGCGAGTGATGGCGCGAGCAGGTATCCGGTTACTGCACTGGCCGCTATGAATGCGGCGAGGAGCCGGGACGGCAATATCTGGTGTGCAAGGTCGTAGAGGACGAGCGCCAGGATGAGAGAGATTGAAAGAAGCATGAATGGAAGCGCCGGGTCGAGACCGAGCACAGCGTATGCGAGCATGAAGAGGCCCCCCAAGAAAAGTTCGGTAAGGGGCGCAAGAGGCGACAGTCGCGCGCCGCAGCACTGCGCACAGGCGTGCGATGCGACATACGAGATGATCGGCACAAGTGCGAAAGGCGAAAGCACCCTGCCGCATGCATCGCAGCGGGAGCGTCCGACAAGGATGCTCTGTCCGGTATTGAGACGCGCAACGATGACTCCCACGAAGCTCGCGTTGATTGCACCGAGTACGAACAGCACGAGCGCGATCGGGAAAAACATGAAAGCATCATAGCAGAAACCCGCGGCAAGCCGCGGGTTTCTGCTTCAAAAGAAGTATTCTCTGAACTAGAGCGAGGTTGTGCACGAGCACGAAGTACTAGCCAATGAGGTAATGCCGCAATGGCTGCCCTTGCTATCGACACACCAATATGTGGAATTGACGGTTTCCGGCCGCGATACCGCCGCTGCATATTCTGAACCGTTTGAAACGCATAAGGTAGCGCCGCCAGTGCCTGCGTCGACGAGCGCTGAAGCGATCGCTTTCACAATGGTCCCATCAAGGAAGACGGAACCGGTGCCGGAGGTCGTCGGGCATGACCCCGGCGTATTTGCCGTGCCGTTGTTGAACGTGCCGTAGGAATTGCTGTTGTCCGAAAGATAGAGCGCCGCCTGAGTGCCGACGGTGTTGAGATTCGCCTTCACGCCGGCGTCATTCCCTTTCGTGCGTGCCGTATTGAGGGAGGCGAGCACGACCGATGAGAGGATGCCGATGATGGCGATGACGACGAGAAGTTCGATGAGCGTGAACCCGCGCGAGAAGTTTTTATTCATAGGAGATTAGTTTGAAGCCGGGCAGACCGTAGCTGTACCGAGAGGGGTCGTGCTCTTTGAAGAACCTCCGGTCGAATCGACGCACCAGCTGCGCGTTTCAGAAGACAGCGGCGACGCGACTGCGTACGCGGTCGCGCTTGAATTACAGACGACAGTGGTGCCGGAACCGTTTGCGATCTCAGCGGCTTCAATCGCCTTCTTTATGGTCGTATCAGTGGTAAACATGGTGGTAGCAACGGTACAGGAACCAGTTGCGCTGGCATTATTACCATAAGAATTATTACCGACGGAACCGCCATAGTAAATCTCTGCCTGGGTCTGGATGGTCGAGAGGTCGGACTGGATAGCGGCGTCATTGCCCTTGGAGCGAGCCGTGTTGAGAGAGGCGAGCACGACCGCTGAGAGGATACCGATGATGGCGATGACGACGAGAAGTTCGATGAGCGTAAAACCTCGGGAACTATTTTTGTACATAAAATATTGTATACGGTTAATGGATTGATTGTACGCCTAGAAGGGCTCTAATAAAAGCAAGGGTGTGGATAGCCCTCTGCTGCAGCTAGATGGAGCCTGCAAGATTATAAATCGGAAGCAGGATCGCCGCGAGCAATACGCCGACGCCGAGACCGAGGAGCACGACCATGGCCGGCTCGATGAGGCTGACGAGTGTGTCGACCGAATTCGTCACTTCGCGGTTATAGAATTTGGCGAGCGTCGTGAGTATCTTGCCGAGTTCACCGGTCTCCTCGCCGACTTTCGTCATAGCGACCATGATGCCCTGTATCTCCGGATGCTTACCAAGAGAGTCGGAAATAGAGGCGCCTCCTTTTACGTCTGAACCGACCTCGGCGAGGATCGCCGCGTAGACGGAATTCCCCACAACCGAACCCGCAATCTCAATCGTCTCGACGACCGAGACGCCCGAAAGGAGCATCGTCGCGAGATTGTCCGCAATGCGAGAAAGATACAGCTTCTTATAAAGGTCGCCGATGTAGGGAACACTAAGCTTCACTCCATCTAGTACGAGCCTTCCACGTTCAGTCTGCCCCAACCTCCACAGATAAAAGATGCCTGCCGCAAACGCAATGAACAAGAAGATGCCGTACTGCACGAGAAAATTCGAGAAGCCGATGATGATGCGAGTATAGATTGGGATCTCCTGACCTGAATCAAGCAAGACGGCGCTAATCTTCGGAATGACGAGCGTGAGCATAAGCGCCATTACGCCGATGAAGACCACGACGACGAAAAGTGGATAGATGAGCGCGTTCTCGGCCTTACTGACCAAGTCGTAAGAACGATCGAGATAATCGGCAAGATAATTGAATGTTTCTGACAATTTTCCCGACTCTTCTCCCGCCCGAACCATATTCACATAGAACACCGTAAAGACTTTCGGATGACGTGAAAGCGCCTTACTGATAGGACTTCCACTCTGAAGGTCGTCTCCCACGACAGAAAGAACGTTCGCAAGTGTCTTACTCTCGACCTCGGCAGCAAGAAGACGGAAGATTCTGAGGGCGGACACTTGCGCCTCAAAGAGAGTGGCTATCTGGCGTGACAGAATGACAACATCTTTGTTGGATACCCTACTTAAAAATGCCAGACCAAGATCAAACAATGCGTGTTTTTCGGTAGATTCGATTACCGAGACAATGAGATTGCGCCGCTGCAGCGCGGTAACCGCAGTTTCCTGTGACGGAGCCTCGATAGTTCCGTCGCGCTCGTGCCCATCCTGATCGATAGCATGATAGGTAAAAAGCATACGTTATAGATAGCGCTCGAAAGTCTTCGAATCCAACGAATGCTCATACGCATGCTCGACTGTTATTTCTCCTCGATGCACAAGGTCAGCGAGCGAACGATCCATATCGATCATACCCTCCTGCGACGACGTCTGAATTACTGAGCTTATTTCATGCGTCCGCGCGTCGCGAATAAGCGTGCTGACCGCATTATTATTAATAAGAAGCTCATACGCCGGAATAAGCCCTCCTGAGACGCGCGGAATGAGTCGCTGCGAAAAGATACCGATAAGCGAACCAGCGAGCTGTACGCGCACTTGCGCCTGCTGCTCAGAGGGGAACATGTCAATGATACGGTCGATGGTCTGTGCGGCATTGTTGGTATGGAGCGTCGAGAGGACGAGGTGTCCGGTCTCGGCAGCGGTTACCGCTGAAGAAATGGTTTCGTAGTCGCGCATCTCGCCGACCATGATCACGTCCACATCTTCGCGAAACGCACTCTGAAGCGCTGTATGAAAATCGGACGTGTCGATATGCACCTCGCGTTGATGGATGAGTGATTTTTTCGGCGTGAAGAGATACTCGACCGGATCCTCGATGGTAAGGATGTGCTCCGCGCGCGTGTCATTGACCCGATCGATCATCGCGGCGAGCGTCGTCGACTTGCCCTGCCCTACCGGCCCGACGACAAGGAAGAAGCCCTGTTCGCGTTGCGTGAACACTTCGAGGATTGGCGGGAGATTGAGTTCGGTAAAAGTATGAATGGTGCGTGGGATGAGCCGAAGTGCGAGCGCCGTCGTTCCCTGCACACGATAGCCATTGATACGGAATCGTATATCCGCTTTGTGCGCATAAGAAAGGTCGATCGTCTGATTCTCTTGGAACGAACCCCAACGGCTCTCGGGCACGATACTCCGCAACATGTCCTCTGTTTCCGTTTCCGTCAGTGCCGGATACTTGGTGAGCGGAATGAGCGCTCCGGAAACACGAATCATCGGCGACCCGCCCGCAAAAAGATGGAGGTCCGACCCACCCTCTTTGACGACGAGATCGAGCAATTCTGCAAGGTTGGTGTTAATGGTCATATATCAATTTGATTTCCCTGCTTCGATAATGCGCATGGTTTCAGCGAATACTTCAGACGGGATTGCAGATGCCTTTATGATGTAGCCGTCGACCGCGAACTGTTTCGCTTTCTCGATATCGGAATCCTGACCCTGATTCGAGAGGATGATGATCTTTGAACCCTTTGCGAGCTGCTCCTTCCGTATCGCCTCAAGCGTTCCGAAGCCACCCATGCCAGGCATGATGATGTCGATAAGAATTGCCTCCGGCACAAGAGCGCCTTCTTTTCGAAGAGTCACAAGGAGATCCTCGCCGCTCCCGAAGGCACTGACTTCGTGACCGGCATTTTTGAACTTGACCGCGTAGAGATCGAGAAGGAATCGGTCATCGTCAACAAGATAGATATGGTAGGCCATTGTTGGATAGTATACCCCGTTAGGATATAAACCCTCTCTCATCTAACCCACTCATTGTGGACAGTACAAAAATACCGGCAACGTATCCAAAAATAGAATATCTTACCGAGTCCGCCCCGCGCTCCTATCCAGCTGATTCCTCTTCATGAAAAAGCTCCCCGCCGAGAGTATCAATCTCCTCAAAAGGGATTTCTCCGGTCAGCGCCTTTACGATGGCATCCTCGCGCATCGTGAGCATGCCGCCTGCTCGCGCGACAGAGAATATTTTTTCCTCAACCGGATTGGTAAGGATTACCTCCTCAAGCTGCTTATTCATACGCAGCACTTCGAATACGCCGGTGCGACCGCGAGTGCCATTTGGGCATTCAGCCGTCGCGGTCGCATGATAAAATTCTTTAAACGGCGGCAGCGCGCGGCGATACTCCTCTGGCAGATCGGCAAATTCTCGCTCGAGAGACAGCTTGATGCTGTTCGTGACCGGGATAGGCGTACCGCCGGGACAAAGCTTGCGGACTAGACGCTGCCCGATGACCGAGATCAGCGTCGGGGCGATGAGATACGGATCGACACCCATGTCGATGAGGCGCGGAATCGCCCCGGCGGCAGTATTAGTATGTATCGTGGAAAAAACGAGATGGCCGGTAAGCGCTGCCTGCACCGCGAGCACCGCGGTCTCTTTGTCGCGGATCTCACCCACCATGATGATATCCGGGTCCTGGCGCAGGATGGAGCGTAATCCGTTCGCGAACGTATATCCGATCTCAGGCCGCACCTGACTCTGTGACACATCAGCGATCTCGTACTCGACGGGATCCTCGAGCGAAACGACATTCGCTGTCTCACGATCAAGCTCTGAAAGCATCGCATAGAGCGTCGTCGACTTACCTGAGCCGGTCGGCCCCGCGATAAGGATGATGCCGTACGGCACTTTCATCATGGCGCGGATATCGGCAAGATGCGCCTTACTAAACCCTCTCGATTCGAGAGTCGCTATCGCTTCTGACTTATCGAGAATACGCATCACGACCTTCTCGCCGTGTTCCGTCGGGAAGGTAGAGACGCGGAAATCGATCCGGCGGTTCTCAACCGTCGCCGAGAAACGGCCGTCCTGCGGCTTCCGCCGTTCATCGAGGCGCAATTTTGCAAGAATCTTGATGCGCGCGACAACAGCCTCATGCACCTTCAATGGCAATTTAAGCGATGTATGAAGATCGCCATCCATGCGGAATCGGACTCGAGTCTTCGTTGGCGTCGGTTCGATGTGCACGTCGGAAGAATGTCCCTCGATAGCGTACCGCAATATGGTCGAGACGATTTTCGTTACCGGTGCGTCTTCTTTCAAGGATTCGCTGGGGCCGGCCAAATCAAGCTCCTCTTCTCTATTAAGGGCGAGTGGTCCCTCCTTCGGCACAGAAGCGCCGGGTGCAGCAGACGCGTCGCGTGCGGGAGAAGTTGCGGTTGTCTCGTACTCGAAAAGAGCAGTACCCACTTCGCCCGAAAGATTCTTATACGCATCGAGCACGCGATCAAAATCATCTTTCGTAATAAGAAAAATCTTATACGGCATGCCGATCTGGCCCGAGATGAACTGCAACGCATCAAGCGCCTCTATATTATCCGGATCGGTAATGCCAACCTCGAGCGCACCCTCCGTGACGGCAAGCGGTACGAATCCATAATGACGGGCCGAGTCAATCGGAATGTAGCCGAACGCTTCATGCGATGCGGGAGGGTCGCCGAGAATACGTGTCGGGAGGTCGTATGATTTTCCTACTTCCGCGATTGCATCAGAAATCGCCACTCCCTGCGCGGCGAGCGCCTCGGTAAGGGAGCGTTTCTTCGCCAGATCAGCCTCAACGCTCGCGCGGGCGCTTGCCGAGAGGAGTCCTTTATCGACGAGTAGTCCGAGAAGATTCATCCCGTTAGAAGCCGGCCACGATTACGCGGCTTGCTCTGTGAGCGCACGACAGATGTATTTCGTATGTGTTCATGCTTCGTCTATTATTCTACTACACAGTGCGTACAGTCTCTAACAGGATTCACTACTTATTTTCCACCGATGCCCTGGATCGGGGCGAACGGATCGATACGACCGACTGATTCGGGAGAAATCTGCGTCGTGAGATCGACCAACGAATTAAATCGTGCATCCGACAAAATACCGGTATTAAACGAGGTAGGAAGTCTGAGGATGAGTGCTCGGAATCGCACTTGCGCAGGATTCTCTGTCGTATTCGCGGTCAAAGGTAGCTCGTTCCCGGTATCGGTAAAGAAGTACCAATACGCGCCGGCCGCAAGAATGAGTGCGATAGTGATGAGTGTGATGTTTTGTTTCATAGGTCAAAAAATAGGACGTTCGAACGTTATCGGAGCCAGAAGAGGCGCAGCTTCATCTGATACGTATAGACACTCGTGTCGGACCCTTTTACGACGATATCCTGAACGTCGAGAATACGCTGACTCTTCTCTATTCCAGTCAAGAACGTTTGCAGTGCTGCATACGTACCGACCGCGGAGAGCGAGAGGTCGATCGAACCAACCGGATTTGCATGTCCGATCGGCACTGCGCCAGACGCGAGAGCGCTTGCCGATTCCGCAGTAATATTCGTCGTAACGTCGATATTCGAAAGAGAGAGGCCTGAACGCGACGCAAGCGCCGTAAGATCAAGGATAAGACCGACGTTATCGACCGAATCGGGCAAGAAGACGTTCAACCGAGCAAGACTTGCAGAATCGATAGTATTAAGCGCGGACGCGAGTGTGTTCTGTTGTACCGCGTATGAATTCGCCGCAGCGAGCGCCTGATCGTTTGCGATAATAGCAGCTTTAGTCTCGGCTATCGTACCGGACCAGGCCGGCTGCACATAGGCGAAAAAGATGCCGAGAGCAACGAGGAAGGCGGTAAGCGGTAAGATGCGGTTACTTATCATAATGGTGGCATGGTCGTAGATTCTTCAGGCACACTTGGTGTAAAAGCCTCCGATGAAAAAGCGATGAGTTTTGTATCGAGAGTTGCCGTAAGCGTAAAAGAAACCGAACCGTCTTTCGAATTTACCGCGATGCCTGAAAAGATAGCGTCCTTTATGCGGCCATCGGCGGCGAATGCAGTAGAAGCGGCAGCGAGCGCATTGAAGCTCTTTGCAATACCCGAGCCGTCGAGTTTTGCTCCCCCGAGCTCATTGAGTGTGAGATGCATCGAGGTAAAACGGACGGCTGAAGGCAGCAATGTCTCGATGAGCGAGAAGAAGTGTGAAAATGCGTCATGATTTGCAAGAAGGTCGGTACCTGAATTAAGGCGATCGCGCACCCGAATGAAATTCTCGACGGTTGCCGGATCAATCGCCGCTTCAGCCTTCATAAGCGCGACGTCCCGGGCGGCCTGACTACTCGCGAGAATGCGACCATAAAAAAATACTCCGATTGCAAGAAGCAACATGACCCCCAGCATCATGTACCCGAGAGAACCGAAGATGACGGAAAAATCGACGCGGAACCTGCGCGTGACCTCACCCATCGAGTGAGGAACAAATGATGTTGGTATCGTTGGGGGGAGCATTTCGTTTTTAGTATACGACACTTATGCAAGCCTTGTGCACGGCATCTGTGCAAAACAAACTATAGCTCATCAAGTTTCCGTAACGCGAGACCGACCGCGACCGCAAACTCGGGACCGATCTCCTCAAGGACCGGACGCATGAACGCCGGAGCTTCAGTTTTCCTAAAAGGATCTGCAACGTGTACATCGATCGAGAAAAGGCGTTTCGCATACTCATCAAGCTCCTTCGTAACGCCGCCACCGCCAGTAAAGATGATTGAGGTGATCGATTTCTTGTGTGCTGTCTCATACTGTATGAGGACACGTCGCACTTCAGAAAAGATGCGCGAAAAGACGATTTCGGGAGCATGGGCGCCACCGTCTCCGAGACCCTCCTTCTTCTTCAGCTCTTCAGCAGCAGTAATAGAAATGCTGCCGGAAATCGCGATGGCGCGCGTAATATCCTGACTGCCTATAGCGATCGCGTGCGACAGCGCCACGACCCCATGCTCGATGACGTAGACTTTTGTGGACGCAGCGCCGACATCAATTACCATGACCGGCTTTACCGGATCATCGACCACGGCACGGATGGTACTGAAGATCTCAATCTCGTAAAAACTCGCCGAAAGTCCCGCACCCACAACAACATTCTGAAGCATCGTCAGTTCATCATTATGGACTGCGACCAAGAGCACCTCGATACTCCCCTTCCGGGGTTCCTCTTGCGAATCCTCTGCGCCAAATTGGGCTTGATCCGCCGCAGGTACGACGAACCAGTCGAGCTGCACCTCGCTTATCGGCACAGGAATATATTTGCGCGCCTCGAGTTCAATGACCGTTTTCTGTTCTTGCGGGTCAGCGCGGTAGGGCAACTCGACGAGCGTGAGCAGCGAGCGAGCGAACGGTATCGATACGCCGCAGCTTGTCGTCGTTACTTTCGCCTCACGCAAGAGATCTTTGAGAGACTCGATAATCTGCTCGGAGGAAAGATTTGTCGCCTGTCCGGCATCGGCACCACCATATTGACCGAGCGAAAGCTCGCCGTAGGTCTCAAGAATCGCCTGTCCGTGTTCCTTGCGCAGCTGCACAATCTTTAAGGACGATGAGCCGAAGTCGACGCCGAGTACGCTCTGTTCTTTCTTCTTCGAAAAGAATGATTCGAGGAATGACATGCGATAATAGTACCATGATGCCGCTACGGCACTGGCTTGATTTCCTCTTTCCTCCTCGCGAGGATGAACGAACGCTGCGAGACATTTCCACCGACGATTTCCTCGCACTCGTAACGCCGCGGCTCGTACCCATCACGCGACCAGAAACAGTCAGACTCTTCCCTTTCAATAACGCTTCCGTGCGCGCGGCGGTTCATGAGGCGAAATACCATGGTAGTGAACGCGCTTTTGCACTCCTTACCGCTGCACTCAACGACTACCTGTGCGATGCTGATGATGGATTTACGAAACCCATCATCGTGCCGATACCGCTCGGGAAAGGTCGGTACCAGGAACGCGGATTCAATCAGGCAGAAGAGGTTGCGCGTCGCGTCGCGAACGAGCTCGGCATCGCGGTCGATTCCGCACTTCTCATACGCACGCGTGAGACCGCTTCACAAGTCTCGCTTCCCCGCTCAAAACGGGAAGAAAACATGCGCGGCGCGTTCAGGGCAACGCGCCGCGCCAATCCCGCGTACCTATATATAGTCATCGACGATGTCCTCACCACCGGCGCCACCCTCCAAGCCGCCATCGACGCCTTACGGGAAGCGGGCGCCGAGCACATCCTCCCACTCGCCCTCGCCCATTAAGTTTCAACCGCCCAGAAATTCTGGGCGGTTGTCTGCAAGATCAAGAAAAGCAAGTCTGATTATGCGTCATCAATTCCTCAAGTGTGTACCACCCGGCAAAACTTAAACACATCTGTATAGCGGAAAGATGGTTACCGGTCTTGCGCTGTTTCCCCGAAAGTTTCGCATATTCTTTCACCCCGTCACAAAGGAAGTGTGCGTGCGCGAGCCTTTCCTTCTTACTCAATGAGGCAAACGTGCGTTTCGGATCCATCCGAACTTTCGAAATGCCTTCTTTGCGCAGGCGTTCCTCGTACATCTCAATAAGAGCGGTAATCCTCTCTTTGGGCGTCGACTCCTTTTCGGCCATTACGGCCTCCTTTCATAAAAGGGTTTGCGTCTGCCGAGACCCTACCATGCCCGCGTACACAAACAAAATAGGCGTCCAGAACTCGCTCTCTTTCGCTAAATTTGGTACTGTGGCGGAATACGGAGGGGTCGCATAGAGGCCTAGTGCGGCGGGTTGCTAACTCGCTATACGAGTAAAATCGTATCGAGGGTTCGAATCCCTCCCCCTCCGCAAAATAACAAGCCGAGAGCATTAGCTCTCGGCGACTATATTTTGCGAGAATGGGGAGGGATTCGAAGAGACGGAGCGGGGTACCCGTTCAGCAGAACGGGTCGCGAGTCGCGGACACGACCAAAAGCGAGCGACGGCGAGCTTTTGAGTTGCGGACGAAAAGCGTACTCGCGGTCCCTCCCTTCTCTTCGAGCAAAAACCGCCACCCCTCAGGGCGGCGGTTTTTGCTCGCATACTAAAGCTGTTTACGCAGGTACCTCCGACGCGATCTGCCGCACTTCTTTCCCTGTCATGCGACCCTCCTTATCTACGCCGTAGATGACGATCGATCCGAACAGCATCTCGATATTCTTCACGTCCTCCGGCGCGATGGTCTCGATATACGCCATAAGCGCACGGAGCGAATTGCCGTGCGCGACGACCAATACATTCTTCCCAGCTACGAGCAGCGGAAGGATCGCCTTCTGATAGAACGGAATGACGCGTTCATACACCATTTTCAGCGTCTCACCATTCGGGACAGGACAATCCCACTCTCGCCGCACGCGTTCAAACTCCTCGTCTCCGATAAGTTTCTTCATATCCCATTTATTCTTCCCCGTATAGTCGCCGTAATCGCGCTCATTGAGTTCGCGCGCATGCTCAACCGGCACGTCGTGCAGTTCAAGCGCCATGAGCATGCACGCCAGTGTCTCAATGGTCCGCACCTGCATCGAAGAAAACGCTGTGTCGATAGAGATGCCCTGTATCGCATGCCCCATATCCGCTGATTTTTGAAACCCGTACGGCGTGAGCGGCACATTGCGCGTGCCGGTCCACAAACCTTTCTTATTCCATTCCGACTCGTGATGCCGAGCGATAAGAAGTTTCCCCGCCATATTATGCAGCCGCCAGACGATCTTCAATCTCAATCAGACGATCATACTTCACGACGCGCTCAGAATTTGTTGGTGCACCTGCTTTTATGTAGCCGCAGGAAAGACCAGCAGCGAAGTCTGAGATGAATGTATCCATCGTTTCGCCCGAACGGTGCGATGCGAATGCTTTCCAGCCCGCGGCCTGTACGGCGCGCACGGCAGCAACACTCTCGCTAATCGTCCCAATCTGATTCGGCTTGATGATGCAGGCATTTGCCGCGCGCTGCGCGACCGCCATACTGATGCGCTCGACATTGGTTACCGTAAGGTCATCGCCGACAATGCTGAGGGTCCCGCCGAGTTTTCCCGTAAGCGCCGTAAACCCTTCCCAGTCATCCTCCGCAAGACCATCTTCGATCGAGATGAGCGGATACTTCTCCGCAAGGCCGACATACCACTCGATCATCTGAGCACTGTCGAGCTGGCGCTCGCCACCAGACCGAAGTACGTACCTCCTTTCTTCATAAAAACTACTCGAAGCGACATCGAGCGCGATTTTCACTTGCTCGGTCGAGTATCCCGCTTTTCCTATAGCAATGACGAGCAGGCCAAGAGCTTCATCATTCGTCTCGAGCGCGGGTGCGAACCCGCCTTCATCCCCCAACGAAGTGCTGCAACCCTTCTCTTCAAGAAGAGTCTTCAGTTCCGCCATACACTTCTTCGCAGCTTCAACTTGCTCACGCATACTCTTGAAACCGACGGGCGCGAGCATGCACTCTTGAATGTCGATACCCTTCTGCGCATGCTTGCCACCATTGATGATATTGAAGAGTGGCATCGGAAGCGAAAAAGCGGTCCGCCCATCGAGCGAGCCGAGATACTCATACAGCTCAATTCCCTGTTCCTGCGCCGCTGCGCGCGCAAAGGCAATCGAGATGCCGAGGATGGCATTGGCACCGAGACGACTCTTGTTCTTCGTACCATCGAGCTCGCATAAAAAGGCGTCGAGACTCTGTTGTGTAAACTCTTTGCCGATAATTGCTGCCGCTATCTCTGCATGAATCTGCTCGATTGCCTTAGAAACGCCGCGCGGATTTGTCGCGCCCGCACCGTCGCGCAACTCGACCGCCTCATGCGCGCCGACACTCGCTCCTGAAGGAACCGAGGCGACACCCTGTGCATTTTCAGTCTCAAGTACGACCTCAATCGTCGGTGTACCTCGCGAATCCAGCACCTCCCTACCCATCACTGCTTTTATTTTTATCATTTTAAATCAATATATGCATAACGAATCCCGCCACTATAGCATCTCCGAAGAAACTAGATAAAAAGAAACGCCGACTTTCGCCGGCGGTTCTTTTTATCTAATGCACTATTACATCCCTGCCCCTTCGGTAGCGCAATACCGACAATCATTCTTGTGAGTGAATACGAGCAGGATCGCCGAAACGCCGACGAGCAGGTAGACGAGTATCTCAACCGCCGGCCACGAGCCGAGGATGAGGTTCACGATGTTCCAGCTGCCGCCCAAGTACGATCCGAGCGCGATGAGACCCCAATTGAGGCCACCGACGATGACGAGGACGAACGCTATGCTGTGCAGTACTTTCATACGAGTGAAAAATGATTAAAGCGGTGCTTTGTGGTATCCGCTTCTTATAGTATGACCCTTTCTGAACGGATAAGGGGCGACCAAACGGCCCCCTGTGCAAAACGCAGAACATCTTACTTAGAGCGCTCCCGTCGCTTTTGCGATCTTAAAACCGACCCAAATGCCGACAAGGCCGCCGATAGCGCCCCAAAACGTGTACGCCATGAGCCCTCCATCCCAAAAAGCGGGCAGATAGCCACCGACGCTCGAACCGATGAACATACCTCCCCAAATAAGACTTTTACTGCTCATAGCCGAGAATCCGAAACAATCCTTCCGTCATCGAGCTTGATGATGCGTTCAGCAAACTGCGCAAACTCGTCTTCATGCGTCACCATGATGATCGTCTGCCCGCCCTCATGCAGCTCCTTAAAGATGTTCATTACGGTCGCGGAAGATTCTTTGTCGAGGTTCGCGGTCGGCTCGTCAGCGAAGAGCACGCCCGGCAAGTGTGCGATGGCGCGCGAGATGGAGACGCGCTGCTGCTCGCCGCCCGAAAGCTGACTCGGCAGATTATCGAGCCGCTTCCCGAGACCGACGCGCTCAAGCGCCGTTGCCGCCTTTGCGTCTGCGGCGGTACGCGAAGCGCCCTGCATGTACAGCGGCAAGGCGACATTCTCAAGCGCCGTAAGCTCCGGCAGAAGCGCATAATCCTGGAAGACGTAACCGAATTCAGTGAGTCGGAACAGCATCTTCTCATGTTCACTCATCGAGTGTGTCTCTTTGCCATTGATGAAAATTTCACCCGACGTCGGTTCATCAAGAAGCGAAATCTGATACAGGAGCGTACTCTTCCCTGCTCCTGAACGACCCATGATTGCGATGAACTCGCCGCTCTTCGCGGTAAAGTCGATGTCTTTCAACACTCGCGTTTCAAGCGGTCCGTCTTTAAATGTTTTTACGAGATTTTTTACTTCGATCATACTAATGTGCGAATGTGTTCAAAAATCGCTCAGATGCAAGGCGCGAGTGAGGCGCGAACCGAGCCATAGTGAGACCTATGGTAAGGAAGCACCGGAGCGAGCAACGAAGCAGATGAGGATTTTGGGACATATTCATTTAATTGCGGCCGAGGATAGAGTCAAGGGTATTCCTGCGTACAATCATGCGCGACGGCAAGTACCCCGCGATGACCGTCGTAAGTATCAGGAGCCCAATACGCACCATCGTACCGTCAAGCGGCGCAACGAGGATGCCGTCGCTGAACGGGAAATCAATCGGGTGCGCCGCAAGCGCAGGCACAAAGATGCCGTAGAGCACGAGGAGTCCTATCGCAGAACCGATACTCGCATAGAAGAGCGACTGGAAGACGTACGCGATTTCGATCGCTTCACCTGAAATGCCGATGCCCTTTAGGATGCCGATGAACTTCCTGCGCGTGATCGCATTGATGAAGATGACGATAAAGATTGTGATCGCCGCGACGACGAGCCCGATGGAACTGAAGCCATTTCCGAGCATCGCGAACGTGGTCTTGATATCGGCGACGCCGTTCGGGATGGCGTCGGTAAAGGTCTGAATTTTCGCTTTTTCACCAATACCGCTCGCAAGCAGGAGCGCCTTGAAGGCGTCGGGATCCCCTCCGGGAACTAAATGAATGACGATCTGCGCGACATTCTGATCCGTGCGACCCGTGAGCGAGCGCAGTTCAGCGGCGGGTATGAAAATACTCGCCGCGAGCGGCGCAATCTTGCTTTTCACGACACCCTTCACGATGACCTCGCGCACGGAACCGTTTATCGTAAGCCGCACCTTGGTGCCCGGAGCAACATCGGTCAACGGCGTCAGTCCCGGCTGGTTTCCGAAGGCATACTTCGCAAGCAAAAGATTGCCGACAAGAATCTGATCGTAATCCCCTTCCTCGAGATATGCCCCGTCGATGATGTGCGTCGCAAGTCCCGAGAACGCATTCTCGACTGCAGGATCGATACCGATGACCTGTGCACCGGTGGCATTTGGCTTTTCCGTATCATTCGTACGCGTGAGATAGTTTGCTTCGATAGTGCCTCCCGCTTGGTACCGCTCGGTCAGCATCGCCACTTGCGGCAAAGTCTTCACAAAAGCAACGACGCTCGGTGTGTCTTCGATATATTTTTTTGTTGTGAGCGCAGAGAGTATGACATCGCCCGTATACTGCGTACGATAGCTTTCATTGATACCCTCGATGAGGCCAACCAAGATACCCGTCACAACAACGAGATTAAGAAAAGTGAGGAGCATCACGAAGACGATGAGCCCTGTCGTCCACAAGCTCGCACGGCGCAGCTGCCGAACGGCGAGATAAAAACCGACGCGGATATTGAGAAGAGAAAACATGCGCTAGTGCGCGGGCGAGAGCAAGATGACCTCCCCTGCCGAAAGCCCTGAGAGGATGTAGGCCTGCCCGAGCGCAGGAGAAGGCCCGACACTGACCGGATGGGAGCTCGCGGTACCACGTTCGATAACCGACACGAACGAAGCACCGTCCTGCATGCCGACAGCACCCGATGGAATGACAATTGCGTCGTGCAATACGCCAGTCACAATAGTGACGTTCGCCGTCATGCCACTTCTGATCATCGAGTCCGCTTTCGTGAATGCGAGCGTCGTCTTGTACGTCGGCACACCGTCCCTTATCGTTTCCGCCGGATCGACCGCGATGACGGTTGCGGGAAATGTCACCGCGGCGCCATACGCATCAAGCGTCGTCGTTGCTAGATTCCCGGGAGCGATGTGCGCGATAGCCACCTCAGGCACATACGTTTCAATTTCAAAAATACCATTGCTCTGCAGCGAGATCTCCGACGTGGTCGGCGCTATGATCTCGCCGACTTTCGCATCCATGCGCGTCACGATTCCTGAAAACGGCGCGACAATGCGCGTAGCGACGACTTTCGCCCGCGCCGACCGAACCTCGGCGGCGGCGGCGGCGACCGCTGCCTCTTGCGCCGCGATAGCGTCACTTGTCGAACCTGCCTGCTTCAAGGTAAGGGCGCTCTGCGCTGTATCGAGCGCGGCGGCGGCAGTCGTGAGCGCCGTCGCGGACGTATTCACATTCGTACGCGCAGTCGCAAGTGTCGTGCTGTACGAAGCAAGGGTCGCAATGGAGATCGCTTGATCTGGAACACCCTGATTAAGCGCTCGATTTGCATCAGCGAGCAGCGTCGTTACCTGAGCAACATACTTTTGCGACTGTATTGCCGCCGCGGCAGCCGTATCATTCGAGAGATTAGCGACGATCAGCGCCCATGCAACAAGCCCGGTCTCGATGCTCGTGCGATCAGATTCGACGAGATTCTGCAACGCGACATTCGCGACGACAAATGAGAGCTTTGGATTCGTGCGCGGATTCGTGAAAAAGAGATCGACTCGATTGCGCACCGCATCATCGCTCGCCGTATACACATTCTGTATCGCATTACTGAGCGATGCTTTCGCATTTACTACCGCCAGAGAAGCGGAAGCGAGTTCTTCAGGTCGCGTACCCGCCACAAGCGCAGCGAGGTTCGCCTCAGCTTGCGCGAGCGCCGCCTGCTTCTGCGCAAGCGTCGCGATAAGATCGCCGTTTTCTGTCTCTGCAAGGACCGTACCCGCAAGAACACGCTGTCCTACCTCCGCATACACACCCGCGATGCGCCCATTCGTTGCAAATCCGAGCGCGACGTCTTGAGCGGCTGTCACCGTACCCGACACGCGTACCTGTTCCACGAAATCACCCTGAGAAACAGTCAGGGTCGCTCCGAGATTCGGTCCGCGCCCCAGGTAGAAATAACCGACACCCGCAATGATGAGCACTGCGACAAGCGCATAGCGCCATTGCGGAAATAGTAAGCGCTCCAGAAAAGCATCCATTACAGCCGAGTGTAGCATTTACTACTATGTGTACGCATCGGAACAGAAAAATACCGCGGCGCCTGCAACAGGCGCCGCGGTATTTTCGCTGAGGCGAAACAAGACTTGTGAGCTATTTCGAGATTATTAGTACCCCATCCCTTCCATCCCCCCGCCGCCAGATTGAGGCGCCTTCGGCTCCGGAATGTCAGCAATCGCCGCCTCGGTCGTAAGCAGTATCGCCGCAGCGGACACGGCATTCTCGAGCGCCATGCGCGGCATCTTTACCGGATCGACGATACCCTTTGCAAGCATATCGTCGACAACTTCGTCCGCGACAGCGTCATACCCGGCATTCGCTTTGCCCGCTTGCACCTTCGCGACGATAACCGAGGCATCGTCTTTGCCGGCATTGATTGCAATCTGCGCAAGGGGCATCTCGAGCGCCCGCACGACGATGTCGTAGCCGGTTCGCTCATCCACACTCATCTTGCCGTCATGTGCCGCGAGCTTCTTCGCAACCTTCGCAAGCGCGGTACCACCGCCAGGGACAATACCCTCTTCGATGGATGCTTTTGTCGCTTTAACAGCATCATCAATCTTGTCTTTCAGATACTTCATCTCTGTCTCGGTTGCCGCACCGACGGAAATGACTGCGACGCCGCCCGCGAGCTTCGCGATACGCTCTTCGAACTTCTCCTTATCAAACTTCGATTCAGACAGATCCATCTGCGCCTTGAGCTGCGCGACTCTTGCGGTGATGTCAGCCTTCTTGCCCTTACCGCCGACAATCGTCGTCGCATCCTTACTTGCCACGACACGCGACGCCTTGCCGAGCATCGAGAGGGTCGCATTTTCAAATGTCATACCGACTTCGCTCGTGATGACCTGTCCGCCGACCACCGCCGCGATGTCTGCGAGCATATCCTTCTTACGATCGCCGTACCCTGGCGCTTTGACCGCGAGCACACTGAAAGTGCCGCGCAGCTTGTTTACGATGAAGGTCGACAAGGCGTCACCCTCGACATCGTCCGCAATGATAACAAGCTCTTTCTTCCCCGACTGCACGACTTTTTCAAGAAGCGGCAAAATCTCCTGCACATTCCCGATCTTCTTGTCGGTAATGAGAATGAGCGCATCTTTCATCTCGGCTTCCATGCGCTCCGGATTCGTGACCATGTACGCCGACACGTAGCCTTTGTCGATCTGGAGCCCTTCGACGACATCATAGGAAAGTTCCATACCCTGACTCTCTTCAACCGTCACGACGCCAGATGCACCGACTTTCTCCACCGCCTCAGCGATGATAGAACCAAGCACTTCGGACTCGGCCGAGATCGACGCGACCTGTTTCACTTCCGCTTTGCTTCCCACTGGCTTCGCCATCTTCTTCAGCTCCGCAAGCGCCGCGACTTTCGCTTTCTCCATGCCGCTTCGTATCAGCATCGCATTCGCGCCTTTCATGACGCGCTGCAATCCTTCCTCGACAAGCGCTTCGAGCAACACGACCGAGGTCGTCGTTCCGTCGCCAGCAGTGTCATTGGTCTTGGTCGCCACTTCTTTCACGATCTCGGCGCCCATATTCTCAAACCGGTCCTTAAAGGAAATCTCCTTCGCAATGGAAACGCCGTCGTTCGTGATGCGCGGACCGCCGTACGACTTCTCGATAACGACATTGCGTCCACGGGGACCGAGCGTCACTTTCACCGTGCGTGCGGCGAGCGCGATACCACGCGCAATCGCTTTGCGTGCGTCTTCAGAAAAAAGAATTTGTTTTGCCATAGGGAGCAGTAATGAGTAAAGAAATAAAAATGATTAATTCAAAATGCCGAGGATACCTGACTCCGAAAGGATGTAGTACTCCTGTCCTTCAATCTTCACTTCGTCGTAGCCATATTTGCTGAAAAGCACCGTATCGCCGACCTGCACCTGCATCGGCACGCGCTTCCCTTCTTCAAACTTTCCCAGACCGACCGCGACCACTTCGCCCTTTGCCGGGCGCTCCTTATCCACCGTCTCGGGAATGATGATGCCCGAGGCAAGCTTTTTCTCGCCCTCCTTCTCAGCCGGCTTTACGACAAGACGATCGCCGAGCGGCGTAATCTGAAATTTCTTTGCCATAGCGTTCTATATATACATGAATAAACGGCCCGTATCGCACAAGTACAGTGAGTATAGAGAAAACTCCCGTTCCCGCAAAGACTTGACAGAAAGTATGACGTATGCTATCCTTTAAATCAGAGGTAATTCCTGGGTTCTAACTCAAGGAGGTGCTCTGATGTCTTTCTTAGAAGTCACATTCGCCGCGGTCATCGTTTTAGCGATACTCGCACTAGCGTCCAAGACGATGGAATCTTTTCGGGGAATGATTCATCGGAGCAAGTATGACAAAGCGAGATTCCCCTGTGCGAATAAAGACAGGAGTCTTGTTCACTGAAAAGCAGTTTAGGTGAATCCACCAACGCGCCGCCAAAGAGAAGTCTTTGGCTGGCGCGTTTATTTTTATACCCGCTCTCCGTGTGCTTGCGCACCCTTCCCCGACCGTGCTATTCTTCGGACACAGATGGAGGCACTCGTATCGGCACTACCGTACGCAGAAATTGTCCTCGGAATACTCCTCATCGTCGGCATCGTGCTCCAGCAGCGCGGCGCGACCCTCGGCGGAGCCTTCGGAGGTGATAATTTCGCGTCGACGTTTTACAAGCGCAGAGGCGCCGAGAAATTTCTATTCAATGCGACCATCGCTATCGCGGTACTCCTCGTGCTTGCGGCGATAACGAACTTCCTTCTGGTAGGATAATGATCGATAGAAATCTTCCTCAGTGGAGAGAGCGCCTGCAACGTTCTTGGAGCGTTCCTTCATTCGAACGCCTCCAGGAGCGTATCCACGCACTCACCCCCGGCGACCGTGTCCTGTTTTATGCCCTTTCGATTCTTGTCGGCATTGCTTCTATTCTTGGACTCTATGCCCTCGAACGCTCGCTCCTCGCTGAGGTGCCCGCCTACGGCGGCAGTCTCGCCGAAGGAGAAGTCGGAAGTCCGCAATTCATAAATCCGCTGCTCGCCATTAGCGATGCTGATCGCGATCTTTCTGCGCTTGTCTATGCGGGACTCATGGGCCTTTCAGGATCGGGAGAACTCGTGCCGATGCTTGCCGAAAGCTACACACTCTCCACTGATGGAAAGACGTACACGTTCACCCTGCGCGCGAATGCGACATTCTCTGACGGAACACCCGTTACAGCGGATGACGTGGTTTTCACGGTTGAGAAAGCGCAAAATGCCTCACTCAAGAGTCCGAAATACGCGGACTGGTCTGGAGTAAACGCGAAAGAGGTCGATCCGCATACCGTACGCTTCACGCTCACCAAGCCCTACGCACCATTCCTCGGACTCACGACACTCGGAATCCTTCCTTCACGTCTCTGGAAGAACATTTCGAACGAAGAGTTTCCGTTCTCGACTCTTGAGACAAGTCCGGTGGGTGCCGGGCCTTTCAAGGTCGCGAGCATCTCGCGTGATGCGTCAGGACTCATCAAGAGCGTATCGCTCGTCGAGAATTCACACTACGTACTCGGCCGACCGTACCTCGACGATATTCGCTTCAACTTCTACGCACGAAACGATGATCTCACGAGCGCACTCACGAGCGGCACCGAGGAGAGCGCGTATGATGTCTCGACGAAAGGAGCTTTGACCGCCCCGTACGCTCGCGTCTTCGGCGTCTTCTGGAATCCGGGCGAGAAACAGGTCTTTGCGCGCCTCGAAGTGCGCAAAGCGCTCTCACTCGCTCTTAACCGGCAAGACCTCATCGACACCGTGCTCGGCGGGTATGCAACGGCAATCATGGGACCGGTGCCGCCCGGTGAAAACGTGACGCAGGTGCCGGTCCCGCAATCGGAAAACCCGACGGCGGCGGCTGCAGCGGTACTGCAAGCATCCGGATGGATCTATGACGGAACGTCGCATGTCTGGAAAAATGCGGCGGCAAAGCAAACGCTCGACCGTATCACACTGCGTACCTCAAATGTGCCGGAACTGAAAAATGTCGCGAGCGCAGTGAAGGCAGACTGGGAAAAGCTCGGTATCAGCGTCGACATCGAGCTGTACGAGCCGGGCGACCTCTCGCAGAACGTCATCCGCCCGCGCAAGTATGAAGCACTCCTCTACGGCATGGTAATCGGCCGCGATCAGGACCTGTATGCGTTCTGGCATTCGCAAGAGCGCAATGATCCTGGACTCAACATCGCGCTCTATGCGAACAAGACGATTGACGCACTTCTTGAAGGTGCGCGCGGATCCATCAGCCAAGATACGCGCTCAAAAAATCTGCAGAAGATCGAG
Organism: Candidatus Kaiserbacteria bacterium; assembly: GCA_026396715.1. Taxonomy (GTDB): domain Bacteria; phylum Patescibacteriota; class Minisyncoccia; order Phycocordibacterales; family Phycocordibacteraceae; genus C7867-001. The sequence goes on from JAPLWH010000006.1 coordinate 70,671, forward strand.
GATATCGTCGCGGCAGAATACCCTGCGGCATTCATCTATGCTCCGAACTTCACCTATGCCGTGCCGAACGATCTTAAGGGCGTCGTCTTGCCGCAGATCATCACTCCCGCAGACCGCTTCGCGACCGCCGCTTCGTGGTACCGGGAAACCGACGCTGTCTGGCCATTTTTCACCAAGTAATTCTACGCATCTATTTTCGTACGGGTTTCAGTTTCAATTAACAATCTTACCCGATTAACTACCTATCGTTATGAATCCATCACCATCACCAGCCCCGGCACCAGCCCCGACGCCTGCACCCGCTCCGAGACCGGAGCATGAGGCGCAACCGAGTCATGCTCGACCACACAGAAGTTTTGAGCGCGGCGACCGGCCGACCGGCCGCGGCAGCTCTCGTCCCGGAAGTGGATCACGCCCGGGAGGCGCAACTCGCCGCATCCAGCGCATACTCCGCCGCCCGACGGCCACCTCCTCGCGTGCCGTCCGCACGGTAGACTACTTCCCCGAAGCTCCGGGCCCGACGACCGTTCGCATCATTCCGCTCGGCGGCGTGGAAGAAGTCGGTCGCAATATGATTGCGGTCGAAGTCGGCGCAACCGGCGACATCATCGTCTTCGATGCAGGCTTCCAATTCGTCTCTGAAGAATCTTCTCCCGGAGTTGACTACATCCTTCCGAATACCCGGTATCTCGAGAAGAATGCCTCGCGCGTGAAAGGTGTCGTCATCACGCACGGACACCTCGACCACATCGGTGGTATTCCTTTCATTCTTCCCCGCTTCGGCACACCGCCCATCTACACACAGAAGCTCACCTCCGTCATGATTGCGCGGCGTCAGGAAGAATATCCGGACGTACCGAAATCAGAAATGATCGTCGTCGAAGTCGGCCAGACCGTCACCATCGGCTCGACCAAAGTGAAGTTCTTCCCGGTTACGCACTCGATTCCCGACTCGATGGGCGCTTCGGTAGAAACGCCGCAGGGTAACGTCGTGATATCAGGCGACTTGAAGCTCGACCATGATGACGGCATTCCTACCGCTCGCGAGAATAAGACCTGGGGCGATATCGGCAAAGACAAGAACATCTTCCTCGTCGCCGACTCCACGAACGCCGAGAAGGACGGCTTCTCCATTCCCGAGATACGCGTCATCCAGACGCTCGAAAACATCATCAAGACGGTCTCGGGACGCCTCATCATCGGCACTTTCGCTTCGCAGTTCGAGCGCATGATCCACATCATGGAAACCGCCGAGAAGCACAACAAAAAGATCGTCCTTGTCGGCCGCTCGATAAAGACTAATCTCGAAATCGCCGAAAAAACTGGTCTCTTGAAAGTGCCCAAAAATACCTTCATACCCGAACAGGAGCTCAGTGACTATCCGCCCGACAAGATCGTCATCCTCTCGACCGGCGCGCAGGGTGAAGAGTTCGGGGGACTCATGCGCCTTTCGACAAAACAGAACAAGTACATCACGTTGAACGAGCGCGACACTATCGTGCTCTCCTCGTCGGTCATCCCGGGCAATGAGATCGCCGTGCAGAAACTCAAGGACAACCTCTACCGCCACAACGTGACGCTCATCCACTACCGATCGAGTGACGTGCACTCGACCGGCCACGGCAATACGGGCGAGCTCGTCTGGATCAATAAGCAGGTGCACCCGGCGTTCTTTATGCCAGGCTATGGCTACCGCTCTATGACGACCTGTCACGCGAAAGCGGTCGAGCAGTCCGGCTTTCCGCGCGAAAACATCATCATCGCGGATAACGGCACCGTCATCGACATCGACGACGGCGTACGCATGAACGTGCACAAGCAGAAAGTGCCTTCGACCCCGATGGTCGTCGACGGCTTCACGATCGGTGACATCCAGGAGGTCGTCATCCGCGACCGCCAGTCGCTCGCAAAAGACGGCATGTTCGTCATCATCGCGAGCGTGAACCTGAAGACCGGAAAACTGCGCAAGTCGCCGGACATCATCAGTCGCGGCTTCATCTACCTGCGTGAGTCACAAGACCTCCTGAATGAGGCACGTATCCTCATCAAGAAGACGATCGAAGATTCAACTGGCAATATGAACCCTATCGACCTCGACTACGTGAAGAACAATCTGACCGACGTCGTCGCCGGATTCCTCTTCGCGCGCACCAACAAGGCGCCGATGGTCATCCCGGTGCTAATAGGAATGTAAATCCGCAAAGCCGGATTTCCTCCCTACGCTTGCCTCGGACAAATGCATGCAGACATGCTTTGCCGCTCGGCTCGCTTGGCAGTAAGCTAAGCTCGACAGACAAAGCGTACCCAGCAAGTAAGGGGAGCGACAGAACGCAGCGAGGTAATCCTCGCTGCGTTCTGCTTTTTGCCCTTCACAAAGCTCATTCCAGAAGGTTAGATGGCCTCACCCGCACCAGCGCCCCTTGACTCTCAAACCAGATGCACTATAAATGCATACAGACAGAAAATACATTCTCAATTTTTGAGAATGTATCGCTCATTTCACAAAGGAGGATCTATCGATGACTAAAGTAATTCCTGATCTGGAACCACCACCAACATTAACGTTCGCATGCACAGAATGCGGACAAAGTTCCGATCGACCGCCTGGATCTGGAAGTATGATTGTTACCTGCAAAAAGCAGGTCGCCGGACCACCAGAGGCACCAGAACAAAATCGAGAATGTGGCAAAAGAAACGCCCTACAGCGTCTAGCCCCACCACTCCTGAAAACCGCCTGACCGTTTAACTGGGTGGAGACTTCATGTCTTCCACCCAGTTTTGCTTTTACTCTGCGAGCGAATACATCGTGCCTTTTTTCTGTATTAATTGTTCCCTACGCAACGCCTCCAGAGCTTCGAGTAATTGCACCCGTCGCGAGACATCGAAAAGTTTCATAATGCTCGCTTGCGAAGCGACTTCTTTAGAAAGAAGCCGCAAAATGGCGCCACGCGACTCCCGCAAGGACCCAACAAATTTCGATTGCTTTGCATACGTTGCGCTCTTCTTATTGAGCGAGATGCCTGAGCGTTTCAAGTGCGCTCCATAATCCATAAGCGCGCTATACCACTCTCGCGACCTCCCTTTCGGCAGCGCCTCGGCGAGGATTTTTTCTATCTCCACATCCGACACTTTTTTCTTATCTGAAAAAAAATGATGCGTGACTGCCGTGCGGATATTCGTTTCAATCACAACAACATCTTGATTGTACGCAAATGCCACCACAGCACGCGCAGTGTAGGGACCAACGCCCGGTAATCGCTCCAACTCTGTTGCAGAACTCACTTTCGTAATGGCAAGTTCTTTTGCGGCGGCGTGCAGCAGCTTCGCGCGACGATTGTAGCCGAGTCCCTGCCAGCTTTTCAGAACTTCAGAGAGCGGCGCGGCGGCAAGCCGACGCGCCGTCGGAAACTTCTTCAGGAAAGCGTTGTAAAAAGGAATCACTCGCTCCACTTGTGTCTGCTGCAGCATCACTTCCGAAACGAGAATGCGGTACACGTCATGATTCTTCCGCCACGGCAAGTCATGCCGCCCCCGCGCGTGATAGTGCCGCCACACGATTATCCTGAACTCTTTCAATACCATCGGCACCATCCTACCTCATTTCGCTTTCGGCCAACGGAGGGCGGAGGGCGGCCAGAGCTTTGTGAGGGGGTGCGCCAGGCAGTTATGCGGACGCGCGGAGCACACGTACCGGCCGTAAAGCACGAGGCCGTTATTCACATATTTCCAGTCTTTTTTAGGGATGAGTGCTTCGAGGTCTTTCGATATTTTCTTGAGATCATTCTGGTCAGTGAGGTCGAGACGCTTCGCAAAGCGCTTCACGTGCGTATCGGTTGCAATGCCCTCCCAGATGCCGTAGAGGTCGCCGAGAATGACGTGCGCCGTCTTGTAACCCACTCCTGGAAGCGCGACGAGCTCTGACTCCGTACGCGGCACGGCCCCCTTGTGCCGCGTTTGTATTTCTTTGGCCGCACCGATGATCGCTTTCGCTTTATTACGGAAGAATGTCACGGAAGAGATTTCTTTCGTAAAAACTGCCGCATCCGCTTTCGCAAAATCTTTTGGCGTCTTGTATTTCTTGAAGAGCGTCGCCGTCAGCTTATTTACCGCTTTGTCCGTACACTGCGCCGAAAGGATGACCGCAACGACAAATTGAAATGGTGTCGTGTGCACGAGCTCGCTTGCTGGCGTCGGATACGCTTTTTTCAGATACGCGACAATCTTCTTTGCTCGAAGTACGCGCTCGGTCTGTTTCGCCGGAGTCATTGCGCAAGAGTTTTTAGGTCCGCGATAACTGACGCCGCATGCGTTTTAGGCTTCACTTTTTCATACACCTTCGCGATCTCCCCTTCTGGATTGATGAGGAAGGAGGTACGGCTGATACCCATGTATGTTTTCCCCATGAACTTTTTCTCGCCAAAAACGCCATACTGTCCGACGACTTCTTTGTACTCATCGGCAAGCAGTGTAAACGGCAGTTCATACGCGCTCGCGAATTTCTTATGACTCGCGACGCTGTCGGTCGAAACACCAAGTACGACTACTCCTATCGCAGCAAAATCCTTGAATTGGTCGCGGATGGTGCAGGCCTCAATCGTGCACCCCGGCGTATCATCTTTCGGATAGAAATAGAGCAACACCCACTTCCCCTGATAGTCGGAAAGCGTATGCGTCTTCCCCTCCTGATCAGGAAGCGTAAAGTCAGGTGCGCGCGTACCTATCGTTGGTAGTTCCATCCCGTTAGAAATAGGACGCGGACATGCGGTGCACGACCACGAAGTCTATTTGATTAGAATTGATAAAATCGACCTCCCAAAACTTCTGGATTTCGCGTCCGCGATTTCTAACGGGATCCATCAACAAAACTATAACAGCTCCGGTGTATGCTCCTCATGCGGAAAAGCGAAATTGAAGAAAATGAGAAGGAGTGCGCCAGCAGTAAAGATAGTGAAAAGAAGCACCGTAAGCGGACCGATGGTCGGTACGAGTGAGATGAGCGAGAGTGCGAGCATACCGATCACACCGTCGCGCCAGAGCACCGTCTCACGGCCGCGGAGACGTCGTGCCAGCACACTACCCAGCAAGATGCCCGCATAGAGAAAGGCAAACAAAGAGAGTAGTGCATACAAGATGAGGAGCAGAAAAGCGAGACCGATACCGACGAAGGTCAGCGCGAGCAATACAATCAGTACCGGCGACGCGACGAGGATTGCAAAACCGAGCAGCATCGTAAGCAGCACGCTTCGTAACCGTTCCGCATGCGCGCGCTCGACGACCGCCTCCGCAAGCTTCGGGAACAGTCCGGCCAAAAGTCCAGTAAGAATGAGCGCTCCGAAAATACGCGCAAAGAGGAAGAAGCCAATGCTCACGATCGCGAGCGTGCGCGAGGTGCCAGCATCTGGCAGATACGACGCATTCGTGTACTCAAGACCACCGAGCGTCGTCACGGACGCGGGCAGCGTCGCAAGCTCTGGCGACTGATAAGAAAACTTTCCATGGATCGTGGTATTTTCCGCAAGCGTAACCCTACCGCTCGCGATAACATCGACATTACCCAAGAAATCTCCGGCGAGCGCGACATTATTGCCGTAAATGGTTACCGGACCCGCTGCACCATTGGACACGGTGGCATTTGCCGCAACAATGAAGACACTTCCTGCAACGCGAGCAGAATCATCCACGGATACGCCGAGAGCCAAGAGATCTCCCGCGATCGGTTCCTCGATGAAGATACTCCCGCCGAGTGCCCGAAGATCGCCCATAACCCGCGCGCGCGAATTGATTGAGCCAGCGACAAGCAATTCATCACCCTTGACGTTCGCGGCGGTGACAATCGAACCGCCGAGTGCCGAGAAATCGCCCGTGACGGGTGCCGTGAGTACGACAGATGCACCAGCAACATACGCATTCCCGGGTGACGAACTTGCCGCAAGTAATGAACGTGCGGCACTAAAAGATGCGGGAGCACTTGCTGCAAGAGCGCTTGCTGGCAAAAGAAGCGAGAGAGAAACAAGAGTAAGGGCTCGCCGCATAGTATCCATACCTACACAATAAGAGGCGGCGAGCTTTGCGCGCTTCGAGACAGTGGCTCGATGAAACTCGCGCAAATGAGAATGACGAGCGCGATGAATGCGGACGCGAGGCAGTAGATGCAGAGCGCATTAATGACGAACACCTGTATGAGTGTGAAATAGAGCGACGCGATGACACCGATAAGCGAAATGCCCTGCAGTGCGCGGCGCAGGAGCTGATCGAAAACGACAAGCTCGAGCGCCGCAAGCACGAAGAGGATGCTGTAAAAGATGATGCCGTACTCGGCGATCGGCACACCGAACAAATACGAGTACGGGCTCGCCACGACGATATTGCAGCCCGAGAGATTGTTGATATCGCAGATAAGCGGCGCGCCACTTGTCTCATGCTGGGCGATATACGCGGAATCCGCGAGCCCGAGGAAAGAGAGAGCTAAGATGGCAATGACGCCAGCGCGTTTCATCCCTCTAGGATACGCGCTGTTTCCTCTCTCTGCAAATGCTATGCTTTCGACATGAAGGAACTGACGCCCGAGGAATATCGCGTGCTGCGCGAAGGCGGTACTGAAACCCCTTTCTCGGGAACGTATGTCGACCATCACGAAGCGGGCAGCTACGCTTGCAAAGCGTGTGGCGCACCCTTATTCAATTCAGATGCAAAATTCGACTCCGGCACCGGTTGGCCTTCTTTTACCGATCCGGCTGTCGCAGAAAACGTCGGCACGCGTCACGACAGAGAACGCACCGAGGTTTTTTGTAAGCACTGTGGTGGCCACCTCGGACACGTCTTCAATGACGGCCCCACGAAGAAAGGTGGTAAACGGTATTGTATAAATTCAGTGTGCCTGGATTTCAAGAAAGAATAATCTTGCTTCGAAAATATATCGTCTACAAGCGACTATCACATAAAGACCGGTCTCGTATTTTGAACGATTTTTACTCTTTAGAAAACCGAGAGAAAAATCAGATATGGCACACGACTTGACCAGGATGTTTCTCGGCGTAACGTTGGTGATAGTCTTCAGCTTTCCAGAATTCCTTCGCGGGCTCGACTGAGGTCGCGATTGTTCGCGGAAGATACTGCGGAGCGAGCTCTTTCGCGATATGCTCAGCGATCTCTTTTTGTTCCGGCGAATGGTAGAAAATGACCGAGCGGTACTGCTCGCCCACATCCGGGCCCTGCCGACTCATCTGGGTCGGGTCGTGGAGCGTGAAAAACTTCTTGACCAACGTTTCGTACGAAACCTGTTCAGGATCAAATGAAATCTCAACCGCCTCGGCATGCCCGGTCATACCAGTGCATACATTCTCATACGTCGGCTGTTTAACGTGCCCGCCCGTGTAGCCGGAGACGACACTAGTAACCCCGGGCACTAAACGAAACGATGCCTCGACACCCCAAAAGCATCCCGCCGCAAACGTCGCCTGACCCAGTTTTTCCATAGGACTATGGTAGCATTACGGAAACCGGCAAGGATTCTGGTAGAATAGAGGGATTGCCATGTCCCCCATCCCCTTCCTTTCCCACCTCATCGGCGGAGCCGTCGGCAGCTCAATCTACCTGCCGCTCGCAATAATCCTTGGCACGTTCATTCTGGAAGATCCAACTGCGGTCATCGTCGGCATGCTCGCGGCAAACGGCACCATCGGCATTCCGATCGCGCTCATTTCGCTGTACGCTGGTATCATTCTTGGCGACGTCGGACTGTACTTCCTCGGCTGGTTCGCAAGTACGCACCCACGTCTGAAACTTTACGGAAATCATGAGTTGGCCCTCCCGCTTCGTGCCTGGCTCGAAACGCGCTTTGTGCTTACGATTTTCTGGGCGCGCTTTATACCCGGAAGCCGACTCCCTACCTATGCCGCAAGCGGATTCTTCCGTTCACCGCTTTCGACATTCATACTTACCGCCGTCGTTGCGACCTCAGTCTGGACGACCTTCCTTTTCTACACCTCGTATTGGTTCGGTAACATTACATCCGGATGGCTTGCGTACGAACGCTGGAGCATTGCGGGAGCATTCCTTCTCGCACTCTTCCTCATCGGTCGGCATAATCTGCTCGCCTATCAGACGAAGAAGAATGATCTGGGTACCGAAGCCGGTACTCGTGCGCAGTAAGTACAAGGAGAACGAAGTCGAAAAGCGCGAGTGCATAAAGCAATGATTCCTGTCGCGCAAAGCCGCGATACAGCTCGTACGCACCAAAGAGCAGGAGTGCGAACATGAACAACGGATACGCGATGCGCTTCCCGGCGAAAATGCCGATGACGAGCATCGTCTTTATCACACCATGAATGACGAGATACAGCGCGATGAAAAAATGAGGACTGACGGCGAATGACTGCGCGGCATTGAGAATGGCCGTCGCGATGAAGTCGTTCGGCTCTTGCGCGAGCTCGCCGCCTGTCACGAACGTGGCGACTCTTACCACAAACGAAGGTGACACCGTCAGCACCAGCACCGCGGCGAGCACTTCGAGCGCGCCATGAATCGCTTTCAGCACGAGCGCGCCATCAAAAAGCCAGAGCAGGTCGCGCTCTATGATTTTTTTATCTGCCAGCGGCGTCTTGATTTCCATCCTCAAAGCGTATCACGAGTATTATCCTATGCGGCCAGCGAGCACTTCGAGAGCCTTCGTGAGCAGCACCTTCGTCGAGTCGTCAGTGATGTTCCCTTCTGCGTCGAACAGTTCGTGCGCCGGGCCGAGATACAGTTCCGGCTGGCCGATGACGTCCGCATCGAGATAGAGCATGATCTGTCGCAAGTGACTCTGCGCGACCGCGGTGCCGATCTTCCCTCCCGAGACGCCGGCGACGAGGACCGGCTTCCTTGCGAAAGAATTCTGTCCGTACGGGCGGCTGGCCCAATCGATCGCGTTCTTCAGCACACCGGGGATGGAGCGATTATATTCCGGCGTCGCGATGATAATGCCATCAGCTGCCGCAATAGCGTCCTTGAATGCTTGCGCTACCGGGGGAAATGCACTTTCGTCGTCCTGATTAAAGAGCGGCAGCGTGCCGATATCCGCGAGCGCAATTTCCATGCCCGCTGGTGCGAGCGACTGAAAGGCGCGCACCAGCGCCGTGTTCGACGAACCCTTCCTCAGACTGCCCGAAATCGCGACTATGTTCATGTGTTCAAAATTATTTACTAACGGCAGACTAAGATGAGCGTACCCTATCGCACAAGCAGCCTTGGTGGGGATAACGAAACAGCAGCTATCGAAGTGTCTCCTTCCAGCGTTTGTAGAGGGCGGCGGTGGCGCGGAGGTCGCCGGCATTGTAGCGGGCGATGTCGAAGTACTTCCCTTCTTTGTAGAGCGTCGCGACGTCGTCGCCGGTCGTGCCGCCCGCTTTGGGACTCTCTATACCGAGCGCGCGACAGAAGAGGTGCAGACTCTTGCGGAAGCGCGCGGCGCCGTAGAACGTGAGCTGGTCCATCAGGTCGATATGCGCGGCGCCACGCTGCATCGAGAGGTAGCGGTTGCTGAGCAGGTCTTTCGTCGGCACGACGCGGTGCACCATCGAGCGGATGGCGAGGAACGGCGCATCGAAGCCGCGACCATTGAAGGAAACGAACTCCGTGCATACATTCGCGACTTTCCAGAATTGCTCGAGCATCGCTTTTTCATCCATCGCTTCGTATTTGATGCCGTCTATTTCACTGTTTGCAAGCTCGGTGCCAGGAGCGGAAAAATAGACCGCGCCTTTTTCTTTCTCGGTATCGTACACGCCGATCGCGACGATAAAACCAGTAAGCGGCGAGAGCCCCATCCCCTCTTTCAATTCTTTCATCTCATATTCGTATTCTTCTTCGCTCTTCGACGATTCACGCAAATACCACGACAGATTGTGCTGCGTCGTCTCATCAAGCGCGTCCCACGCTTCGCCGACTGTCTCGATATCGAATACGAGTGCCATGGGCACAGTATAGCCATTTCCCATAGCAAAGCGAAGGTACTATAGTTCCCCCATGCTCACTTGGAATGAGATGCGTGATAGGGCGACCAAATTCGCCCGCGCATGGAGAGACGAGACGCGCGAGATGGGAGAATACCAGACCTTTTGGAACGAATTCTTCGACATATTCGGCATAAAGCGCCGTTCTGTCGCTATTTATCAACAACAGGTGGAAAAGCTCGGTGGAGGACGCGGATTCATCGATCTCTTCCAGCCAGGGAAACTTATCGCCGAACATAAGTCCGCTGGGAAAGATCTCGATGAAGCATTCATGCAGGCGATCGAATACTCTGCAGCTCTTCCCGAAGACATACGCCCCCGCTATATCATCATCACTGATTACGCGCACATGCGCCTCTGTGACCTCGAAGGCGAAAACGGAGAGACGGAAAAATATGAGTTTCCCCTCTCGGACCTTCCGAAGCATATTCGGCACTTCGCATTCATTCCCGGCTATGAGGTGCGCAAATACCGTGAGCAGGATCCAGTGAACCGCAAGGCGGTGCGCGTCGTGGTCAATCTGTATCAGACGCTCGCAAAAAGTAATTACCCGCGGGAACATCTTGGGCACTTGCTCGTACGGCTCGTCTTCTGTTATTTCGCAGACGACGCCGGCATCTTCCCGCCCGGCGAGCCATTCCGCTATTACCTGGCACTCGGGAGCAGTGAAGACGGCAACGATTTCGGCAGCCGTCTCGATGCCGTCTTTTCAACATTGAACACACCCGAAGAAAGGCGGCAAACAACGCTCGATGAGCGGCTCGCTGAATTACCCTATGTAAATGGCGGACTCTTCGCCGATTACCTCCCTGTCGTCTTCTTCAACCGCGAGATGCGCCGTGCGGTGCTTGATGCTTGCGAGTTCAATTGGAGCGCAGTTTCCCCGGAGATTTTCGGCTCAATGTTCCAGTTCGTACTCGAAACCGACTCGGGCGACACTCGCCATGACTTCGGCGCCCACTACACTTCAGAGAAGAACATCCTGAAAGTCATCGACGGTCTCTTTATGGATGAGCTGCGTACCGAACTCTCCACAGCTGGCAAAAACACGGCAAAGCTGAATGCGCTCTGGGAGAAAATCGCTCGCATTACCCTCCTCGACCCAGCCTGCGGTTGTGGCAACTTCCTTGTCGTCGCCTATAGAGAGCTGCGCCGTCTTGAGCTCGAAATATTGAAGCGTCTCCATCCGCAACACGCTGAGCAAGTAGAAGGAGCGGGTCAAACGGCGCTTCCAATAGACATCCGCCATCTTTCAAAACTTTCTGTCGAGCGGATGTACGGCATCGAGCTTCTCCACTTCCCCGCAGAAATAGCGAAGCTCTCGCTCTGGCTTACCGACCATCTTGCAAACATAGAGCTGGGCGATTATTTCGGTGTACCATTTGTGAAGCTTCCCTTGACCGAATCCCCGCACATCAAAGAAGGCAATGCGCTCACGCTCGACTGGGAATCTATAGTCCCGAAAGAAAATCTCTCCTATATCCTCGGCAATCCGCCCTTTATAGGATCGCGCGTCATGGACGCGAACCAAAAAGCGGACATGCTTGCCGTCTTCGGAAAAATCAGAGAACTCGGCTTTCTTGATTATGTAACTGCTTGGTATAAGAAAGCCGCCACGTATATCCAAAATACGCCGATTAAAGTCGGCTTCGTATCAACAAACTCCATCACGCAAGGCGAACAGGTCGGCATCTTGTGGGAGCAATTGCATGCGCTCAATATTCACATCCATTTCGCGCATCGTACCTTCAAGTGGAGTAACGAGGCACCGGGGAAGGCCGCCGTGTATTGCGTCATCATCGGTTTCGCGGCGTTCCCTTCAGAGCGACCTCGACTTTTTGATTACGAAGATGTTCGCGGCGAAGCTCACGAAGTAAGTGTAAAAGAAATAAATCCCTATCTAGTCGCGGCACCAGAAAATGTCATTGTACGCAACCGCCACAAACCAATTTCAGAGGTACCCGAGATGTCATTCGGCAATATGCCGCGGGATGCCGGCGCATTTATTTTGAGCGAAGAGGAACGTGCAAATCTTCTTGCGCAGGAACCAGCAGCAGAAAAGTTTGTTCGCGATTATATGGGCGCGCAAGAATTTTTGCATAGTGAGAAACGCTACTGTCTCTGGCTTGTGGACGCAAAACCCGAAGAGCTTCGCGCACTCCCACTAGTCATGCGCCGTATTGAAAACGTTCGCGCATTTCGCGAGTTAAGTGCCGCGGCTTCAACACGCAAAATGGCAGAAACGCCATCTCTCTTCGCGCAACGCACACAACCAAAAAGTGATTACGTACTTATTCCGAGTACCTCGTCTGAAAATCGTCGATATGTTCCGATGGGCTTTATGCCCAAGGAAGTAATAGCCAGTAATAGTTGTCACACTATACCAAGTGCAACTCTCTATCACTTCGGCGTTCTTGAAAGCGAGCTCCATATGACCTGGATGCGTGCTATCTGCGGACGACTTGAAAGTCGCTATCGTTATTCTAAAGACATTGTCTACAACAATTTCCCGTGGCTGGAAAATCCTTCAACGGAAGTGAAGAAGGCGGTCGAAGATGCGGCACAGGCAATCCTCAATGTGCGTGCTGCGCACCCCGGCGCAACGCTTGCCGACCTCTACGACCCGCTCACGATGCCCACCGATCTCCTCGCGGCGCACCACGCGCTCGACCGCGCCGTCGACCGCGCCTACGACATTACCAAGCCCTTCCCATCCGAATCCGCCCGTCTCGAATTTCTATTTGAGAAATACCAAAAACTTCTGCAACGAACGCCTACAAAGAAAATCTGATTTCAACCGCGAGGCGGAAAATCATCGTTTCCATACGAGTTTCGCCATCCGATTCTGCCATTCTCATTCTGCACGAATAGTTCGGCCTCTTTATTGATAGCGACTTCGCGTGCTCGTACAACCGCTTCCGCTTTCGTGTCATATATACCTGCAGCCCGTTCTGCTCCCGCGGAATGTACCTTCCAATCCTCGCCTGATGGACTAACCCATACTTGCTTTTGCTTGCTCATGTTAATTCTGCATTACTTGATAATAAAACTCTTGTCTCTTCCTTCTTCGGTAACCGAATTGAGTCCATTTTATTCCTCAAATATCCACTGTCAATATCCCCGACATATATTTGACAGTAATTCTGACACTGCTACCATAGACCTATGACCACCGCACTTCTAAAAAAACTTCGGGAGGAACAAGCATTGTCACAAGATTCAATAGCGAGAGAGCTTGGTATTTCGCGCCCGACATATATCGCGATTGAACAAGGGAAACGCAAGCTTACCCTCTCTGAAGCGGAGTGTTTGGCACAGATGTTTAGTATCTCACTCGACGAACTTGTCTACGGGAAACGTCGCAAGGTGGATGTCGTCTTATCGAAAACACCGGTACCAAAGAAGGTAGCTGCGGAAAATGGTATACGCATCAGCGTCCCAGCCGAGAATAAAGAGAAGTTCAAACAGGTACTGCTCTATATTCTTGAAAAAATCGGTAGCAAGCCGAATATCGGCATGACCGCCCTCTATAAAATCCTCTATTTCATCGACTTCGACTACTACGAGAAATTCGAAGAACAACTCATGGGTGCTGTGTACATCCGCAATCATTATGGTCCGACTCCTGTTGCCTTCACAAAAATCGTGAAAGAAATGGAACGCGAGGGTACTCTTGCAGCAATCGAAACAAAGTATTTTCAACATGAACAGAAGAAATTCCTTCCTCGCACGAAGCCAGAATTAAAACAACTTTCTGGTCAAGAAATTGCACATATCGATGAAACGCTAGCGCGGCTTGGCGACAAGAACGCTCGTGAACTTACCGAGCTGTCTCATCGCGATATCCCATGGATGTGCGTCAAAGATGGCGAGCCGCTTGAATATGAGTCCGTCTTTTATCGTTCAGATGAGACTTCACAACGTGATTATGGACCGGATCCGTTATGAGGAAACGCTAGGGTTCGCTCATGACATCAAGAAGCTCCTTAAACGCTTCCGCTCACTCCGAGCAGATATAGAAGTAGCAAAACGCTACGCGTTAGAACCTTTCCATGCCGAGCCGCGCATAGACACGAATGCTATCGAAGAAATTTCGGGGTCATGTACGGAAGAAGTGCGGGCATGCAAAATAAAAAAATTCACATGCCGGGCAATCAAGGGGCGAGGTGTTATGAGCGGAATCCGCATTACCTATGCGTATCACATCCGACAGAAGCGTGTGGTGTTCATCGAGATTTATTTCAAGGGCGACAAAGAGAATGAGGATCGCGCGCGGATTAAAGAATATCTCGAGAGTATACTAGACGCATGAATGCAAAAGTGATTCGTGCGGCTACAGCACTAATTCTCGCGCTCGCGGCGGGCGCGATGGGATACACGGCGGGCGGGAGCGGAACGGAAAGTCCGAACATAAGCATCCCCGCTCAAACTATTGCCGCACCAACAGCAGGCACGACACGCGTGATTTACAGCCTCGATCAGAAACAGAATGATAAAGAACTCATCGCACTCATCAATGCCGCAGAGGACCACATCTACTTCGCGATCTACACCTTTACCCTTCCGACTATCGCCGACGCTCTCGTCAAAGCAAAAAAGCGCGGCGTCGATGTGAAAGGACTCATGGACTCCGAGCAAAGCGGCAACAGTTACGGCACTCCTATTACTGCAAAACTGCGTGACGCCGGTATTCCTCTCCTTGTAGAGCGACACGCAAGTGGCAACGGCATCATGCACATAAAACTCCTTGTGACGGAACAGGCGTACGCCTTTGGCAGCTATAACTGGACCAATTCCGCGACAACTCTCAACGATGAAATCCTCGAAATCGGTACCGACCCGGCACTGCGGCAGACGTACGAAAATATTTTGAAACGACTGTTTGATGCCTATAAAGGCAACGCGGCCGCGGGAGCGGCCGCGAGTGTTTCTATCGGGACCATCGACTACACGCAAGCACCCGCGCACGTCGGCCAAAGAGCCTCCGTGCGCGGCACCCTCGTCAAAGCCTATACCTCCGCAAGTGGTACCGTCTTCCTCGATTTCTGCGAGAATTACAAAAACTGCCCCTTTTCAGGCGTCATCTTCGCCGACGATGTAAAAAAATTCGGCACCCTTTCTCGCTACAATGGGACCGCCATCACCCTTACCGGCAAAATCTCCTCCTACCAGGGAAAAGCCGAAATCGTCCTTTCTAATCCGAATCAAATCTCTCTGTGAGCAGATAAATCCGCGCTTATTGCGTACCCTACCCTTTTCATGCTATAGTACCCTCACTTCCAGTGGCTACTGAACGACTTCGCATAAATAACGAGATCCGCGCGCAAGAATTGCGCGTTATTGGTGCCCAAGGGGAGAATTTGGGAGTTCTTTCGCTTGACGCGGCGCTCGCGGCCGCAAAAACCGCCGGACGCGACCTCATCGAAATCTCACCTTCGGCCCTGCCGCCCGTTGCGAAAATCATGGATTATGGTAAATTCGAATACGAGCGTAGCAAGAAGGAAAAGGTAGCAAAAGCCAAGGTCAAAGTGTCTGAGACCAAGGAGGTCCAGATCAAGGTGGGCACCGGCGACCACGATATGGGGCTCAAGGCGAGAAAGGCCGCTGAGTGGCTCGCCGAGGGTCACCGAGTACGTGCCGAGCTCTTCCTCAAAGGCCGCTACAAGGGCATGGGAGAGGAGTTCTTGAAGGAACGCCTCGTGCGGTTCCTCAAGCTCATCCCGTATGCCTACAAAGTCTCTGAGCCCGTCGCGCGGAGCCCCAAAGGCTTTGCTGGGGTCATCGAACGAGACCTCATAGCCCAAGCGAAACGTGAGAAAGAACAGAAACCACAAAATGAAAAACCCAGTTAGAAAGTCTCTCGGATTCGACTTCTAACGGGGCAAGCAAACAAAACATGAAAACAAACAAATCTTACTCAAAACGAATACGAGTTACCCGCAACGGGAAGCTCATGGCGCGCGCAAAAGGCCAGAACCATTTCAATGCGAAGGCGAGCGGTTCCGAGCGCAACGGCAAGCGCCGTCCAGTCGCGATCAAGCTGACGATGAAGGTCCGCCGCCGTTTCCTTCCGGGCACGGGCGCTAAGTAATTAATCTTTCTGTAATCATTTTCGTATGACAAGAATCAAAGGAGGAGTAATGGCGCAGAAACGCCGCAAGAACATTCTCGAACGCGCCAAGGGCTACCGCGGCATCCGCTCGAAGAAGGAACGCTACGCGCACGAAGCGCTCATGCGCGCTGGCCGCTACGCGTTCGCCCACCGCCGCGACAAAAAGACCGACTTCCGCCAGGTCTGGATCGTTCGGCTGAACGCCGCTGTCCGCGAGACCGGCCACAAGTCCTACTCCACATTCATCGCGAAGCTCAAGAAGTCCGGTTTTGCCCTCGACCGCAAGGTCCTCGCTCAATTCGCCTCCGACCATCCGGAAATTTTCGCCCGCATCAGCAAGCAAGTCGTCTAAGTAACCAAAAAACCGCCCCGGAAGGGGCGGTTTTTCGTTTCGGAGTCTATTCGCCGCAGTAGGAAAATCGCGGCACTCGTTTACCATTAAACTCAACCTCTTCAAGAAACATCGCGAGCGGTCTGACCCAGAGCTTTGACATCTCATTTTCGTAGAGCGCTTCGTACACGACCATGTCTTCCAGCGTCTCGCTGTGCTTCGCCGCGCCAAGTACCCGGTACTTCTTTCCACTTTTATAGTGTTCGTACACGCCGAGTTTTAACTTCATAACCTGACTATATCACTGCAATTTATCTTTATAGAGCTCAAGAAACTTCGGGTATTGGGAGTGCAGCGGTGCCGGGAGCGCATCGAGCCTGAACCATCCAATCTCATCAAGCTTGTGCGGCTCGCCATTTTTTACCTTCGACGGGTCTATGAGCACTTTGAAATCTAAAGCAATCCAGTGAGTCTTTTTCCCATCATGTTCACGATGTACATCGCGGAAACCGAGAAATTCGTGGGCGAGCACCCCTGTGGAATATTCCTCGGCAATTTCCTTGCAAAGAGTGTTTTCCACAGTATCGCCAAACTCTAATCCTCCCCCGCCAGGGTCCCAGGTCCCCTGTTCATCGCGGCACGCAAGACCTCGTTTACTCAAAAGAAAATTCCCTTTGCCATCGTGACAGGTAAATACAATAGTTACTCCCGTAAAATCTTCTCCTTTCTTCATGGGTAAACTATATCAGAATGAGTGTCTTTCACAGCAACATTCATTCGGGCAATAGGTCTTTTATTTTATCGGAGTACAGAGTATAGGCGCGGACGAATGAATCGTCGACATGTGCATAGAGGATGCCCGTACCCGGACCAGTCTCCACGAACTGGCTCGCGAACGTAATCGTCTTTGCTTGGCTATCGCGAATAAAAGGCTCGGGCGATACCCAGTCTATTTCCCCGCGTTCGTAGTCGTAGATGAAAAGCCCGACGGAGAACATACCGTATTTGATTTTATCGCCAAGCTTCTGATTCGCTTCGCGACCATTCATGATACCGAGCAGTTTTCCTTCGCCAACATCAATAGATGATTTCGGCAAAAGAGGCCCCGGAGACGCGTGCCCTGCGATCCAAGGAATATCGTGCTCGGCGGGATGGAAAACAGTATTCCCATACTTCCATGGCCCACCCATATCTTCTGCTATCGCTACACGCACGGTTGAATGCCTACCTTTTGGCTCACGATCTCGCGACTCGATGAGGTTATAGCGAACGCCCTTTGCATTGGTCGGCGCGATCGAAACCTCTTTCGCGTTCGCATTCATCGTTTCATTCTGCAAGAGGACAGGCTCTGTCATTTCGAGAGAATGCAGATCTTTCCCGACCGCGTGACCGAGATGTATCCGGATTTTGTCTTTCGATTCTGGCGGCTTAATGGGAATAGTGAAATAGACATGAGTGAGTTCGGTCTTTTCATCAATCCAAATATCAGGATCCTCGAGACCGATGCACTCCCACCCTTCCGGAGTGAGTTTCCTAAGTATTTCTTTCTCATTTTTAATCTCGAGCCGGTCGCCGACCGTAAAATGGTCGAGAGAGTCTCTGGAGACAGTGTAGAGCTGACTCCGGTCGACATACCCCTTTATCTCAACATCGCCTTCTCGACTCGTGATGCAGCGGATGACTCCCTCGCGGTAGTTTGAACGCGGATCAAGACTGATAGCCATCACATGACTGAAACGGGCATCGGTTTCAACCGCCTTACCCGGATGTTCGAAATATGCTTTTTGTTTTTCCATAGTTATGACAAATGAATTCGAATCAAATCTTCTTGACCGAATCCTTCGTAATCTCCCACGTCTGACCGAGTTCGGGGGCGACGGCGCGAGCGCCGAGGTAATCGTGGATGCGCTGCGCAAGGAAGCGCTCGGCTGCGGGCTCGCCGATGGCAGTAAAGATGACTTTCGGGCGTTTCTCGGCAAGGGCGGCTTCAGCAAATGCGAGGAGCCCATCGCGATCGGCATGCGCCGACCAGCCCTCCAAGTTTTCGACCGTCGCTTTAATTCGCACCTCTGCACCATTGAGACGCACGCTCGATGCGCCCTCCATCATCCGCCGCCCCGGTGAGCCTGGCGCCTGGTACCCGACGATAATGAGCGTACTGGAGGGGTCGGGCAGGTACCGCGCCTCCCAACGGCCGATGCGGCCGCCATGGCTCATGCCGGCTCCAGCGATGATGATCTTCGGACCGGACACCTTTTCGATCGCTTCTGATTCTCCGCGTGAAAGCGTGTTTTTGAGGAAGGGAAACTCAAAGACACTTCCCTCTCGCTTTATTTCATCCTCAGTTTCCGACTTGAAGTACGTCGGTCCCCATTTCTCATAAATCGCCGTCACTTTAATTGCGAGCGGTGAATCGAGAAACACGGGAATTTTTGGAAGCTCGCCTGCATCAAAAAAATTAGAAAGTTCATAGAGCATGAGCTGTGTACGCTCAAGCGAAAATGCCGGAATGAGGATGGTGCCGCCTTTGGTTATCGCGCGCTTGAGCGTGTCGCGCAGCGCCTGCACGCGCTCGGCTGCAGGAGGATGAAGGCGATCACCATAGACGCTCTCCATGACGAGCGCGTCCGCATCCGGTATC
Organism: Candidatus Kaiserbacteria bacterium; assembly: GCA_026396715.1. Lineage (GTDB taxonomy): Bacteria > Patescibacteriota > Minisyncoccia > Phycocordibacterales > Phycocordibacteraceae > C7867-001. The sequence goes on from JAPLWH010000006.1 coordinate 89,747, forward strand.
GGCTCCCAGTTTGGCAATAACGGCGAGGGCGAATTGCCAATGTCGCCCGTGAGTGCGACCGTAACGCCTTCGTCGTCAGTAATGCGCACGCTCGCCGAGCCGAGGATGTGCCCGGTATTGCGCAGGTATACGGAAAGCCCCGGCGCAACCTCTCTTTCCGTATGATACTCAAGCGTTTCAACGAGCGAGAATGTCTTATCGACGTCCTGCTCCTCGTAGAGCGGCCGCGCGCCGCGGCGCTTTGCTTCTTCTCCAAGGATGCCGACCGAGTCCCGCAAGATGAGTTCCGCGAGGTTCTTCGTCGGCAGCGTCATGTATATCTTCCCGCGGAAGCCATCCCGCACGAGCTTCGGGATGCGGCCGACATGGTCGAGATGCGCATGCGTGAGAATGAGTGCATCGATCGTTGTCACATCGTATGGAAATGGTCCATAGATATGAGCCTCGACGAAGTCGCCACCTTGCTCGATGCCGCAGTCGACGAGCACTTTTCCGCGAGCGCCTTCGATCAAGAAATTGGAGCCGGTTACCTTCCCCGCTCCGCCGTAGAAACTAAGTCGCAATGCCATGGGTAAAATGTACCACGGCCACGGAAAAACCCGTCACGCATTGTGACGGGTTTTTCCGTGGAGCCATTCCCTAATAGCAACTTAATTGTGCCAGGTGGGTGCCTGAACGGCGGCTCTCGGATTTCCTTACGGAATTCACCAGGCCGCCTAAATGCTAAGCTCCCGAGAATACGGCAAGTTGCGTTTTTAAGAACAGCTCCACAGACAAGTATACCCCCCATCGCGCCCAAGGTCTGTGGAAAACTCGAAATTACCCAAGGATACCCTTCATATCTACGTCATACAGTGTCGCTTCGTGCGGCACGCGATAACTGATGATTTCTCCAGGCGCGAACCAAAGCGGAATCTCCATCAAGGCCTCCGGAACCGTTCCCGACGCGTGAATAAGGTTACGAATCGCGCGGCGGTCCGTATCCGCCACCTGATACGAATCGAGGACGAAATCGCCGCGGATCGTGCCGATGCCGGCGCTGCGCGGCTCCGTCCCGCCCGTAACCTTCCGTACCGACTCGACCGCATGAGCGCCCTCCCACACCATTGCGATGACCGGGCCGCTCGTCATATAAGTCTTCAGATTCTTGACGACTGCCTCTGCTACCTCGAACGGGTCGCTCGACGGCGGCGTCTCCCCTTTGCTCACATAGCTCGCAATCGCTTTCTCGCCGACGGTTTTCTTCCAGTTCGGATCAAGGAGATAGTGCTTCTCGATCAACTCCTCCGTCGGGACGAGCATCTTGAGCGCGACGAGCTTGAGACCCATGCGCTCGTACCGCTTCATGATTTCGCCAATGAGCGCGCGCTGGATGCCGTCCGGCTTCACGATAACGAGCGTTCGTTCTGTTTTCGGGTGTGCCATGGTTTAAAAATTAAAACGCCGCGGCGTTGCTCTTCATAATACAATGAATCATCCTCATGCGAATCTGTTGTGTTACATCCGCAACGTCGTACAATGAGTCCCATGGACATAGCCGCTCATGGTCTCTATGGAGGAGCCGGATTCGTTACTAAATCGAAAAAATCATTCTGGCTCGCTTTCTGGTGGGGCATCTTCCCCGACCTCATAGCCTTCGGTTTATTTTTCCCGGTCTTCCTCTATACGTACGGGCTTGATCGGCAGCAGATCATGCGAGTGGAGCCGCCGACATTGGACATCATCCCTCAGTACGTCCACACGATTTATAACTATTCGCACAGTCTCATCATCTTCGCACTCGTATTTGGACTCGTATGGATACTCTTTAAGCGCCCAGTCTATGAGATGCTCGCGTGGGGCCTGCATATCCTCATGGATATCCCGTCGCACAGCGATGCATTCTTTCCGACACCCTTCCTCTACCCTCTTTCTTCATTCCACATCAACGGCATCGCATGGGGCACCCCCTGGTTCTTCTTCAGTTATTGGGGAATCGTCCTCTGCATCTATGCGGCCATATTCCTCCGGCGACGCGCACGCGCCACTCTCCGCACCTGAACCGCGCTTTCAATCTATAGCTTCGTCACAACAAGCGGACCGTTCTTTTCTATCAAAATAGTGTGCTCGAAGTGCGCAGAAAGGGAGCCGTCTTTTGTCCGATATGTGTAGCCATCGGGCGCGAGAGTAACCGCTGCTTTGCCTGCAGTTGAAATAGGCTCGAGAGCGAGCACCATTCCCTCCAAGAGTACCGGACCTTCTCCCGGGCGACCGAAGTTCGGAATGAACGGCTCTTCGTGCACCATGTCCCCCACCCCGTGCCCGCCGAGCTCTTTAACCACCTTGAAGCCCGCACGCTCAATCTCTTTCTGAATAGCGTATGAAATATCGCCCATGTGATTTCCAAGAACCGCTTGCGCGATACCCTCCGTGAGCGCTTGCTCGGTCGCAATGAGGAGCCTCTCCGTCTCCTCGCTCACAACGCCGACCGGCACTGTGATAGCCGCGTCGACGATGATGCCCTTGTGCGTCAGCCCGAGATCGAGCCCGACGATATCGCCTTCTTTCAACGTCTTTATCGACTCATTCGGAATGCCGTGCACGACCTCGCTGTTTATCGAAACGCACAACGTCGCCGGGTACGGACGTTGCGCCCCTTCAGGTGTGTATCCGAGGAAACACGGCTCATCGCCACCATCACGGATCATCTGCTCCGCAGAATCATCGAGCTCTTCTGTCGTCACGCCGGGCGCAACTTTTGCACGCAGCATCTTAAGCACGGCAGCGAGACGCTTCCCCGCTTCGATGAGATTCGCGCGCTCAGTGTCATTCGCAATAGTCATCAGATTTTTAAGATACTTCGCACTTCTGCCGCGATGATTCCCGGCGGACGATGCCCGTCGATATCCGTAAGGAGACCCTGGTCGCGAAGATAGCTGATTGCACCATCGGTACTCTCGTAATAGGCTTTGAGCCGCGTTGCGACCGCATCAGGATGATCGTCGGGACGTGACCCATTCTCGCGTCGCAGGGCTATGCGCCCATGCACCTCCTCGTCTGGAACAACAAGGTGAAAGATGCGGAACGGCCGACCGAGCCACCTGAGCGAGTCAGCGACAACCTCAGCCTCTGTTGGCGTACGACTCGTACCATCAAAAATAACGGTCCCGTCGTCGGGAATCGCGAAAAGAGTCTTCAGATATGAATACACCGCAATCCAGCTCGGCGCGAGATCGCCGTTATCCATAGTCTCTTTGAGCTTATGCCCCGCGGCAGTACCGGCCGCGATAATCTCACGCATAACACCGCTTGTACCGACCACGGGCCAGCCCGTCACGTCAGCGAGCAGTTTCGCCTGTGTCCCCTTCCCGCTCCCGGGCTTCCCGATAAAAAATACGATTGGCTTTTCCATCCGCTTACTCTAGCACTTTCACTTTAAAATTAATATTCGCGGAGCGAGACTTGGGCATCGATTTTGTGGGCGAGGTCGAGCGCGACCTGGACGGCGATGAGGAGTGCGGTGCCGCCGAGCACGATCGTCGTGACACCCGTGATTCCCTGAATAATCGAAGGAGATATCGCAAGAAGACCGAGGAAACACGCGCCAGGGAGCGTGATGCGATTTACCACATTGCTGACGTATTCCTCTGTCTCGCGACCTGGACGGACGCCAGGGACAAATGCGCCGGTCTTCTGGAGATTCTCCGCGACGCGATGCGGCTCGAACGTGACGGCGGTGTAGAAATACGTAAAGAGCACCACGAGGACGAAGTACGCAGCACCATACTTCCATGGATCAGAGAGGAATGCGGTGTACCAGAGCGCGGCGCTTGAAGCGAATGAGACATGCAATGCTCCAAGCATCGAGAGCGCCATCTGCGGCAAAAGAAGAAGCGAAAGTGCGAAAATGATTGGAATAACGCCAGCCTGCAAGAGACGGATCGGGAGATAAGTTGCGGCACCCTGCGACATCGCCGCACCACGCATCGCGCGCGCATAGGCAATCGGAATCGAGCGCTCTGCGTCGGAAACGACAACGACCGCGTAGATCATGAGGAGTGCAAGAAGCGTAAAGGCGAGGTACGCGGGAATATTTGCTGCAGTTGCGGCGAAGAGTGCCTGCGAGATGCTCGAAGGCACGCGTGCAAGGATACCCGCAAGAATGATGAGCGAGATGCCGTTACCGATGCCGAATTCAGTCACGAGCTCGCCGAGCCACATGAGCAGCATTGAGCCAGCAGCGATGAGTGCAATATTCGCGACAAGCGCTACCGTGCCCAAGTGCGCGATGACACCCTGCCCTTCAAGCAAAAACAAGAAGCCGATGCCCTGCAAAATAGCGATAGGAATCGTGAGTAAGCGACTCCAGCCGATGAACTTCGCGCGGCCCGCCTCACCCTCTTCAAAGTACGCCTGCTTCACTTGCGGGAAGATGATGGTGCCGAGCTGCATGATGATCGATGCCGTAATGTACGGACCGACGCCGAGCATCACCACAGAGAGATGCGCGAGCCCGCCGCCCGAGAAAATATTCAAAAGTCCGAAGAACTGATTGTTTGCAAAGAAAGATGCGAGTGCGCCCTTATCGATGCCCGGGATAGGTATCGACGCAAGTAAACGAAACAGTCCGAGTGCGCCAACGAGGAAGAAAATACGAAAACGTATTTCAGAATCCCCGAACGCGAGCTTCAGCTTGTGTAGGAAAGAATTAAGCATGGATTGTACCGCCGGCCGCAAGAATCGCGGCGCGCGCGACGCCGGAAAGCGTACAACCCTTCACAACAAGCGCTTTCGTTACGGCGCCGGCGCCCAAAATCTTTACGACTGGAGCGCGGCCCTTTGCGCGGCGCACGAGATCGCGTGCAAGAAGCGATGCTGGAGACACCGTCTCCCCTGCCTTGTACACCGCCTCGATTGCAGAAAGATTCACTGCGGAAACAGGGATGCGATTCGTGCGGACAGTGCGCGCGCGATTCTTACCGTGACCACGGAGTTTCGGCAACTTCTTGATGAGATCGCGAGACTCTGGACGGATCTTGTGTCCGGCGCGGGCCGTCTGGCCCTTACCGCCACGACCGGAAGTCTTACCGCGCTTGCCACCGCGACCGACGGGCGGATTCTTCTTGTTCTTGGTGCGAGGAGAAAAGGTGTGAAGTTGCATATATAAAAGATTATGCGGTACGGCTTGTCGTGAGCGAAGTCGAACGAAGCTTCTTGAGCGCTGCGACCGTCGCACGAGCGATGGTGAGCTTGTTCTTGGAACGAGTGTGAATCTTCGTCACAACGTCCGTCACGCCGGCGAGGTCGAGCACGGTACGCACTGCCGAACCAGCAACGAGACCGCGACCCTTCGAAGGGATGATCTCGATCGTGGACGACGCGTACTTCGTCGAAACCTGGTGCGGGATCGAGCCGGAAGCCGTGCGCGGGACGATGAAGAGATGCTTCTTCGCATCGCGGGTCGCCTTGTCGATCGCGAGCGCCGTGTCGATACCCTTACCGAGACCGACGCCGACACGACCCTTGCGGTCGCCGATGACGATCACGAGACTGAAATTGAAACGACGTCCGCCGGCCATAACGCGGGCCACGCGACGCGCATCGATCGTAACCTGCTCGAACTCGCCGCGTTCGCGCGGTGGGCGGGCGCGACCACCAGCACGCGGAGCGCGTCCGCGCATTGGACCGCGACCGCCCGTACGCGGAGCAGCGATAACAGCCGCAGCTGCGACCGGAGCCGCCTCGACAACAACCGCCGGTGCGCCTTCAACTTCCTGTATGATCTCTGGTTCCATCGGAGTAGTCATGAGTATTAAAATGCGAGGCCGCCGGCGCGCGCAGCATCGGCAAGCGTCTTTACCTGCCCGCCGTAACGATAGCCGCCGCGATCGAAGACGATCGTCGCGATGCCGGCTACTTTCGCCTTCTTTGCGATTGCTTCGCCGACCGATGCGGCCTGAATCGACTGGGAGCCCTTGAACTCGCGACCGTGGGATGCGGCAAGCGTCTTCCCTACCGTATCGTCGATGAGCTGTGCCGAGACAAATCGGTTGCTACGAAAAACTGCGAGGCGCGGACGCTCCGCCGTACCTTTGACCAGCGCGCGGATACGCGCGTGACGACGCTTACGGAGCTGACTATTTGTTGTAGGTGTTTGTTTCATAAAATATATACAGCGCTGCGTTAGACAGCCTTCTTGCCCTGCTTACGACGGATGACTTCGTCGTCATACCGGATACCCTTTCCGAGATACGGCTCCGGCGGCTTCACGCGGCGAACGTTCGCGGCGAACTGTCCGACCGACTCCTTGTTCGAGCTCTCGAGCTTGATGGTATTCTTTTCTACCGTCGCAGTCACCTCTTCAGGAACCTTAAGTGTGACCGTGTGTGAGAAACCGACCGTAAGGACGAGATCGCTTCCTTTGAGCTCGACGCGGTACCCGACACCTTCGAGGATGAGCTTCTTCATGAAGCGAGTCTCGACGCCAGCAACCATATTTTTCACGTGTGATGCAAACGTTCCGACAAGCACCCGACCGAGGCGAGAACGATCCTTCGAGGTGACGAGAACGCCGCCCGTAGCGTCGACCGCAATATCGATTGAAGGGTGCACGCGCTTGGTCAGCGTACCTTTCGTACCCTTAACCGTCAGCGTACCTCCCGCTACCGAGACGTCGGACTTTCCTATCGCTATTGATTTTTTTGCAAGTCGGCTCATATAAATTACCAGATTTCGAAAAGCTCTTCGCCGCCGAAACGATTCTTGCGCGCCTCGGCATCAGAAATGATACCAACCGACGAAGAGATGATGCGTGCGCCCGTACCGCCCTTTACCCGGTGTGCGGCAGTAAAGGGAGCGTAGAGACGACGACCCGGCTTTGAGATGCGCTTCACGCCGCGCAAACGAGCGTGACCGTGTTCATCGAGCGCGAGTGTCGCCGTAAAACTACGCTTCACTTCCTCCCCTTCCTTTATCTTTGTCTCGACGTGGGCGAGGAAACCGAGCTCGCGGAGCTTCTTCGCAATAGCGACGAGGTGCGACGAGTACGGTACGACAACCTCACTCTTGCCGACGAGTGCGGCATTCTGGAGACGGATTATGAAATCGCCGACGCGGTCAGTTACCATGATGCTTTCTTTACGCCCGGAATCTTGCCTTCGCGAGCAAGCTCGCGGAACTGGATGCGGGAGAGGCCGAAGACCTGCATGTAGCCGCGGGAACGACCAGTGATCGCACAGCGGCTCTTCAGCCGTACTGGCGAGGAGTTTCTTGGGAGCTTCTGAAGGCCTTCGGAATCGCCAGCCAACTTCAAAGCAGCACGCTGTATTGCGTACTTCTTTACGAGTTTCGCCTTTTTGGCGTATCGCGCAAGCTGGGATTTCTTTGCCATAAGTTTTTAAGTAATCTTGCTTCCTGCGCTCGCTCGGGGAAGAGAAGTAGAACCTTCTCTTCCCCTCGCTCGCTGGGAAGTAAAAAATAAAGCTCCGAAGAGCGTGCTGTTAAGATATCAGCGTTTTACGCCTGAGTCAACGATAAGCGGCATGCCGAGGTGACGGAAGAACGCTTCTGCCTCTTCCGGCGACTTGGCCGTGGTAACGATCGTGATAGCAAATCCGAAGACATCCTTGAGATCCTCATCGCTCGTCTCTGGGAATATCGTGTTTTCCTTGATACCGATGGTGAAATTGCCCATATCGTCGATTGCCGACGCTTTGAGGCCGCGGAAGTCGCGGGTGCGAGGAAGTGCGATGTGGATGAGCTTATCGAGGAAGTCGTACATGCGTGCACCGCGGAGCGTTACTTGGAGACCGACCGTATCGCCTTCGCGCACCTTGAACGATGCAATCGAAAGACGAGCGGCGCGCGGCGCTGCCTTCTGTCCGGTGATCTTCGCGAGACGATCCTGGATGATCTCGAGCTGCTTCTTGTCGCGCTTCTTGCCGACGCCCGAGGAGACGACGATCTTCTGTATGCGCGGACCCTGCATCGTGCTTGTGTAGCCGAACGTCTCCGCAAGAGCGAGGTAGGAAGTCTGTTGGCGCTGTTTGGTAATGGAAGACATATGCAATTATTTCTTTACGCCTTTGGCTGATTCGACACGCATAACGTTTGAGGCATTGATCGGGCGCGGGCGCTCGACGATGCGACCGATCTCTCCTGCCCGACCCTTCTGGTGGCGCTTGAAGAGCGCAACCCCTTCGACAACGACCTTGTTCTCTTTCGGCAATGCGCGAGCAATGACGCCGGACTTACCCTTGTCCTTGCCTGCGATTACTTTTACCTTATCTCCTTTTTTTACATGCATACCAGAAAAATTAAACGACTTCAGGTGCGAGCGACACGATAGAGTGCCAGCCGAGCTCGGAAAGCTCGCGTGGTACTGGACCGAAGATTCGGTTCCCTTTTGGACCCATCTCCTTACCCTGCTTCTCGATGAGCACGACCGCATTCTCATCGAAGCGGATGTACGAGCCGTCCTTGCGACCAAAGGGCTTTACCTGGCGTACGACGACCGCACGGAAGATATCCTTCTTCTTGACCGCCTTGCGCGGCTCAGCCGTCTGTATCGAGACAACGACGACGTCGCCGATCTCCGCGTAACGGCGCTTGGATCCGCCGAGCACTTTGAAAACGCGGGCGATCTTTCCGCCTGAATTGTCTGCGACCATGACGATGGATTGAGGCTGCAACATATTAGTTGGTGTCGTTCTCTACGGAGATCGTCTTCGTAGGATCGATAGCGAAATGCTTCAGTTTCGAGATCGGGCGCGTCGCCACGATAGTGACCGTATCCCCCACCTTGACCGTATTGCCTGGGTCGTGCGCGAGGAACTTCTTCGAGCGAACGAAGTATTTCTTGTACTTCGCATTCTTCACGTAGCGGTCGACCTTGACCGTAGCCGTGTCTTTCATGGCCGTCTTTACGACGACACCGACGAATGCTTGAGGGCGGATGATTTTTTGTTCCATAAAATTATGCAGTCGTGAGGACACGAGCGTGCTGCTCGGTAAGCGCGCGGGCAATCTTCGCACGGAGCTTCTTCGGAGCGTTCGAATCCTTGGCGCGGGCGCCGGCAGCAGAAAAGCGAACCGTGCGGAGTTCGGCGCGCGTATCGGCGAGGAGCTTCAAAAGCTCCTGGTCAGTCTTGGTCTTCATAGTATCTTTTTTTGTCATAGAAATAGGAAAAAAGCAATATTAGCGGCGCGCGATGATAGACGTCGTGACTGGAAGCTTCATGCCCGCCTGACGCAAATGCGCGCGCGCAATGTCCTCAGGAACGCCATCGAGCTCGAAAAGAACGCGACCTGGACGCACTTCAAAGACGTAGTGTTTCGGATCGCCCTTACCGCTACCCATGCCCACTTCTGCCGGCTTGGCGGTCACCGGACGGTCCGGGAAAATACGAATCCACATCTTGCCAGTCTTCGAAATCGCGCGGGCGAGCACTTTGCGCGCCGACTCGATCTGATTGCTCGTGACACGCGCATTCGAGAGCGCCTTGAGCGCAAACGAACCGAACGCGATAGTCGTACCGCGCGTCTCCGGGCGCGACAAGCGCTTCTCGCTCTTGCGCTGCGTCTGCCACTTGCGATGTTTTACTTTTTTAGGAAACAACATAGCAAAATGATTATGCAGCGTGTGCTGGCACCGTATCCGGCATACGTACCGGCGCCTTCTTGTCCTGGTACACATTGCCACGGTAGATCCACACCTTGATGCCGATGACGCCGTACGGCAGGTACGCCTGCTCGTGCGCGAAATCGATATCAGCACGGAAAGTCTGAAGCGGGATGCGTCCCTTCTTCAACTCCTCCTTGCGACTCATTTCGGCGCCGCCGAGGCGGCCCGAGATCGCGATGCGTACGCCTTCGACCTCGCGTACCGCAATGACCTTCTCGACTGTCTGCTTGAGCACGCGACGGAACGGCATGCGCTTCTCGAGCCCTTCCGCAATCATGTAGGCGACGACGGCAGCATCCGTCTCCGGCTGGCGCACTTCGTTTATGTCGAACTTGACCTGCTTGCCAGCAGCGAGTGCGTGTCCGGAAGTCTTCCGAACGAGGTCAGTAAGTTCCTTGCGCAGCTTGACTGCGTTCTCGCCGGAGCGGCCGATTACGAGACCTGGGCGCGCCGTCGAGAGGATGATGCGCAGCTCGTTCGCTGAACGTTCAATCTCGATACCGCTCGTATAGGTTCCGCGCAGCTTTTTCGTAAGGAAACGGCGGATCGTCTCGTCTACCTTGATGTTCTCGCGGTAGGTCTTCTTGTCGGCGGCGAACCAACGACTCTTCCAGTCCCGGATGATGCCGAGACGATGTGCGAAAGGATGTACGATGTGTGTCATAGCATTTATTTCGAAGCTGGTGCTGCCCCAAGAGTCAGCTTAACCGCGCTCTTTCTGCGGCGAATAAGCGACGCGCGTCCGAAGGCGCGCGGCATGTACTTCTTCAAGATGCCGGCGCTCTCAACGATGATCGACTGCACGCGGAGCGTGTCGACATCTTCGCCTGATACCTTCGCATTCGCGATGGCGCTCTGGAGGAGCTTCATGATTGGTTCCGCAGCGCGCTTCGGGAGGAACTCGAGTGCGACGAGCGCGTCCTGTACCTTCTTGCCTTTTATGAGCTCAGTCACGAGACGGACCTTGCGCGGCGTCTGATTATGACTCTTGAGGGTTGCGTAGGCCACCCCATTAGATATGGCAACGGCACTTGCCTTGCTCATGCGGGAGTCCGCTGCTTTCTTTGTTGTAAGTTTGGTTGTGGACATAAAAATCTAACGGGGCGCGTATCTTATTTCTTTGCAGAAGGAGCTGCGGCAGCGGGAGCCTTCGCGGCCTTAGCGGAAGCAATCTCAGCCTCCTGCTTCTTGGTCTCCATCTCCTTCTGCATCTTGCCTCCGTGACGGAGGAACTTCTTGGTCGGCGAGAATTCACCGAGGCGATGCCCTACCATATCCTCAGAGACGAGGACCGGGAGGTGCTGCTTGCCATTGTGAACACCCAAGGTAAAACCAATCATTTCGGGGCTAATCTGGCTGCGGCGCGCCCACGTGTTTATCACTCCGGAGGTAGCCGGTTTTGCATTCATGACCTTCTTCAGGAGTTTGATGTCCACGAAGGGTCCTTTTTTGAGTGAGCGTGCCATAAGCAATGAAAAGCCCGCTATGCGGGATAGCTGAAAGATACAGGAAGCAGTCTGCAGAGTCAACAGTACCGCTCCAAATGACCCTCATAAATACTAGTCCGTTTCAGAACGTTGACATATCGTGTATGCATAGTATAGAAATTACACGGCCATTTACCGCACCATTCACGCCGTTTCATGACTTCTCCATACTCCACAAGACAAAGAAAAACCCCGCACTTTCGTGCGGGGTTTTTCTTTATATTCGCTTAGCCCTTTCTCTTCTTCCCTACCTTTCTGCGCGTCACGATAAACATGTTTGAGTATTTCTTCGGCGTGCGAGTCTTCTGACCCTTACCAGTAGGCTTGCCCCACTTACTCTTTGCGCGGCGCAAACCGCGACCCTGCTTGCCTTCGCCACCTCCGTGCGGATGGTCAACCGGGTTCATCGCCGTACCACGAACGGTCGGACGGATACCCATCCAGCGACTGCGACCTGCCTTACCGATAACGACAAGATTGGACTCCTCGTTACCAACCATACCGATGGAAGCCCACGCAAGGTCGGACACTTTGCGGATTTCGGTCGACGGAAGCTTTACCTGCGCATAGCCTGCATCGTGCGCAACGACTTCAGCGAAGTTACCTGCGGAGCGGACGAGGACAGCGCCAGCGCCTGGGGAGAGCTCGATATTGTACACAAAAGTACCGACTGGAATCGCGCCGAGAGGAAGGCGGTTAGCTGGCGTCAGCGGCGCATTCTCGGCGACGATGAACGAATCGCCGACGTTCACACCCTTCGGCAAGATGACGTAGCGGCGCTCGCCGTCGCGATAGAGCGCGAGCCCGATAAATGCGGTGCGGAACGGATCGTATTCGACAGTCTCGATCTTCGCTGGGATGTTCTTCTTATCGTACTTGAAATCCACCGCGCGGAGACGGCGCTTGTGGCCGCCGCCCTGGTGACGCGTCGTGATGCGACCGAACGCATTGCGTCCGCCCTGGCTCGACTTCTTCTTCAAGAGCGGCTTGTGCGGCGCGTGACCCGACAACAGCTCCTTGTACGGAAGCGTGGTCATGAAACGACGACTCTTGGATGTAGGCTTGTACGTTTTCATACGGAATAATTAAGCAAATTGCATGGTATCGCCGGCGTTGAGATACACGTAGGCCTTGCGACGATCCGAGCGCATGCCCATGCCGCGCTTCGTACGCATCGTCTTCGGCTTTCCCTGCAGATTCAGGGTACGGATCTTCCTTGGTGCTACGTTGTAGATCTCTTTGATCGCGCTCGCAATCTCGGCCTTCGTCGCGCGCAACGCTACATCAAAGACGTACACGCTCTTCTCGGTCCCGACGAGCGCCTTCTCAGAGAACCACGGCGCGCGAATGATATCGTGCGCGGCGCCATGTGCCGTCGCCGTCGTGCGGGCGCGACGGACCTGAGAGACTTTCTCCTTCTTTTCTTTCTTTTTGTTGCCGAAAATAGCCATAGTATTTATTTAGATTTCGCCTGCCCTGAGCCTGCTCGCGGTGAGCTTGTCGAACCCGTCGAACGGACGCGGGCACTGAGCGCCTTGAACGCCGCCTCCGGCTTCTCAATGATGAGATACTTGTGCGCGAGTACGTCGACCGGATTAATGTTGCGCAGCTCTTCCGTCATGATATTCCCGAAATTCTTGAAGCTCTTAATCGCCGCCGCGTCGTAGGCGGAAAGTGCGACGAGCGCGGCATTCTTCTTCTTTGCGACGAGCTTCTCGGCCTTTGCCCCCTTTGCGAGCGCGATGATAGATGCTTTTGCGAGCGACGTCTTCGGCGCTGCGAAAGAGAAGGTGTCAACCAAGATGATCTCGCCGTCCTTTGCCTTCTTCGAGAGGACCGAGAGGAGAGCACCGATGCGCATCTTGCGGTTGATCTTCTCACTGTAGTCGCGCTCGGAGCGCGGACCGAAGGTCACGCCGCCGTGGCGCCAGATCGGAGAACGGTTGGAGCTGTGACGCGCCTGGCCAGTACCCTTCTGCTTCCATGGCTTCTTGCCGCCGCCCGACACTTCGGCACGGTCTTTCGTATTGGCGCGGTTCTGACGTGCATTTGCTTGCATCGCGGTCGTAACCTGGTGCACAAGGTCACTCCTCCATGGTGCGCCGAAGATATCTTCGGGAAGCGTCATCATCGAAACCTCTTTTCCTTCCATAGAGAAGACTGGCACCTCGATTGGTACGTAAGCAACTTTCTTTTTCATGATCTTTGCAGTAGTCATAGTATTCAAATTATGCGGAGACTACTTCAAGAAGCGTACCGCGGCGACCAGGCACCGCACCACTGACGATGATCCTCCCTGCGGCAACATCGACCACGAGTACCTTGAGGTTCGTGACGGTTATGCGATCCGTACCCATACGGCCGGCCATGCGCATACCTTTTGCGACGCGACCGCCCGCGCGACCGCCGCCGCCGCCAATCGATCCCGGAGAGCGCTCCGTGTGCTTCTGACCGTGCGTGCGCGGGCCGCCATGGAAGCCATGGCGCTTCACCACACCAGCGAAGCCCTTACCTTTCGAGAGGCCCGAAACCTGCACCGTGTCGCCAACCGAGAAGACCGACGCGTCAATCGTTGCACCGACCTCGGCAGCAGTATCGGTGCGGAACTCGCGGATAGCCTTGTAACCCTTACCTTTCGTGTGTCCGAGTACCGGCTTGCTGATGTTCTTCGTCCTGCGTACGCCCTGTCCGACCTGCACCGCCGCATAGCCGTCCTTGCCCGCAGCCGTCTTTATCTGAGTGACGGTAACCGGGTCAGCCACGAGGATAGTTCCCGCGCGCGCAACGCCGTCTTCCCCGAAGATACGGGTCATACCTTCTTTTGTAGCGAGGATGAATTTCATTTTTTTAAAAGCAAATCGCGCAACAGCAAATCGCGTTGCGCGAGATGCCATAGGTCCTCCGTGAGATGCCGCGAAGTGGCTATCTCTCTAGGGTACGTAGCTTTAAGGGCACTCTACACGAGCCGTCCAAAAGATGCAAGAAAAGCGAAACCGCCCCGTAAGGGGCGGTTTCGCTTTTCTTGGCAGTCTTTGTTAAAGCCTTCGACTTCGCTCAGGCTAAACCATCTTTACGTCAATCGTCACGCCGGAAGGGAGATTGAGGTTCGTGAGGGCCTCGATTACCTTCGGCGAGGGATTCAAGATGTCGACGAGGCGCTTATGAATGCGCATTTCGAACTGCTCGCGTGCATCTTTGTAGACGAACGTCGAGCGGTTCACTGTCCAGCGCTTGATCTCGGTAGGAAGCGGAACCGGACCGACGACGGTCGCATCGAAGCGAGCGGCGGTGTCCATGATCTGCTTCACGGAGAGATCGAGAATTTTGTGCTCATAGGCGCGGATGCGGATGCGGAGTTTGTGTTCCGTTGGAACGGCCGCGGTCGCTTTCTTCGTGACGCGCTTGCCCTCCGTAGCTTTAGCGGAGGAGGGTTTCGCTTTCGGTTTTGCTGCTGTCGCTGGTGCCATATGAGTAGGGATTCTCGGATGAGAGCTTACGCCGTAATCTTTGTTACGACGCCAGCGCCCACCGTCTTGCCGCCTTCGCGGATAGCGAAGCGCTGCTGTTCCTCAAGCGCGACCGGAGCAACGAGCTTTACCATGAAGGTAACCGTGTCTCCCGGCATGACCATCTCCTTACCCTCCGCGAGCGTTACCTCGCCCGTCACGTCCGTCGTGCGGATGTAGAACTGCGGCTTGTATCCGGAAAAGAATGGCGTGTGACGGCCTCCTTCGTCCTTGGAGAGGATGTAGACCTCGGCGTTGAAGTCCGTATGCGGCGTGACCGATCCGCTCTTCGCGAGGACCTGTCCGCGGTGCACATCTTCCTTCTTCGTACCGCGGAGCAAGATGCCGGCATTGTCGCCCGCCATACCCTCAGTAAGCTGCTTGTTAAACATTTCGATGCCGGTAACGGTCGTCTTCGCCGTCGGCTTGATACCGACGATTTCGACTTCCTCGCCAACCTTCACGACACCGCGCTCGATACGGCCGGTAACGACGGTACCGCGACCTTCGATCGAGAAGATGTCTTCGATCGGCATGAGGAACGGCTTGTTGACCTCGCGCTCTGGCTGGTCGAAGTACGTGTCCATCGTGTCGATGAGGCTCTTGACCTTCTGTGCCCATTCGTCGCTGACTTCCTTCGACTCAAGCGCCTTGAGGCCCGAACCGCGGATAATCGGCGTCGATGCACCGTCGTAGCCCTGCTTCGTGAGAAGCTCGCGGATTTCCTCTTCGACGAGGTCGATGAGGTCTGCCTCGGCTACCATGTCCACCTTGTTCAAGAAGACGATGAGCTTCTTAAGACCCACCTGCTTCGCAAGGAGGATGTGCTCGCGCGTCTGCGGCATCACGCCGTCAGTCGCAGCAACCACGAGGACTGCACCGTCCATTTGGGCGGCACCCGTGATCATGTTCTTGATGTAGTCAGCGTGTCCTGGCGCATCGATGTGCGCGTAGTGACGCTTTGGGGACTCGTACTCCGAGTGGTGGAGCGCGATAGTGATACCACGCGCCTTCTCTTCCGGTGCGCTGTCAATTTTGTCGACGCCTTCGACGCGAGCTGAGTAGCCCTCGCCAGTGAGCATCGAGAGCACATGCAGGATACCTGCGGTGAGCGTCGTCTTTCCATGGTCCACGTGGCCGATGGTGCCGACATTCATGTGCGGCTTGCTGCGGTTAAATTCTGCCATAATTATCGAATTACGTTAGTAAATCACGAATAAAGAGGATTCTTACGAACCTCTTCCTGTCATCGCTCGCTCGGAAAAGATAATGAGGACATTCTCTTTTCACTTGCTCGCTCGACAGTAATCCGACGCGAGTCGGAACAAACTCTACAGCTTGCCGACTCACAAAAAGCAGACAAGCCAAAGAGCGACGCCAAGATGCGTTAAAGGCACTATACGAGAAGCGTCTGTGGAATGCAACCTGCAGCGGGGACAAGGGAAAGAAAACCGCCGCAGCCAGGAGGCTGCGGCGGTTTTCTTTTGTGAAAAGTTATTTGCGAGACGCGATGATGTCGGCGGCGACCCCATTAGAAACGCTCGCCGACTCACGTTCTAACGGGGCGTGCGTTGTTCGGTGTAGTTATCTTATTTGCGGCTTGCAATAATATCTGCTGCCACATTATTAGGAACTGTATCGTAATGGTCGAATTCCATCGTCATCGAACCGCGACCTTCAGTCATCGAGCGGAGTGTCGTGGTGTAGCCGAACATCTCGGAGAGCGGCACTTTGGCATTCACGACCTTGTTCATGCCGCGTTCCTCCATACCCTCAATCTGCGCACGCTTGCCCGAAAGATTTCCGGTAATGTCGCCCATGAATTTGTCCGGCACGACAACTTCGATACGCATGACCGGTTCGAGGATGACCGGCTTCGCCCTCTGCGCCGCTTCCTTGAACGCCATCGATGCGGCGATCTTGAATGCTATTTCGGAGGAGTCCACGTCGTGGAACGATCCGTCGTAGAGGTCGATCGAGACATCGACCATCGGGAAGCCCGCGAGGAAACCGCGTGACATCGATTCGCGCATACCCTTCTCCACTGCTGGGATGTATTCCTGAGGGATCGCGCCGCCTTTGATGCTGTTGATGAATTCGAAGTGGTCCTCACGCGTAATGTTCTTGGAGATCTTAGCGCCCTCCTCGATCGGCTCCATCTTCTTCATCTTGATCTTCACGTGGCCGTACTGACCGCGACCGCCGGTCTGCTTAATGTACTTCCCTTCTGCTTCAGCAGAACCAAGAATCGTCTCGCGATACGCCACCTGCGGCTTCCCTACGTCTGCAACGACATTGAACTCGCGCTTCATACGGTCGACGAGAATTTCAAGATGCAGTTCACCCATGCCGGAAATAATAGTCTCGCCCGTCTCTTCGTCAGTCTTGATGCGGAAGGTTGGGTCTTCGTCCGCGAGCTTTCTGAGCGCGACGCCCATTTTCTCCTGGTCGGCCTTCGTCTTCGGCTCGATGCGCAGCGACACCACCGGCTCAGGGAACTTGATCTCTTCGAGCACGATTGGATTCGGCTCATCGCAGAGCGTGTGCGACGTCTTCGTGTCTTTGAGGCCCACGGCTGCCGCAATCTCGCCGGTAAATACCTTCTCGACTTCCTCGCGCTTGTTCGCCTGGAGACGCACGATACGGCCGACGCGCTCCTTAGAACCGGTCGTCGAGTTGTAGACGTAGGAGCCGGCAGTAAGTGTGCCCGAGTAGACGCGGAAGAAGGTCAGTGCGCCGACGAACGGGTCGGTCTGGAGCTTGAACGCGAGCGCGCAGAACGGCTCATCGTCGGAAGCGTGGCGCTCAATCGGCTCGCCAGTCTTCGGATTCTTGCCGGTGGTCGGCGGGAGGTCGAGCGGCGACGGCAAGTAGTCGACGACAGCGTCGAGCACGAGCTGCACGCCTTTGTTCTTGAGTGCGCTGCCGCAGTACACCGGGAAAATTTGGTTTCCGATAACCGCCTTGCGGAGAATCCTATTCAATTCTTCCAAGCTCGGCTCTTTGCCTTCGAGGTAGGCACCCATAGCCGCGTCATCTTGCTCGACGATGCGTTCGATGAGAGCTGCACGGTACGTCTTTGCCTCTTCGAGAAGTGCGGCTGGAATCTCTCCCGGAATTACTTCCTGACCCATATTCCCCGAGAAGGTGTACGCCTTCATCGTGAGGAGATCAATCATGCCCTCATGCGCCGACTCTTCGCCAATAGGAATCTGCATGCGAACCGCCTTGAGCGAGAGTCTGTCGAGAATGGACGCGTAGGAACGTTCGAACGATGCGCCCGTACGGTCGAGCTTGTTGATGAAACAGACGCGTGGCACCTGCGCCTCGTCGGCGTAGCGCCAGTTGGTCTCGGACTGTGGTTCGACACCGGAGACGCCGTCGAAGACGACGATAGCGCCGTCCAAGACACGCATGGAGCGCTTCACTTCAGCCGTGAAGTCGATGTGTCCCGGGGTGTCGATGATATTGAAACGATACTTCTTAGACGTATCGACTTTGTCTTTTTCGCCAGTCTTTACCCAAAAGCAGGTAATGGCAGCAGACGTGATGGTGATGCCGCGCTCACGCTCCTGTTCCATCCAGTCGGTCGTCGTCTCTCCTTCGTGCACCTCGCCGATCTTGTGTTGCGCGCCGGTGTAGTAAAGAACGCGCTCGGAGGTCGTCGTCTTCCCTGCGTCAATGTGCGCGATGATGCCGAAGTTACGGACTTTCTCGAGTGGATAATCGCGGTTCATAATTTGGTTGAAAAAATAATCCGCCAGCTGGCGGACGCCGGAGCGTTAGGTAGAGAATAGCTGAAACACAGGAAAAAGCAAAGAGGCGGGTAAGGTACCTTACCCGCCTCTTAGACCTTTGACCATTTTAGGTAGAGGTCGGAGAAGAACGAGGAATCTTCCTGTACCTCTTTTCCTCGCGCTTCTCCCATTCACAGCACTTTCTGAATAGGATTGAACTGAAACCATGCAGGGCTTTGCGATAGTCCTGAGTATCAATGCCTGTATCCCAACCTTCTGGCGGAGGATCTAAAGAATCCAATGGCTTTTTCGGATCAACTGGCGGCTCAAACTCAAATCCAAGACCCATAGCGAACCTCCTTGTGTGTGTATGAGAACTTCCCCACACGGACACTACCAGATAGCGGGGGAAAATAAAAACGCCCCGTATGGGGCGTTTTTGTTTTCTTTTCTATTGAAATCTACTACCAAGCGAGTGAGGGAAGAATGAAATTCCTATTTGATTCTTCCGAACGAGCACAGGGAGCAAGCTCGGCTCTGCGAGCTTACCAAGCAAAGTGGGCGAAGGCCTTGTTAGCATCAGCCATACGGTGCATCTCGTCCTTCTTCTTGATAGCGTCGCCTTCGTTCTTGGCTGCGAGGAGGAACTCTGCGGCAAGCTTTTCCGCCATCGGCTTGCCCTTCTTTGCGCGAGCGGCATTGATGAGCCAACGGAATGAGAGCGCGAGACGGCGACTCTGTGGGACTTCGCGAGGAACTTGGTAGTTTGCACCGCCGACGCGACGAGAACGGACTTCCATCAAAGGAGAGACGTTGCGGAGTGCCGCTTCGAAAGTCTCGAGTGGATTCTCGCCACCCTTCTCGATTGAGGCGAGTGCATCGTACACGACGGCACGGGCAGTGTCCTTCTTGCCGTCCCACATGACCGCGTTGATAAAACGAGTGAGCGTCTCCGACCCGTACTTGAGGTCGGCACGCCAGACACGCTTCTTTTTAAGAGGTCGACGCATATATTATTTGGCGCTCGGGCGCTTGGCGCCGTAGCGGGAACGAGAACGGCGGCGCTTCTCGAGGCCGCTCGTATCGAGCTTGCCACGCACGACGGTGTACTGGACGCCGATGTCCTTAACGCGTCCACCGCGAAGCAGCACGACGGAGTGTTCCTGGAGGTTGTGACCCTCGCCCGGGATGTAGGCCGTTACTTCCATGCCGTTCGTGAGGCGAACGCGGGCGATCTTACGTATAGCGGAGTTCGGCTTCCTCGGAGTCTTGGTGGTCACTTTCGTGCAGACGCCGCGCTTAAAAGGCGAAGCGTAGTAAGTCGGGCGGTTTTTGAGTGCGTTAAAACCACGAGCAAGAGCCGGCACGGTTGTCTTGCGTGTCCGGTCTTTACGACCTTTCTTAGAAAGCTGATTGATGGTGGCCATTTGAGATAAAAGAAGACCCGAGGTGGGTCAGAAGCAATATAAAGGAATACTGGGATAAACGCAACTCCGACGCTTGCGGTTGGAGTTGCGACCGCAAGCGTCGGAGCTATTCGGAGAGAGTGGTACCCGTCGCTGTGGCGAGCTCATGAATCTGGACATCGTGCCGCCGGAGCGTAACCGCACCCATTTTGCTCTCTTGTTCTAGGTCAGCAACCTTGCCTGAAAATTTATCAACAGCGTTTAGTGTCTTCGTAACGAGTTCTTTTATTTCTGAAATATCACCCTTCAATTCATCGCGCACAAGATATAGCTCCTTCTTTGTTGCGAAGTTTTCGACAATCCAGTTTTTATCGTTTTTATCCAACATACGAAATAGTATATCACTTACTTTTCATCAATCGGTTCGCGGTAGGGGTCGGTGGAGTAGGGTTTTGAGGGAGTGAGCGGAACCTTGGGAACGACGGGTGCGGGAACTGCAGAAGCAGTCGGTTTCGGCACGCTTGGCAACTGATTGAATTGTGGGGCCACTGTCGAAGAAATGGCTCCAGACGGAGTTTGCGGCGGAATTACTCGCGGAGGCACTGATGTCGGGAATACAGTCTTTGGAGCAGGAGCGAACGCCGGGCGGCCGCCGGGAGGGATGATGCGCGACAATACCTCTCCGAGAGGGCTCTGCGGAACTGGCGCCTTTTGTGCCGAAACTGGAGTTGAGGTGGCGGAAGCTTTATTAAACTCAATGTGCGGCTCTTCATGATCTTCGAGCAGCGTATTGCTCGCTGCCGGGCTCGGAGCTGCGATCATATTCGGTCGCGGCGACTGCGCAAAACGAGCAGGAGGATTCCCTTGCAGGACGCTGACGAGCGGCTTTACCGAGAATGGCGTCTGTATCGCACGCGCTGGAGGAGTGATTTTGTTCTGTAGATGGAAATGACTCGTTGGTTGTGCTGACGCCTGCATAGAGACAATTGGAGCTGTCGGAGTCAGACTCCCTTCTCCCCCCCTCCTCTCTTCTTCCCGCAACGGCACGAAAATCTGCGCATTTATATCCTGCACGATGCTCGTAATCACTTTCTGGTCGAGTCGCGCTTCTTCGGCGAGCGTCTGCATAAACTCGGTCGGACTCTCAATACCCATCAAGAGCAGCATAATCTCCCGTTCAAGAACGCCTCCCTGATCGATACGAAGTCCGTACTTAGTCATCATGCTTTTCGCGACGATTGTGTACTTCCCTTGTGAAAGATAAGTGCGCACGACCGACGGCAAGGTCTGCATGACCTGCTTCACGCTTTCGTCAAATGTCGGTTCTGGTTGGACTGGGTTCATAGATGTCTTGATTAGGACTCTTTTTCCTTAGACTTCTCTTCCGGCTTCGTCTCATCTTTTTTTTCTGCTTTCGCGATAGATGCCTTGAAAGCATCGAGTATTTCCTCCTCCTTAGTCTGTTTCTTCAGCACATCCTTGAATATCTTATTTGCCGAAATCGATCCACCGGTGCCGAACATGAGTCCGCCGACAAACGATTCTTCAATACTCTTAGCATACGCTTTCTGGGCATCTTTCTTTTCTCTAGAAATCTTTGCGCCGAGCTCCTTCTCGGCCCCTTGAGCCTCTTCGAGAGGAGTTTTTATATTCTTAAAATCTGCCGTGAGCGTCCCAAGGGTCGCATTCGCCGCTTCAAGATCTTCATTTGTCTTCCTGTCTCTTGCTTCTCTTTCTGGACCAACGATTGTTGATTTTGCATTTTCCTCTTGTTGTTTTTTGAGCTTTTCAATCTCCTCTTTTTGCGTTTTTATTTTCTTTTCGAAGTTTTCCCCACCGCCCTTTTTGAATACCTCTTCCGCAGCAGCACGAGTCGCCATCGCTCCGATGACTTCTTTTGCTTTGCGTTCATCGATGGCTTCACCCACGGACTTCGCGTACTCCTGATGCGCCTTGACCGACTTGTCTCGCGCATCGCGATAACCGCCCTTCTGCGCTTCGCCAGCATCAATGCTGAGACCTTTATTTAGACCGCCGGCAATTGTGGCGCCACGTACATCAAAGCTCCTTTTCGCACCACGATCAAATGTTCCCGCAACCAAACGTTCAAATTTGCCCCCACCAAGCATACCGCGCGATGCGTTCGAAGCACGCTGCAGTCCACGCCCAACAGTATTGCGTGTGGCCCACGCAGTCGCGCCAAAAGAAAGCTTGCCGGCGGTTTTGGTCGCCCATTCGCCGCCGAAAGCGCCGAGCTTTTTCGAGGAGATAGTAACCGCAAGCAGAAGCCCCATCGCGACTATGAAAGAGAGCAGCATGCTTGCGAGACCGCTTAAATTGTAATTTCCGTTTGCGTCCTGAAGGTAGCCAGCGTAGTCAGGAATGACGCCAAAACTCATGAAGTGGGCGTCGGTAATGACTGCGAGCGCTATGTAGAGAAGAAGGAGCAGCACCGGTGCAGTAATCGTCTGGTCAAACAAACCTTTCCACCACTGATCCGCCAAGCCTTTGAGCTGCGGCACCGCGAGTCCCGCGAAGCCGATGGGGGAAGTAATGATGATGAAGATGAGATAGATGAAACGAGCGATGAGTACAAAGGCGAGCGAAAACATTACGAATGCCGCAATGATGAAAAGCAAAATGCCCATGATGTTGATGAGCGACATATTGTTGGGCTTATACGCCAACTTATTTGGATTGAGAGCGGCAGAATATAGTTTTTGCAGCTTCAATTGCGACATGATCTTGTTTGAGATGGTCTCTCTTTCGAGAGACGACATTGCCGGTTGCGCATTTGTAACAACACTTGAGAGACCAGAATTTGGTAAGGAAAGTTTTTGCCCTGCCGAAACGCCGCCATTGATCTGCGTATAGAACTGCGTCGCGAAGAGATTCCCCGAATCGATAACTGCTTCAGATATGAAAAGCGAAAAGTTTAGGAAGACGGCGGCGACAATGAGCATCGGAAGCATCTTCTTCCCGCCGCCGTACCAGTCCACATCCAATATGGTGGTAATGCCAATGGCGAGGAAACCGAATATGAGCGCGATATTGCCGATATCGCGGAAGATGCGCCACGCGACGCCGATGGCAGCAAGGTCATGTATGTAGACCCCCATCTTCACGACGGTGTAGTACACCGCATTGTCGAGCGTTACCATCGCGATGCCGAGCAGCCACGCGAAGATGCCCATGAAAAACGTCGTGACCGTAGCGAAAATAGCGCTGTCCGGAAGAACTGGGTCGACTGCGATTTCATTGGAAACGTTTTTGCGTGCGTCGGTAGGGGCGACATCCCCAAGCCCTGAACCCGTATTCAGAGGAGCGGCGCCAAAATTGTTAGCGCTCGTTGGAACGGTTCCGAGAGTACTGCCGGTAAGAGGCGCTCCAGCACCGCCAAATAACCCTCCTCCCGTACTATTCGTTTTTACACCTGTGCCGAGATCGAGCTGTTGCGCATGCGCGGCGGGCGCAACGCCCGCCGCGCTGACAGCGAGTGCGAGAGCGATGAAAGATGTGATTAAGAAACGCTGCATATCAAGGAGTCGGTGTCGAAGCAAACGTAGGCGTCGGAGCCGGTGCGGTGCAGGACGAGCGAAGCGCCGTCGCGTTCGTACTGATGAGACTCATTCGATCAACAAGAACATTTCCTGAAACATTGAGCGAGCCGGGTGGACTTGCTGTCGCTGTCGTTTGTATAGATTGTATTGTATTCCTTTGCATATTGGCTACGTCAGCAAGCGTCGGTGACATAGTCTGAAGCATCTGCAAATCAGCCGTGTATGCGACGACAGTATCGTTTGAGTTCATTTCCATTTGGATTTTCTGCACTAACGCACGAGCGGCGGATATGGTCGTAGATGCTGTATTCACAATCGCAAATATCGGGACGATCTCTATCGTAATCGCATTCTGTGCCGCGATTATCTGTGTCGCGCTCGTACTTGCGAAAGAAGAAAGATTTGTAAGATCGATAGAATTTCCCGTGGACGACAACGTATCTGTAGCGACTTGCTGCTGAGCCGCACAATAGCTTATGAGGGATGCAACACTTGTTGACGCAGTGTTTGCCGCAGCACCGATAATATTCACTACCGACTCATACTGCGACACTCGACTCAACATGTCGGCACCGGACAGCGGAAGAGTAGCCGCATTTTTTGCCACGTCAACATTAGTAACGCCCAAGTTACCCGATGAACCTGTGTACTGCCGAAGCGGAGATATCTGATTTGCTCCATTTGGCTGATTAACTCCGAAAAGACCGCCGGAGCCTGGACCACCGAGAATTTTTGCCGCAAAGTCGACCGTCTTCAACACCGTTGCGATGTTGCCAAGAATCTGATTAATCTGTGGACCGACATTACCCATACGAACCACCGAGTCTTGTTGCCCACCAAGCACTTTGTTCAACCCCGCGACGATAACCGAGCCGGGTGTCTTGATGGTGCCGGTAGTACCGTCTGCATTGGTACACAGATCTCCAGGAGCAATACCGAGGTATGAGTGCCCGGCGGTTGTGGCTTTCGCTTTTGCAAAAGCCGCATCATACGCTGCTTTGCCAGCCGCCTTCGCATATGCCTCCGTACTGACACCTCCCGCAGCGGACTTAGCAGCAATGGCGGCAGCAGTTGCGTCAGAGGTTGATCTGCCATTGGCGATAGCGGCATTGTAGGCATTGTCATAAGCAATGTCAGAAGGGTTCCCGCCGACGGCGATAGCGGCATTGTACGCCGCGTCGTAAGCATCATTGGCAGCCTGGTCGACAGCAGCAGAATTTGCTTGCGCCGTCGGGTCTGCGGGAAGTTCACCGAGTCCGAAGACATCATCGGTATTACCACACCACCCAGTGAAACCATTACTAGAGATAACATCGGCAATGCGCGCACCCGTAGAGCCGCCGACGCCCGGGCCATTCATGTTCGCGAGCTGTTTCTGCGAATCTTGGTAGAGAGAATACGGATTGTTTTGACTCTGGGTCGTAAGAGCGAACCACGCCGCCGTACCGCCGAGCATCCAGTTGCCGTTGATGTAACCGAGAGGATTCGGTGATGTCTTTCGAAGCGTATCCATATTGGCAGCCCAGAACCCCTCAAGACTCGCCCTGTTCAGATAGTCTCTGCGCAAAGCATCTATGATTGAGCCATGATAGGGCGACTTTGAGCTCCGCATATACTCATTAAGAAACGCAAGCGTATGTACATCAGTTACCGTCTGCATAGATCTCTGTATGTCTGCGACGAATTGCGGAAGACCCGTACCATTGGCCTTACCAATGACGAACGCTATAGTGCCCTGAGTAATGACCTTCAACAGATCCCCCGAGAGCACGAAAGCGAGCGGTTCGAGGATATATGTATTAATCACAAGTGCTTGAAGTGCTGCGGCAGAAGTAACGGTTGCGACAGAGGTAATGGTGTTATGAATGGCGCTAATGGTACTTTCAAACGTAGTTTTATACTCTGTGTACAACTGTGCGCCTACTTCCGTAACCTGATCAAGTACGCCTAAAAGAGCATGCGCTCGCGACGGCGCGACAAAAAACGCCGCAGGCGTAATGAGTACCAGTGTAAGAAGTATCGCAAGCGTCGAGTGGAAAAAGCGCGATGTCATGGCTTTTTGACTGCCGCCTGCTCAGTTGCAATGTCTGATATGAGATTCACAAAAGCAGCCCCCGGAACTCCGGCAGGAACCGCAATACCGGCAGATCGATACGCTTTACCGATACCTATAAAGGCATTGCCGAGATCGAGCACTGCTTGCGGATACTGCTTCAAAGCGAGTATAGTCGCTAAAGGATCAGTATCTACGCGCGCAAAGTCGGTGGCAATCTGGCTCGTACGCATCATCGCATTGATGAGCGCGAGATCAGTCTCTGCAAGCTCTTTCGGCACCGGAAGCACCGCGAGCCCGACGGCGGATTCCCGATATGCTTTTGCTATTGAAGCTATGTGTGGAAGCGCCATATCATCATGATTCTCTATCGCATCTTTCAGATACAGAAGCTCGCTCTTCGTCGCCATACTCGTCCGCTTCATGAGTACCATCTCGGCGCTTACCGCAAACGCTTTGAGCGCATCTGCGCCGGAACCCGAGACCGTGAGGTCTTTCGCTGATTTGAAATCGGGCGCAGGGGCGACGCTCGACGCGAGTGAGCTGAGCGTCTTATTAGCAACGTCATTCATCTCGCTTTCAGAGAGATCAGCTCCGCCGCTCGCCGTCTTCGCCGCAACAAAGAGCGAAAAGAAAGTCTTTGCAAAAGCGGAAGTCATCGTCTCTGGCCCGGACGAAGAAGCTTTGCCAGAATCGGGAGTGTCGGTAATCGCTACCGGAACGATGAGGCCTCGTATGACCGCCTCGCCGTCGGTCATGCCGAGATGCGACGAGTCGACAACTTTCGGATCAGTGCCGTACAGTGCCTCTTCCCAGTCAGGAAGGCCGTCACCATCGGTATCTTTCGAAGCGATGGATTGCAGGAGTGCCGACTCAGTTGAAGCTTCCGCGATTGGCGGCGACTCGATGCCGCGAACGATGATAAATACGCTAACAATAAGCACCGTCGAAAAGAGAGATGCAGCCAATACGCGCCAATGTTCGAGAATCCTCTCTTTCATTACCCTGAAGTATACCCTATGAGTTAGAGGCTATATATAGGTACAGATGATAAATGAGTGTATTACTGACCCGTTGCTAGGGATTCTTGAACCAAAGCGAGCCATGCCGAGAGCGGCAAGTCTTCAGCACGCGCTTTTTCAGGAAGACTTTCGCCAGAAAGACCAGCTTCAGCAAGATTGCTTCGCACAAATTTTCTCTTATGTGCGAATCCGGCACGGACGAGCGCGAAGAACTGCTGCTCTTCGGCACGGCTGGAAAAATGTTTCCGCGAAATACCCCGAATCGTGAGCACCGCGGAATCCACTTTCGGCGCGGGCACGAATGCGCCGCGCGGGACGACGAATTCACGTTTCGGCGTGCCGTATGCCTTTACCGAGAGCGATAAGATACTTTCCTTTTTCACACTTGTCCTTCGACTTCGCTCAGAATTTCCAACAATACGCTCGGCGACTTCTTTCTGCACTAAGAGCGTCATGGAGCTCGGCTGATTATCCGCCTCAAGGAACATGCGAAATATTTCTCCCGTAAGATAGTACGGAATGTTTGCGACGAGTGCATAGGCTTTCGGAAGCGTTGCAATATCGAACGTGCGTATGTCGCCATGCATGAGCTCCAACCGACCTTCTGCAATCTCTGGCGCAAACTCGGTCTGTAATTTTTCAAACAATTCTTGGTCGGCTTCCAGTGCAATTACTTTCCGCGCGAGCTTCAGAAGCTCGCGCGTAAGCTTCCCTGTTCCGGGACCAATCTCAAAGACGGTTGCATCCGGCGCGAGGTGTGCGACAAGCGCGATACGTTCCGCAATGCGTGGATGCATCAGGAAATTCTGCCCAAGTGATTTCTTTGCTTTAGAAAAAGATGTCATGTCCTTCGGTTTCATCATAAAGCATCAGCGCATTGTCGATATCCGCGAGGAACGAAGAGGGTTCTGCGGCAGTATCGATGCCGTAGATCTTGCGGATGCGGGCGAGCGTGAGGAAAAGGCGCTCCTTTGCGCGCGTCATCGCGACATAGAAAAGTCGCCGTTCTTCCTCTTCGTCGCGATCTTTGTCATTGCCCATGCCCTGATGTGGAAAGAGCCCCTCCTCCATGCCGCTCACAAAAACCGTATTGAATTCAAGCCCTTTCGCCGCATGCACGGTCATGAGCGTGACGCCCGTCTTCTCTGCCCCCTGCCCCGAGCGAGTCGAGGGGTGATCCATCTCATCTTGATCGCCTGCGAGCGCGGACTCGGCGAGGAATGCCGCAATACCTTCTTTACCGGGGATGTGGTCGTGCCGCGCAGCGACCGACGCGATCTCTTCGACGTTCTCAAACCGCTCACGATCTTCCGCACTACCCTCTTCAAAAAGCGCGCGGCGCATACCACTCTTCTCGATGACGAGCCGCACGAATGCCGACGGAGTCAGGAAAGCCGCCGCTTGCGAAAGCTCCGTGATGACGAGCTCGAATTGTTCGACTTTCGAAAGTTCACCGGCGCGAAGCAAGGATCGCTGCCCTGCCGCGAGCTTCCCGAGCGTCACCTTGCCGATGCCACGCGAGGGCGACGCGGCGGCGCGCAATTTATCGACTTCGCGTGACGGCTCCATCGCGAGTCGTATCCACGCAAGTGTGTCCTTCACTTCTTTGCGCGAGAAGAAATGCGTCCCGAGCAATTTGTACGGAACACCTGCACGCAAAAGACCCTCTTCAAGCGCGCGAGATTGGAAGTTCGTGCGAAATAAAATCGCCACTTCCTCCGGCTTCACTCCCTTCTTTATGAGTTCGCGTATCTTGAGCGCGATCCAGCGCGATTCATCTTCGGCAGAGCGCGCCATATGCACCACGATTGGTTCTCCGGCAGCCTGTTCGGTCGTCGAATATTTTTCCTTGCGATTCTTATTCTTCTCAATGACCGAATTTGCCGCATCCACCAAGTTCTTGGTCGAGCGATAATTGCGTTCAAGAATGATCGTCTGCGACTCCGGATATTTCTTATCAAATTCGAGCAAGTTCTCAATCGTCGCGCCGCGCCACGTATAAATAGTCTGATCTATGTCGCCGACGACGAACAGATTCTTATGTTTTGCCGCGAGCATCGTCGCAAGCTTCCCTTGCAGAGCGTTCGTGTCTTGGTACTCGTCGATATGAATGTACCGCCACCGATCCTGTGCGAGGGCACGCACATCGGCATGTTCCTGCAGTAGCCGCACCGGCAGCGCGATGAGATCATCGAAGTCGAGCGCTTTCCCCGCCGCGAGCGCTTTTTCGTACCGCAGCCACACTTCCGCGACGATGCGCCCACCGAAACCAGTACGAGCATGCTTCTCGTAAAATTCACTGGCGCGCATACCCTCCCCTTTTGCGCGTGAGATGCGACCGAGAACTGCGCGTGGCGAGAGCTCCTTTGTTTCAATATCAAGCGCTTTGAGTGCTACCGCAATCGCTTTCTCCGAATCATCGCGGTCATAGACACTGAAGAAACGTGGCACGCCGATGACATTTCCATACTTTTCCAGAAGCTCGCGCCCGAGACCATGGAACGTCGCAACAAAAGGCAGCGGAGTAGCTGTGGTAGAGGGGTCGCCGTCCGCGCCGCTCCGCGGCGCGGACTCTTCCGCTCCAAGCAGACTGCGTACTCGCCCACGCATCTCACGAGCAGCCTTGTTGGTAAAGGTAACCGCGAGAATCTGGTCGGCAGGAACACCCTCACGGACAAGGTGGTAGATGCGCGTCGTGAGCACACGCGTTTTCCCGCTACCGGCGCCAGCGAGGACCGAAATCGGACCATCTTTCGCGAGTACGGCGCGCTTTTGAGCATCATTTAATCCTTCAAGGTAATTCACTATCTGAATATAGCGCACAAATCGCTCTCCACAGGCATCCGGAAGGGCGATGCATAAGGCCACATACATATGGCACTCCTTAAGCACTAAGGAGCATGAGAATACGAAGCAATCTGAAAGGGACTAAAGGGTGGTTGTATATGCGGGAGCGAAGCATACGCTTCCGATATATGATCACCGAAACAGCGAAG
>JAPLWH010000014.1:0-6608 GCA_026396715.1 Candidatus Kaiserbacteria bacterium
CTTCGCTGTTTCGGTGATCATATATCGGAAGCGTATGCTTCGCTCCCGCATATACAACCACCCTTTAGTCCCTTTCAGATTGCTTCGTATTCTCATGCTCCTTAGTGCTTAAGGAGTGCCATATGTATGTGGCCTTATGCAGTGCATAAAATGCATATCATCGCGAAAGCTAGGTTTTAAGCCACAACCCCGCTAGGGCGACCGAGCGGGTTAGATTCCTGGCGGGAGCGCAGACTAGTGCTAATTCAAATGACCGAGGTGCCTCGGCTCGGCTGAGCCATATTTTTGCTCAACTTGACTTGTCCACCGATGGCCCATTCTGCGACCGGATATCGTTGTATTATTACCTTAATTAAGGACAATGAAAAATATTGCGGATAAAATGACCAAACAACAACAAATATGGTTTGCGGTTTTTCTGGCGATGTTCCTCGTGCCGGAGATTTTATGGGGGCCAATTTTCAATGCGATAACTTCACTTTTTGGATGGCCCCTACACTCTATATATTTTAATTTAATAACATTTAACGATTACCCATATCTAGCTTTTTTGGTAATCATATTAGAAATAGTCTCGATATCTAGTTTGTGGTATTTAAATCTTAAAATAAATTACCAGAATAATCTAAGGGGGCTATTTCTTAGCGTATTGCTAGCGATAATAG
This sequence comes from Candidatus Kaiserbacteria bacterium, assembly GCA_026396715.1. Lineage (GTDB taxonomy): Bacteria > Patescibacteriota > Minisyncoccia > Phycocordibacterales > Phycocordibacteraceae > C7867-001. The sequence continues at coordinate 666 of JAPLWH010000014.1, forward strand.
ATATAGCGTTGATTTTCCTGTTGTTTTTGAATTTTGCAATGAGCGGGATAAGTTTCCCTTAAACTTCAATTAGGAACAACATAAAAACATATGTTGTTTTTATCTCGATCTTTTCTATTTCCATTGCCGCGCAGGTGCATGCGGCAGTCGATCCTGTTCCATGCGCACCGGCATATGTGCAAGGCGCTGTTCCGGCGACGCAAGCGCCTGATTACAGCTACACTCCCGACGGATTTTTGGAATTGCATTTCAGACTGACCACGACGAAATGGAAATATAACTACGGTCGGCTCTTGGACTACGATGCGAACTGCAACCTGATCATCGGCGGATTCGGAATGTGGGGCGATAAACAGGGTTATGCCTGGCCGACGGGAGTGAACCATCTGGTGCTGCGCTATGCGGAAGATAATCCCGCTCTCCCGGGCATGTATCACTTCAATGCCTACGACGGAAACACTGGCGCACTCCTCTCGCTTGACCCGAACACTCCGCTCGGCGCTTTTGTCGGTAATTACACGAATCCATTAAATCGCCCCATTCATCGGATTATCGTCGGCAATCGCGATGCCACGAATTTCAGCTGGGATACTGAGACCGGAGATCTTATCTCTACCCCGGCTCTGCCTATGAAGATAACGCCGGTGAAAACCCCAGTGCTCATCGTGCCCGGAATCTTGGGGACGGATATAATCAAAGGCAGCGAGAAATTGTGGCTTGATCTTGGGCATAACTTCACTGACGTGGGCGATCAATTCATGAATCCGTTGCAACTCAATGCTGATCTAACACCGTCGGATACGAGTTTGATCCTCGGCGATGTCATCAGGGTGGCAACAATGACTCCGGCAACGTTAGTAAATTATAATTACACCGACGGTCTCATCAAAGAATTCAAAAATCAAGGATACGTCGAGGGCACGGATTTATTTACCTTCCCCTACGACTGGCGCTACGGAGTAAGTGGCGTCTTCAGTAATGGGCAGACGAATGTGGATTTGTTGAGGAAAAATATCGCAGACATCATGGCGCAAACAGGCAGCAGCAAGGTAGATATCGTTGCTCACAGCACGGGCGGTCTCCTGGTAAAGAAGGATGTCGTCGACCATCCCTCCGATCACCACATCGGCAAGGCGGTGTTCGTCGGCGTGCCGAATACCGGAGCGCCAAAAGCCGCGAAGGTGCTGCTTTCAGGCGACAGTTTCGGCATCCCATGGCTCGCCGATAGCGAGATGCAAAAGATCGCAAAAAATCTACCGGTAGCCTACGATCTCCTGCCTAGCCTCCAATACATCACCACTAAAGGCAGCTATGTGAAAATAGTGGACCAGGGGCTCTTGGAGTCGTCTAGTCGTGATCTGGATTTCGGCCAAACCTCCGATTTCCTTCTTACCGATCATCAATTGAATACTCTGACATCGAACGGATCGCAGGCGTTGCATACGGCGAGCTTTGATAATTTCGATATACGCACGGCCGGCGTCGATCTCTACAGCATAGGCGGTTGTAAGAGTGGAACGATCGGCAACATTATTGAACGGCGGCAGAAAGATATTTTCGGAAATCTGCTCGTCAGTTATGATCAGCCGCAAGAAACTTCAGGGGACGGTACCGTGCCGCTTGAAAGTGCGACGAATCTACCTATTGACGCGAGCCACGTCTACTACGCACTTAGGGCCGACCATGGCAAGATGCCGAGCCAGAACGGCATCCGCCAGAAGATCGTCAATCTGCTTTCCGGAAGTCAGCTTTCGGTCGGAAGCGACCTCATGACGCAGGATATCTCGCAGTGCAAGTTGAATGGCAAGGCGATTTCCATCTACAGCCCAGTCGCTATCCAGGTGACCGACGCTCTCGGTAATCGCGCGGGCGTTGCCGCAGATGGCAGTGTCGAGAATAGCATTCCCGGGGCGAACTTCGAGATCATGAGGGAACACAAATTCGTGTATCTACCGGATGACGAAGGCCAAACGTACACGATTGCGCTCAAAGGCTCCGGCGACGGTACGTTTACGCTACAAAATCAAAACATTGCGAATGATCAGGTGACACAGACCGAGGTCTTTGCCGATCTGCCAGTTACGACAACGCTTCTCGGACAGGTGCAGATGAGTTCGGCTTCTACGACCTTGTCGTTAGATGACAATGGCGATGGGGTTGTCGACCAGGTCGTCCAGCCGACCGCAGTGGTATATCCCGACACGATGCCGCCGGAAGCGATTATCCAATTCGACCTTGCGCCCAGGGATCTTCGCTTTACGGCCTCGGACAATGTTTCCGCGCCGGACAAAGTGAATGTTGCTGATGCTGGTGGCCATGTGGTTTTGACCGATGGAGAGGGCAACACGCTCGATGTCGGCTTTGCCGAAACAAACAGAAGGAGTGCTTTGAAAGCCGATATTCAATCGCTCACGTATAACGGACAAACAGTCAGCGTCCCTTCAAATTCGTTTTCTTTCAGTTGGAAGTTGGACAGCCAGGGGGCCATAAAATCGCTGACGCAGGTAGTTAAGTCGCGCGGCATCTTCAGCATAAAAGCGGTGTACGACGGAAGCCAGACCGTCCTCACAGGCACCGACCAGACGGGAAAGATAAATAAAACGCTGGCGGGATTGCTCCTTCTGAAAGTCTCAACGAACCGCGGCGATTTTACCTGGACGTATTGATCGGGTATTACGTCCCGCGCGAGAGGCCTCTATCGTCTCGTGATTTTTCTATCCATCAGAACTAGGTCGCTCTTTAAGCATGACCATAGCTCTCGTTTTTCGGTAATCGTACCGTCTTTGAGGAGATACTTGGCGTAGATGCGGATGTCGATGGTGGTCGCGTGGTCTTTCTTTTTCGCACCGAGCACGCCCATACGGAATTTGTTGTAACGAGCGATCTCCACTTCGATTTTCTCGCGCATGCCGATCTCGTCGAGGTCGAGTGTATCGAGGAGTTTTGATAGTTCTTCAATCAGCGCTCCATTTTTTGGTTAAAACCTCTTTAGAAATAAGTTCGGTTGTTTTATCCTTTGAGATTTTTACTATCTGTCCGTTTTCTACTACCACCTTGACCCCGCCCGGCCTAAGGGCTTCGGCTACTTCGCCTGAATCGTCCTGATTGTAGAACACGGAGAAATCAGTGAGCTCAATGGAAAGCTCCTTACTATTCGCTTTACCTTTTATGATCGGCTTCGCCTCAATAAATGCCACGTCGTAGAATTTCACCTGTCCTTTTCCCACCGCTTTTTTATCAAATACTTCTCTCGGAATAATCACGACCCTGTTACATTCAAACTCCTTCGTTTCGTGTCACATTTGTAACAATTGCGAATCTGACCCCAGACCGAGAGGCCTCGCTGTGCTATTCTGAAACTCGCCAAAGAACCCTTACGGGGTCTTGCCCGGCAAGGTTCCAGACCGAGCCGGGGCACCAAATGAAAAAACGGCTCAATGCCGTTTTTTCATTTGGTGCCCCGGAGCACGCCTGGGAGGCGTGCGTTGAGGAATCGAAGGACCTTGCGAGCATTTTATCGAGCATTCCGATGCAAAGAGAAAATCCGCAAGGTGTACAGATCCTGTAAGGATCGATAAGCATACTCGCGGTCCTCTCAACTATTCATATTTTCAGGTACCATAGAGAAACGCTCTCGTCGTTCAACGGATAGGATAGCCCCCTCCGAAGGGGCCGATACAGGTTCGACTCCTGTCGAGAGCACAGAAAGAAAAACGCCCCTCAAGGGGCGTTTTTCTTTTGCGTAATTGCGTTATGCCTTCGCCCTCTTGATCGCAGCAGCGAGACGAGACTTCTTGCGATCGGCGGTATTGTCCTTGATGACGCCGCGCTTGGCCGCCTTGTCGATCGCCTTGTACGCCTCCGGGAGGAGCTTCTCGGCCCCGGCGACATCCTTTGCGGCAAGCGCCTTCGTGAGCGACTTGACCGTATCACGGAGCGCATCCTTACGGCGCAGGTTGAAGACGTGCTTCTTCGCCGACGAGCGGATCGCTTTCTTTGCGGAACTGGTAATAGCCATTGCGCCTAATCTAGAACATGTAGCGCATATATGCAAGGATGACGGCTCTTGATTATGATTTTGATGGATATTCAATTTGTTGCCGCAATGTGTAACTATTTCCATGACTCAACATGCCGAGATAAGAATGCCGCGTTGCAAGCCTCTCTTTGCCGCCCTGGAGTGCACGAAACATCCTCCGTTTCGTCGCGGTCCGTAAGACGCGATGGTCGGGAAAGTGTACCCATCCGAGAAAGTCCACGCCTGAGGCGAGCGTGCGAATAGAAACCTTGTCAGGGTGGAGCTTGAGTGTGAGACGATCCTGGAGGAAGGTACTGATTCGTGGAATGAGTGAGTCCAGCCATTCTCGATCCGTCGAGAGGAACACGAAGTCGTCGGCGTAGCGGACGTACTGCTTTGCTTTGAGGTGGTGCTTGGCGAATTGATCGAATTTGTTCATGTAGATGTTCACGAGGAGCTGGGAGGTAAGGTTGCCGAGAGGAAGTCCCTTTCCTGGCGCGGTGGAGTGGAAGCTCTCGACGACTCGACCGATAAGCCACAGGATGTCCTGATCGGGGACGTACAGACGAAGGATATCCATGAGAATGGCTTGATCTATCGAGGCGAAGAACTTCCGTATGTCGCACTTCAGCACCCAGCAGGTACGCGTATCGTTCTTCGAGGTCTGCCGCGCGAAAGAGCGGAAACGATTCATCGCCTTGTGCGTCCCCTTCTCTTTGCGGCAAGAGTACGAATCGCTTATGAAGGTGTGGTCGAAGAAAGGATAGAGCTGGCGATAGAGGGCGTGGTGTAGGAGTCTGTCACGTACGCTCGCTTTATGTATGTCTCGCGGTTTCGGGTCGACGATTTTGAAGTGGTGGTAGCCGCCGTGCTGGTAGGTGCCTGCCACGAGATCATGGTGCAGTTCCAAAACATTCCGCATCAGATGTCTCTCGAACTCCTGCACATCAATCCGGTTGCGCTTTCCTTTTATAAGCTCCCGCCACGCGAGAAGTAGATTTTCGACCGAGATGATATCCTCATAGATATGAGCGAGTTGGATTCGTCGAAGCGACCACCCCCCCCCGAAGCTCTTGCCGGTACTTGAGCGTATTAAACATGCCTATATCGCATGGTATGGATACTATCAGACGCTTCCGAAGACCCATCGATACACGCTCGGCGGGAAAGTGGACGCGGAGTTTGCTGCATTAATTGAGGCGGTTGCGAGCGCAAGTTTTCTTTCAAAGGCCGAGAAGCAGCCCTGGGTGCGGCTCGCGATCCGCAAGCTTGATACCCTGAAAATCTTTTTGCTTATACTTTGGGAGACTAAATCGCTTGATACAAAAAAGTATGCCGCACTTTCGATTCCACTCGAGGAAGTCGGCAGGATGCTCGGCGGCTGGAATGGGCAATTGACGAAACAGAACACACCCGCGCCGTGAAGCGCGGGTGTGAAATGAAGAGACTTGCGGGAAGCGGGAACACCGGAAAGGAACCAATTATCGTTCCAATCGTTGTCGTTGTCGTTGCGATTGCAGTTCACGTTCCGCTTGTCGTTCCAGCGATTGAACGTCAAGTAGCAATATGTGGAGTGCCATCTGTACCACCACCCATCGAATGCTCTCCGGGTTGTATCTGATTCAGCATCAATAATGCCAGAGCACTCCACACCAAGTATCTTCATTTTTTGAAGTGTCTTCATACACCACCCTATCCGAAACCATGGTCGCAGGTATTCTCGATGTATGGATACTGGGTTCGGTAGCGGGAGACCGTAATCGCCCACATATGCACCTATTACCACGTGCATAATAGCAAATACAAAACGGGCCCGCATTCCGGAGAATGCGGGCCCGAGGACAAAGTCTCAAGGATCTGAAGAGAGCCGAATGACCGAGTTCTGAGCACTACTTGCGGGAAGCGGGAACACCGGAAAGGAACCA
>JAPLWH010000014.1:6670-78207 GCA_026396715.1 Candidatus Kaiserbacteria bacterium
GCAATTGTCGCCCCACTGCGTACCGTTCGGATACTCGCCAGCGAAGGCCGGATCGGCCTCGTTCACGGCAGCTTGCGCGCGCGGATCCGGCACGAGGCCGTATTGCGCGAGAAACGCCGGAACCTCGTTCACTGGAATGAAGCGCTTGGTCGGAACGAAGTGCACGTCGACTTCATCGCCTTTGCCTTGCGGCATCGTCGCGAGAACGTTCTTGTCGATGTACTGCGTACAGCCGGTGGCATCAATTGCTTCCTGTGGAGTCCGGGTGCGATTCACGATGACGTGGCGAACGATCATGCCGCTGATTGCTTCCACGCGCTTGCGGACTACGGCCACCATCTCGGAAACGAGCGCATCACCTTGATGCTCGACCACCTGTTGGGTGGGCTCGCTTTGTAGCCCGGATTTCCGCAGTGCTGCGCCAAGGATTTCCTGGATCTTGCCGATCTGACCAGGGGTAATGCTGTTTACGGATGGGGACATGGTTTTTCCCATGGCGTCATCTCCTTTGTGAGAGTGCTGTACAGCAGAGCGGATTGATTCCGTTCGCCACAGCAGACAGCTTCCCAGGCGAGGATTGAAAATCCTCGCGGCCTATCTAAGCCGCTTTCTGCTGTGGCGAATGCATGATTGTCTCAAAGATCGACCAGCTAAATACTAGTATACATGAGTCCATATTTTTGTCAATAGCACGCCTGAATCGCCCCGATGCTAGGATACGCACATGATCCGACAGATTCGCGGGCGGGTGCTCTCGGTGGGACCAATAAGCGCCATCATTGAAGTCGCGGGCTTCGGCATCGAAGTACGCATGAGTTCTCCGCAGACACTTTCCGTGGGAACTGAGGCGAGTCTCGCAACGCATCTGACACTCAAGCAGGACGGTCTCGAGCTCTATGGCTTCGCAGACAGTGCCGATCGCGACTTCTTCGAGCTCATTCTCTCAGTCTCGGGTGTCGGACCGAAAACCGCCCTTTCAGTCTTGCGCCGTTCCCCGCGCGAAGCGCTCGAAGGAGCTATCGGAAAACGCGACCTCGCGTACCTCATGAAGGTCGTCGGCCTCGGAAAAAAAAGTGCGGAAAAGATGTTGGTAGAGCTCGCCGACAAAGTCGGACCACGTTCGCACGACAATGCCGACGGCGAAGTATTCGATACGCTCGTCGCCCTCGGCTACACCGAGCGCGAAGCACGCAAGGCATTGCAAGCAATACCCGAAACGGTCGTCGGTAAGGACATGCGGCTCAAAGCGGCGCTCTCTTCCGGTCACTAACCTTTCATGTACGAACTGGTCAATGCGCTCGTCCGCCTCCTGAAAAAGATCGTTCCAGAATCGATCGTGCGCCCGCTGCGCCCGCTCTATCACCGCACGATTGCATTCCTCATGGCACTCGCGTATGGCTTCCCTGCTCGGAAACTCATCGTCATCGGTATTACCGGCACCAAAGGAAAGTCGACGACCGCCGATATGCTTTTCGGAATCCTGCGCGAAGCGGGATACACGACCGCCCTTCTCTCTACTATTCGTTTTGCGATCGGAGATGATTCAGAACCGAATCTCTACAAGATGTCCCTCCCAGGACGCGGCTTCGCACAAGCGTTCATGCACCGGGCGCTTCGGGCCGGTTGTACGCACCTTATTATCGAACTAACCTCCGAGAGCGTCCTGCAATACCGACATCTATTCCTCGACCTCGACGCGCTCATCGTGACCAATATCCAACGCGAGCACATTGAGAGCCATGGCTCCTTCGAGAACTATGTCGCGGCGAAACGTGCGATTGTTGCTACGCTCGCTCGCTCGCCAAAGCGCGAGACGATACTTGTGACCAATGAAGACATCCCTGAGAGTCGCGCATTCCTCTCCGCACACGTCTCACGCGCAATCGGCTTCAGCGCAACAGAAATCGAACGACTGCATACGGATGATCGGAGTGCCGATTTTGAATACGCACAGACACACATCTCTCTTCCTCTACCAGGATCTTTCAATGCACTGAATGCACTCGCGACGCTAAAACTTTGCGAAGCATTCCGCATTCCGCTGTCTACCGCGGCGACTGCGCTCGCGACACTTCCCGTTGTGCGCGGCCGCGTCGAACACATCGATGCGGGGCAGAATTTCCTCGTCGTCGTCGACTATGCGCACACCCCGGACTCGCTCCAAGCGCTCTACGATGCTTTCCCTGCGAAACGCAAAATCTGCGTCCTCGGGAACACCGGCGGCGGGCGCGACACATGGAAACGTCCGTTGATGGGTCGCATCGCGGATGAAGCGTGCGAGAAAGTCATTCTCACAAATGAAGACCCCTACGATGAAGACCCACGCACAATCGTCGACGCGATGGTGCGCAACATGAAGCACGAGCCTGAAATCATCATGGACCGCCGTGAGGCTATTCGCGCGGCTCTGCAACTTGCTCTGAGCTTATCGAAGGACGCGCAACCCCTCGACTCTGCTCGGGGTGCCGGAAATAAGGACGTTGCTGTTCTTATTTCCGGGAAAGGCACTGACCCATTCATCATGGGCGCGCACGGTACGAAAACACCATGGAGCGATGCGCGCGTCGCCCGCGAAGAACTCGAACGACTTCTCACTAAAGTTTGATACTATACCCCCATGAGTGATATGCATGACGCGTGGTTTTTCGTAGGTATCTTCGTCTTTATCTTTCTCCTATGGATCGCGACTGGCGGCCCCCTGCACCCCATCGCCTTTACCGGCCCAAAACTTGCCTCGCCGGGAGTACTTGGCGGCGGAACCTATCTCTCGCTTCCGCGGTCGCCTTATGGCGTCGGCGGCACGAATATCTCACTTCCCGGATCATCGAGCGGCGGCGGCGCTTTAGACACGGAAGCTTCCCTCCCCATCTTGAGCGGCGCGAGCTTCGGCGCACCATCACTCTATCGTTCGATCATTAGAATGAATCACTCTATCTCTGGCGCAAGCTCCAATGATCCAGGGAACGAATACCTGGAAATCTCCGTATCCCAGAACGCCGGCATGCCCGTCAATCTTTCGGAGTGGTCGCTCAGAAGCGACGCAACCGGCAGCTCGGTGAATATCCCGAAAGGGACCGAAGTGCCGACCTCCGGCGTCGTAAATGCAAAAGAGAGCATTGTACTTGCACCGGGAGACCGAGCAATCATCATTTCCGGACAATCCCCTATCGGAGCCTCTTTCCGAGAAAATAAATGCATCGGTTATTTCAGCACCTTCCAGAAATTCTATCCATCCCTGCCGCAGAACTGTCCACTGCCCACAAATGAACTTACTTCGTTCTATGGCGCCAGCTATATCCACGACACTGCCTGCATCGAAAGTGTTGATAAAATCTCGCGCTGCCAAGTCATGCTCTCACCGCCCGCCAACGTTTCAAATACCTGTCAAAACTTTATGGTGAAATATCTCAATTACAACGGATGCGTCGAAGCCCACCGCAAAGACGCCGATTTCCTCGGCAACACTTGGCGCATCTACCTCGGTCGCACGAACTCGATGTGGCGCTCGAAATACGAAGTTGTGAAGCTACTCGACGTAAACGGAAAAACGGTCGACGCATTCAGCTACTAGCTTTTAAAAGATTTAATAGCTTGCTTGAGCAGTTCTCTTTTTTCTATATGTTTCTTCCATCGGCTGTTTGAGCGATTCCCGTTCATGTATACACCCGATGAAAAATTTATTTCCTGCTCAAATCGCATCAGGTTTTCTTTTCCCACGATCACTACTTCATTTGGCTTTACCACGTGCGAATCGATACATACCTCGACGAGGATGGCTCGAATGAGTTTGAGAATACCGACATCTTTCTGGTAGCCGCGTATACTCCTTCTATTTTCCTCAGGTCGATAATCGATACAACCTTCATCATCGAAAAATGCCCGCAGGAACTCGCGCTTGCAGTCGAGCGACATACTCCTAACGAGTCGTAACAATTCTTTTGACTTCGTATGCAGGTAAGAGCTCAACGCTACATTGTTATAAGTGATACGTGATACTCCGGTCATTTTATTGTAATATCGGCTCGGCTCGAAGTCATACCACTCATGCATGAGCTGTTCGACCCGCTCGATGAGTGCCGTACTTCGATTATTATAGGCACATCTGGTGCGAGCAATCTCTCCATCGAAGAGCAGGTGTGCAATAAGAAGCACTGAATCGACGGACCATTCGTCGAAGGTCTTGAACGCACGCGCACTCTTCCCTTTCCGAGCAAGTGCGAATTTTCTTATTCGTTCTCCGGAAGCAGCTTTATATTGCCGCACACGTTCTTTGCTCAAAGGAATGTCTTTGATGTGCGTGTGAATAGAACTTTTTGCTCTGCCGGTCGCCTTCATAATTTCAATAATGCTGTAACCCTCCTTTCGCAAGGCTATACATTGCTCTTTGAAAGAAGTTTTCATGTGCGCCCGGATGGATTTGAACCATCGACCAACGGATTAAAAGTCCGATGCTCTACCAGGCTGAGCTACGGGCGCGTAGTGAGGTGGAACAAAACAAGTCTGCTTGATTTTGTTCCCGCCGAACGAGCGGCCGTATGGATTACCATACGGGCGCGTAGTGAAACCCTACCATCTCTCACTTATTCCGACGACTCCCTTTAGATACTACCATACGCAGGTTCGTAAATCTGCCGGGCGCACTGATATACAAAAAGGCCATGTCCTCGGACATGGCCTTTTTCTTTGCTGTTCTTACCTAGAAAGATTGGCGACAGTAGCCGTCTGTCTATAAACGAGATACTTGCGCGCGCGAGGATCGTCTACCACCTTCGCGATTTCTTCAGAAGAAAAAAGTTGCGGCGCTTGGACGCTGAGTCGCACGCTTTCTTCCACAAACTCCCGCCAGCCGGGCGAACCGGGCGCGAAGAGGTCTCTAATCGTGCGATACAGAGCATCGGCCCACTCTGGGCGAGATGCCGCGCAAACGAGAATTCTAGCCATCGATAAACGATGCGACTGGTGCCGGACGAACGCTCGCATGATTTGCCTCGCCTTCTTGAGCGTAGGGATGTTCTCGAGGCATTTTGCCGCACCTTCATTCGAGAGAGCTACGGAAAGGACAGCCTCCACATCTTTCCCCAAAGCTGCATGCCGCGCGTACCTCATTGAGAACCTCCTGCGGCGCTGCCGCTTCAGTGGTAGACTGCGCGCGTCGCTTATGCAACCGCGCCTGCTTCCGACTAGATGATAGCAGAATACGACCCTCGCGCGTTATAGGTCCACCACCAACGGCGCATGGTCTGAAACCTCATCAGGCAACACTTTGAAATCCTTTACCTGCACCCCTTTCGTCACAAACACATAGTCCGCATATTTCTCGGACTTCGTATAAAATGAAGTGCGCGTAGAGAGTACTCCATATTCTTTTATCAAATTTCTTAAACCCGCTCTTTCAAATAGCTTCACACTCTCTGTATCGGGCAATAAATTGAAATCGCCGCATAGCACGTACTCCCCATCGAGTTTCGACGTAAACTCAAGAATGTTTTTCGACTGCTGAATCCGCTCTTCGGTATCTGTCTTACCTTTCCCGTTCCAGAGACCATGGAAATTTATAACCGTCAGCGGCTTCGTAGCCGTGGCAATCGTCACATATTGAATGGATCTGGCATGATCGCCTATATCGATTTCTGAACTATACCCTTTCTGTTTGTACACAAAAAACTCTCCCTCTGTACTGACTTGGAATTCTTTTCGTACCAGCATCAACAGACCATAATTTTCCCCGAGAAGCGGTCGAAAAAATGTCGCATGATTGGGCAAGACGGCAGAAATCTCTCGTAAAGCGTATACCATAGTCTGTTCATTATTCAGTACGACGCCACCCGCGAGACATCCCTCAAGGTAAGGATAGGGTTCAGCCCATATTTCCTGCAAGCAAAAGATATCCGTCGTATCTGCGTACTTTTTAAAAAAATCCAGGAGCTTCTCCTTCCCCGCTCGCCCGCCCCAGGTGTTGAGAGAAATAATTCGCATAGCAAAAATGCTAGATCGAGAGCGCGAAGCGCTCGAGGGAGAGCGAGAGATCCGCGTTCCCGCGACGAGCATTCTGCAGGAGCTCGATGAGTGCGAGCGATAATCGTCGCGATTCTCTCGGCTGCCACGCCCGACTTCCCTTAGCCATCAGGTCGCGCGCTTTCCAATGCAAAAGCCCGTGAAGCATTTCGGGAGCATCGCCAGCTATAAGCGCGCGGTTGATCTCGAGCCAGAGTTTTTCACGCGAACGCGTTTCGAGCGCATTTGCCAGATTCCCATTGAAGCCGCGCGCGGCTGTGCGCACGGTCGAAATGTCGAACCGATACTCGACCTTCGCTTTCGCCGCAATCTTCTTTGCTTTCGCTGACGCAAGTTTCGGCGCGAGAATGAGAATTGCATTATCGGACGTGGCGAGCGCATCCAGCGCGTCTTCAAAGACACTGCTCGAAACATCTTTTTCTTCATCCTCGCCCTCATCGCTTACCGCGGGCGTCGCCGGAAGCGGGTCATCGATGAGCACCAGAAGCCGCGACACAAAAAGCCCCCCTGAAAGCGCCGCGTCCTCAAGCGTCGCTGCGGAAAGTTCTTCGCGCGTCAGGCGCGCATACGCGAGGTTCGGCTCTTTCGCACGAGCTTTTGCGACCCATTCAAATGCTTTCGTGCGGACTTTTTCAACGTCTGAACCGTAAAAGAAATAAATCATAGTGAACGCATGGAACCCCAGTCAGGGCCGGATTTTACCACCGCGAGAATCGGCACATCGTGGGTTGCGGTCGACGACAAGACCGACTCCATGATCTGTTTTATTTTTTCGCCAAGCGCCGCGATACGTTCGGTGCGAATCTCATAGACGAGTTCGTCGTGCACCTGAAGAAGCAAGTACGCATCCTGGGACGACCCTTCTTTTTCAAGCATCTCGTCGATACGCACCATCGCAAGCTTGATGATGTCCGCCTGCGTCCCTTGGATCGGTGCATTCACCGCCATACGCTCAGCCTGCGCCCGCACGTACGGCAATGACGATTTCATCTCCGGGAACTGGCGGCGTCGCCCGAACAAAGTCTCCGTATAGCCGTGCTTCCTTGCGAAGCCGCGCGTGCTCTCGAGATATTCAGAAAGCGTCTTGAAGGTCGTGAAATAGTCTTCGAGATACTGATGCGCTTCGGCGGTCGTCGAGCCGAGCTGCCCGCGAAGCGCATTCACACCCATGCCATAGAGGATGCCAAAGTTGATGACTTTCGCGCGGCGGCGCATCTCGGCGTCGACGGATTCGGGAGCGACATGGAACACTTGCGCGGCGACCTCTCGGTGCACATCCCTCCCGCTCCGGAATATGCTACAGAGCTTCTTATCCCCCGAGAGGATCGCCGCGAGACGCAGCTCAATCTGCGAGTAGTCGAGCGCAACGAGCGTAAAGCCTGCGGGTGCGACGAAGGCGTGACGTATCATCCTGCCCCTCTCAGAATGCAACGGGATATTCTGCAGGTTCGGATTCTGGCTCGACATGCGGCCGGTCGTCGTACCCGTCTGAAGGAATTGCGCATGCAGACGATGTTCCGCATCGAGGAGTGGCGGAAGATTCTCGATGTACGTCGAGAGCAGCTTCTTTACTTCGCGATATTCGAGAATGTCATTGATAACCGGATGCATATCGCGAATCTTCTCGAGCTCGCTTTCGCGCGTCGAACGCTGTCCGCCAGCCGTCTTCTTCTGTTTCTCGGGAATGATTTTCAATTCATCAAAAAGTACTTCTCCGAGCTGTTTAGGAGAGTTCACATTGAACTCGCGTCCCGCGGCGGCGTAGATGCGCTTCTCGAGCGCTTCGAGCTCAGCGCGATAGGTCGTCGCGAGACCACCAAGCACCTTCGGGTCAATGAGCACGCCGCGTGCCTCCATCTTCCCTATGACCGGTATGAGTGGTTTCTCGATTTGTGCGTAGACCTCGCGCACCTTGCCCATGGCAGACAATTGTTTTTCAAGCTCCGCGCGCGCCGCGGCGAACGTTCGCTCTTTCGTGAAAGCGAGGATGTCGTCGAGTGATGGATTCGTAAACTCAGATGAGATGAGCCAAAGCATCACGCCCGCCTCCGCGAGAGCGATCGGGTCGACGTCTTCTGGAGCAGGTTCAGGCACTGCGACAAAATCAGACGCCGCGCTTGGAAATGAGGTAGCACTCGGGGACGGCGCAAGCACGCTCCGCACGCGATCCTTCAGCGAACGAAACCCAAACTCGTCGCACATCAAAAATACTTTCGCCAGTTCCGCCGACTCGCGCCACAGACGCTCTGGCAAGACGAATGCAATCGGCGCATCCAGCCGTATCGTCGCGAGCGATTTCGAAAAGAGCGCCGCCTCCTCATTATCTAAAACAAGCTGCACATACCGCTTTTGAATACCCGCTTCTTTTGCGACCGCCTCAACACCTTTCTTTTTGAGCGTCTTGTAGATAGCGTCAAGATCTCCGTAATTCTGAATCAGCTTGAGCGCACTCCCTTCGCCGACACCGGGTACTCCCTGTATGTTATCGGACGGGTCGCCCATGATACCTTTCAAATCTCGAATGAGCGTTGGAGGGAAACCGAATCGCTCCACAACTTTTTCCTCATCATACAAAATAGTGTCATTGATACCCTTCTTCAGCGTGAAAACGCGCACGCGCTCGTCGTCGACAAGCTGCAGCATGTCCATATCTCCCGAGGCGATGATGACGTCGATCCCTTCTTCCCGCAGCTCATGCGCGATAGTGCCGAGCAAGTCGTCTGCCTCGAATCCCTCCCGCTCATACATTGGGATTGAGAACGCCTCGAAGACCTTGCGCGACTCCTGAATCTGGAGCACGAGCGCATCGTCGGTCTTCCCGCGCGTTCCCTTGTATCCTTCGAACGCTTCGTGGCGAATGGTCGGTTTCGGCAAGTCAAAGCACGCGGCGATGTAATCGGGCTTCAGGTCGGTGATGATCTTCAGGAGCATCGTGACAAGCCCGTAGAGCGCGCCCGTTGGGGCACCCGTCGGACCGGTTAATTCTGCCGAGGCGAGCGCATGGTACGCGCGATGGATGATCGCGTGCGTATCCAAAAGCACGATGCGTTTGTTTTTTAAGATTTTTTTACTCATAGGAAATCGTGCGCGAACCGTCCGTATGCGCGACAAAAGAAAGCTTCTTGAACGGCGTCGGGAGTGCGTCCGCAACCTTCTCCGGCCACTCAAGCAAAATGAGATTCCCTTCGTCTCGCATCAACTCGTCAAAACCGAGCGGCGCAAGATCACCCCCCTTCTCAAGCCGGTACGCATCGATATGAACAAGTCGCGCGAACTTGGAAGTTGAACTTCCAAGTTCGCGCGACAGCAGGTAGATTTTCTCGAGGACGAATGTCGGGCTCGTGACAATTTCTTCGACACCAAGTGCGCGAGCAACCGCTTTCGTAAAAGCCGTCTTTCCTGCCCCGAGTTCGCCCGAGAGCGTGATGAGCGTCGCGCCTCGCGACTGCGGCGCGAGCACGCCGACGAAATTTGCCGCCTCCGCTTCAAGCTCTTCCAGCGTCCGGATTGTTTTCTCCATGTAACGCAATTGTACCGCTGAAAAGGAAAAGCCGCTCACCCCTTTCAGGATGAGCGGCTTTGATAACGAGTGTTTACCAAGGGCATGAACCATACGAGCCATACGGACCATACGAACCAGGGAAGGGGTAAAATGGCCAGAACTGATTGGAAGGACAGGGTTTCCTTTTAGGAGTAGGCGGCGTCGGCACTCGACACACCTTTTCGTTTGTGCTCTCATTTGTCTCCAATTGCGCCGGGAATTCGCAAAAACACTTCTTTGTCTGGCAGTCCATCGGTATGCGTGCGCGCTTCGGAGGCGCCTCATATTCCGTCGCGCAACCACTCAGCACTAGCAAGACGATGCAACCGAGCAAAGCAAGCCAATATTCACGTTTCATACCCACCTCCCTTCTCTTTAGTAATTTGAATGTCAGCTGATTCTCTGCCAGAGATTATACTACCATTTATACTAAAATGTCAAGATATCCCCTCTTCTCGGCTCTCGATGGTAGTATCTACTCTGTTATCATCTCTACATGGACTTACCTTTTGATATTGAACACGAGACGACGAAGCTCGCCCAAGTGCGCGAACGCGAAGAAGAGGATCTCGCGCAGATACTTGCGGAGAAATACGATGCGTCCTATGTCGACCTCTCCCTTAAAGAAATAGACAACGACGCGCTCCGCATCATTCCTGAGGAACAGGCACGCGCAGCCGAAGCAGCCGCCTTTGCGAAAGCAGCGAAGACGATTTCTCTTGCGATACATAATCCGAACAACCCGGCACTCGCCACGCTCATCGAAGACCTCGCTACGCGCGGATTTTTAGTACACAAATTTCTTGTCTCGAAGAAAAGCCTTGAGAAAGTACTTGAACGCTATAAGGACCTCTCGTACGAGACCGTATCGAAAGCGGGCGTCTTCATCGTTACTCCAGAGATTCTGGGAAAAATCATGCGCGATGGCAGCGGTCGCAAAACGCTCGAACAGGAACTTAATGCCGCAACGACCCTCAAGACGCTTGAACGAGTCTCTCGCATCCTGGAACTTGTCCTCGCGGGCTCTTTCGCTCTTCGTGCGTCCGACATCCACTTCGAGCCGCGAGAAGAGACAACCTTGCTCCGTCTGCGTATCGACGGACTCCTTTCTGACACCTACTTCTTCGACCCGGCAACTTACCACCAACTCAACTCGCGCATCAAGCTTCTCTCGGGCGTGAAATTCAACGTTACCAACCGGGCACAAGATGGCCGCTTCAGCATCGTGAAGGGTGCGAGCCAAATCGAGATGCGCGTGTCCTTCATTCCCGGCAACTACGGCGAATCCATCGTAATGCGTATTCTTGATCCCGAGTCCACGAAAGTTTCCTACAAAGAGCTCGGTATTCCTCCAAAACTCCTTGCTCGACTCGAGGCCGAGATTCGCCGACCGAACGGCATGTTGCTAACCACTGGCCCAACAGGATCCGGTAAGACGACGACGCTCTACTCCTTCCTCCGCGAGATTCATTCGCCAGAAATCAAGATCATCACGATCGAAGACCCGGTCGAGTATCACCTCGAAGGAATCGTGCAGACGCAAGTCGAAGGAGAGAAATATACCTTTGCCGAAGGACTTAAATCGATCGTGCGTCAGGACCCCGACATCATCATGGTCGGAGAAATCCGCGACGGCGAGACGGCCAATATCGCCATCCAAGCGGCGCTCACGGGCCACTTCGTCTTCTCGACACTCCACACGAACAATGCCGCAGGCACCTTCCCGCGCCTCGTCGACCTCGGCGCGGACTCCCGCTCATTCGGCTCAGCGGTTACCGTCTCAATGGCGCAGCGCCTCATCCGTAAACTGCATCCAGACAAGAAGAAAGAACGCTCGCTCACAGATGACGAGAAAAAGATGATTGCAAAAGTATTTGAAACGCTTACCGACAAATCGCTGATTCCAGAAAAAATAGAGACCGTGTGGGAGCCGGCACCGACCGATGTCGATGATACGGGCTACAAAGGCCGCGTCGGCTTGTATGAAGCGATCTTCATGGACGATGAGCTCGCAAATTTTGTCCGCGACAATCCGCCTGAAAATGAAATCGCGAAATTGGCGGCGAAACAGGGCTATCTCACCATGGCGCAAGACGGCATCATTAAAGCCCTAAACGGCGTCACCTCCCTCTCCGAAGTCGCCGCGACCGTCGATCTCCCGCGAGTCTTTTAAAGACCTAAAATAAAAAATCATCCCATACCTGTGGATGATTACGCTGACCTCTCTTCCCGTCCATATGATTACATATGAACACTCGTTCGGCGCAGAACGATATGAGAACTGCTCGCATCGTTCTGACCTCTCTTCCCGTCCATAATCCTCCAGGCAAAACCCGCAATTAAGCGGGGTGGGCGAGATACCTGAGGAGTTCCGCAGCGCCAGCACCGAAGTGCCGGACCACAAAGTCCTTGGGAAAACGCCCGAAGCCGTCAAGCCTTGCCTAGAGGATTATGAAAAGGATCTAAGGAAGTTTGTTATTCTGGAAGAATCACAAACGAACATTTACGTCCTGGCGATGACCTGCTCCCTCTTGGTCAATACCGTGACGTCAAAACTATGATAATATGCTAGCATCATCTCATTTTTATGTCAACCCCCTCGGACGCCATTCTTCCCCTTATAAAGTCGCTAGATGCCGCACTGCGCCCCTCCCACTGGGACGAGTATGTCGGGCAAAAACAGGTGAAAGCAAACGTGCGTGTCGCAATCGATGCGGCGAAGAAGCGCGGCAGCATGCCGGAACACATCCTCTTCTATGGTCCACCAGGAGTCGGTAAGACGACACTCGCCCACCTCGTCGCCGCAACGCTTGAGTCGCCGCTAAAGAGCACGTCTGGCGTCGCAATCGAACGCGCGGGCGACCTAGCCGCAGTCCTCACAAACCTCGAACCGAACACCGTCCTCTTCATCGACGAAATCCACCGCCTCTCGCGCAAGATCGAAGAACTCCTCTATCCGGCACTTGAGTCGGGACACCTCGACATCATCCTCGGGAAAGGTCCCTCGGCACGCACTATTGAACTAGCACTTCCACCCTTTACGCTCGTCGGTGCGACAACACGTGTTGCCGATCTTTCGGGCCCCCTCCGCTCACGCTTCGGTGGCGGAATCTACCAACTCGATTTTTATAATGATGACGACCTGCGGGACATCATCCGTCGCTCGGCAGAGCTGCTAGGTCTCTCGGCACCCGAAGAGGTTATCGAGCGCATTGCTGCGAGAAGTCGCGCAACCCCCCGCATCGCGAACGCGCTTCTGAAGCGCGTTCGCGACTTTTCCGAAGTGCACGGACGGCCACTCTCCGCGGAGCTCTGCGATGAAGCTTGCGCACTTTTCGGCATCGATGCCCATGGCCTCACGAAAGATGACCGTCGCTATCTGGAAACACTCCTGCAGGGATTCCGCGGAGGTCCGGCTGGCGTTCGCGCTATCGCGGCGGCGCTGCATGAAGACCCCGATACAGTCGAGTACGTCTATGAGCCCTACCTCCTCCGCCTCGGCTTCATCGAACGCTCTTCTCGTGGCCGCATACTCACCTCAAAAGGTCGCGCTTTTCTGCAAGACGGAGCATAATCAAGCCTATGTCAGGACACAGCAAATGGTCCCAGATCAAACGTCAGAAGTCTGTCACTGACGCTGCGCGGAGCCGCGTCTTCTCACGCTATGCGCGCCTCGTCACGCTCGAGTCAAAGAAAGCGAACGGACTCCTTTCGGCACCAGGACTTTCCATGGCTATCACGCGTGCGAAAGCGGTGAACATGCCGAAAGAAAATATTGAACGTGCGGTCGCGAAAGGAACTTCGAAAGATTCAGGAAATCTCGAACAGGTCGTCTATGAAGCCTACGGCCCGGGCGGCGTCGCGATCCTCGTCGATGCGTTTACCGACAACAAGAATAGGACGACGCAAGAGATAAAACATCTGCTCGTACTGCACGACGTCGAGCTCGCTGCGCCCGGTGCGGCAAGCTGGGCCTTTACGAAAACCGGCGGCGTTTACGTGCCAAACGAACCACTCATTGACGTCATGGGAGAAGATGAAAACAAGCTCGGAGCGATACTCGAAGCGCTTGACGAGCACGCCGATGTGCAACAGGTATTCACGAACGCACGCGGCTATGAGGATACTGGCGATTGATCCGGGCTACGATCGTCTCGGCATCGCCGTCGTCGAAGGAAATTCGTCGCGACCAGTGCTCATCATGAGCGAATGCGTGCGTCCGGAAAAAGGCACGCGGGCAGAACGCCTGGCAGACGTCGCGAACGCGATTACGAAAGCGATCAAAGACTACACTCCCGATGTGCTCGCTATCGAGACACTCTTTTTTAGTACCAATAAAAAGACCGCACTTGGCGTCGCGGAAGCACGCGGAGCAATCCTCGCCGCCGCAGGCATCGCTTCCCTGCCGGTCATAGAGTGTTCACCGCAGCAAGTGAAGATTGCTGTTACTGGCCACGGTGGCGCAGACAAAGCCGCTATCGCGAACATGGTTCCACGACTCCTCCTTCTCCCAAAAAAGAAACGTTTTGATGATGAGCTGGACGCTATCGCCGTTGGCATTACCGCTCTGGCTTTCGGCCTTCCCCCGCACTAATCCCCACCCGAACGCGAATCGGGACTTGCATGAGGAGAAAATTTGTTTAAATATACCCGTTCCCGTGCCGGAATAACTTTTAATTATAATCCTAGCGTATGGACGAAGAAGAACTCATGATTGATGATGGGAATCTGCTCGATGAAGAGACCGAAACCCCCGAAGTAGAGACAGAAGAGGAGGAAGAGAATTATTAGACGAAATCGCAGCGAGCTCTCAGGTAGGAGAGCTCGCTGCGATTTTACGCTCTCGTGAGGGAGTGGCAGTGGTAGTATGTGCACTATGTCTCTCTGGAAACACTACTCTTCCCGACATCCCATCCCTCTCTCAATAGCGCTCGCACTCTTTGGTGTCGGATTCCTTATCGGCGGAGGGATTCTCCTTTTGGTCGCCACCACCCCCGTACCAGACATCGCTTCATTCTCCTCCCGACAAATCGATCAATCGACAAAAATCTATGATCGCACCGGGCAAGTACTGCTCTACGACTACAATAGGGACGCGAAACGCAACGTCGTCCCGCTTGCCTCCATTTCGCCGCACACAATACATGCGACTATCGCGATCGAGGACTCTAGTTTTTATGAACATGGCGGCATCCGCTTCACGTCCATCCTTCGGGCGATCCTAATCGATGCACTCGGCGGTGCGCTCTCGCAGGGTGGCTCGACAATCACGCAGCAAGTCGTAAAAAATGAGCTGCTCACGAATAAAAAAAGTATCACACGCAAGATCAATGAATGGATGCTCGCGATCAAGATGGAGCAAGCCTATTCAAAAGATCAGATCCTTGAGACCTACCTCAACAGTATCCCCTACGGCGGAACACTCTACGGCATCGAGGCTGCCGCGGGAACGTATTTCGGCAAGCCGGCAAAAGATCTCTCACTCGCGCAGGCCGCCTATCTCGCGGCGATGATCCAAGCCCCTTCTTACTACTCCCCATACGGAGCGCATAAAACCGAACTTGCCGCCCGTAAAGACCTCGTACTCGAGCGAATGCACACACTCGGTTTTATAGATGCTGCGGCGTACGCAGATGCGCGCGCAGAGACCGTATCCTTCGCACCGACCGGACAAACCTCGATCATCGTTGCGCCGCACTTCGTTTTCTACATCCTCAGCCAGCTCAAAGAAAAGTACGGCTCGCCAGCTCTCATGTCGGGGCTGAAGGTCATCACAACGCTCGACGCGGATCTCGAGGTAAAAGCCGAATCAATCATAAATCAGTACGCGCTTGAAAACGTGAAGAAGTTCAAAGCGACAAATGCTTCGCTCGTCGCGCTCGACCCTCAGAGCGGCCAGATACTGGCGATGGTCGGCTCGCGGAATTTCTTTGATAAAGAGATTGATGGCCAATACAACGCCACACTCGCTTCGCGACAGCCGGGTTCCGCGATGAAGCCCTTCATCTATGCGCTCGCTCTTTTGCGCGGCTACACGCGCGACACGGTTGTGTTCGACGTGCCGACACAGTTCTCAACCGCCTGTCAGCCATCGGACGTCACGAATAACATTCCCCCCTGCTACGCACCGGAAAATTACGACGGGAACTTCCGTGGCCCGATGACATTCGAAACCGCGCTCGCGCAGTCGATCAACATCCCCGCTATCAAAGCTCTCTATTTGGTCGGCATACAAAATGCTGTCGCATTTGCGAAGTCATTTGGCCTCGCAACGCTCGGCGATCCGAATCAGTACGGCCTCACGCTCGTGCTCGGCGGTGGCGAAGTCCACCTTCTCGATCTTACTGGCGCGTACGCCACCTTCGCGAATGAGGGCGTAAGAAATACGCCGACCGGCATACTCGAAGTCAGTGATGCAAGCGGTGCTGTTCTCGACGGATACACCCCTCAACAATCAAGAGTGCTCCCCGCGACTATCGCAAACGATGTTTCCGCCATGCTCTCCGACGCACCGGCTCGTCTGCCGGAATACCCCCTCAACTCCCCTCTTTCATTCTCCGGATACGACGTCGCAGTAAAGACTGGTACGACAAACGACACTCGAGACGCATGGATCATCGGCTACACCCCCTCCATCGCAATCGGTGTCTGGGCCGGAAACAACGACAACAGCGCCATGGTGAAGTCGGTCGCTGGTTTCATCGCAGCGCCAATGTGGCATGAAGTAATGGCCTACGCGCTTTCAAAATACCCAAAGACGTATTTCAATGAGCCGAGCACCATCCTCGGCTCCGTTCCTCAAATGCTGCAAGGAAATTGGCGCATACCAGACCAGAACGGATCCTTCACACCTCACAGCTTGCTGTATTGGACGGATAAAAACAGCCCTCAAGGTTCACCTTCTGCAAATCCCGCCGTAGATCCTCAATTCGCGTATTGGGAGTATGGTATTGCGGCTTGGTATGCGAGCCATCCAGAACTTTTCTCAAATCCCCAGATATTCGTCCCTATCTCTTTTACTCAACCAGAACCGACACTCCCTCTGTAGGGCTACTGATTCATCGGAGAGACGAGATAGAGGAGTGAAGTGTCACCGACACCTTTTATAATGAGCGGGCGCCCTATCCCTGCAGCAACCAGCGAGAGACTCTCGGATGAGGTTAGTGCCAACACTGCTGAAAGATACCTATGATTAAAAGAAAGCTCGAGGGCACTCCCTGTTATCTGCGCATTCAGCGCTTCTACTGATTCTCCAACGTCTGCATTTCGCGCAAAGAGAGAGAACGTATTTTTCTTAGGATCAAAACTCATACGTACTTTTTGAAAAGAATCAGAAAAGATTGTTGTTCTCTTTAAAGCACTTTCAAAATCCTTCCTGAGCACAACCGCCTCTACGATTGATTCTTTCGGTATGATCTGCCGATAGTCAGGATATACCGCATTGGTGAGACGAGAGACCACCATTCCCATATCGCCAACAAAGGCACACTGATGCTCATCAAATGACATGATGATGTCGTTATCCGGCAGTGCTTGCGCTATATCAAGCGCGTTTTTCGCCGGAATAAGGAATTTCCCTTGAGTCCCCTTATTTGTCAGAGGAATTTTTTTCTCCGCGAGTCTGAAAGAATCCGTCGCAACCGCCGTCATTACTCCCCCTTCAATAGAAAGATAGATACTCGCTAATTCAGGACGGACTGTTGAGGAAGATGCGCAGGAGGCGATGGAAGTAAATAAAGAACGGAGAAGAACTCCAGGAAGCACGATTCTATTTTTAGGGTTTTCAGGAAACGGTATAGATGGAAAATCTTCATAAGGAATCGTCTTTATAGAACTTTTACTATTTCCACTTATTATGGAAATAGTATCGCCCGTATGTTCAATAGTTATTTTTCCTTCTTGAGTAAAAGAGCCGGCAATTTGTTGTAATATCGTCGCCGGAATAGCAACAACTCCTTTTGTTATACACACTCCTTCAATTTTAAGATCAATACCTGTCTCAAGATTTGTTGCGCGCATCTTTATACCCTCATCCCCTGCAATAATAAGTATTGAGGAAAGTGCTGGCAGCGTCGCACTCTTTCTTTCAGCAAATCGAGCGACCGTATGCACAGCCTCTGAGAATTTCTTTTTTTCTATGGAAATAATCATACGATTCTTATTAGGGCTGTTGATAAGTGGATAAATAAGAAATACGCTTTAGGTGCGCGGTATTTAGCGCTGAGTATTTTACGTAAGGTGTTAATAGGTACTGGGTAGATGTCATACAAGAAGGGTGCGAATATTTTGAATCTCTTGTAAGAGGTCACTATCCACAAGCATTTCTCGCTTTATCTTCTCACAGGAGTGGATAACTGTCGTGTGATCACGGCCACCGAGTTTTGTGCCGATCGTTGGGTAGGATATATGAAAATCCTCACGGAGGATATACATGATGATCTGACGCGGGCGGACCACTTCCCTACGGCGGGTCTTCTCATAAATACTTTCCTCATCAATACCGTAGAATTCAGCCACTTTATCGACGACATTTTTCACGGAAATATTTTTCTGGGGGCGGCTAAATGAGCGAAGGGATTGGCGTACTTCCGCGATATCCGGCGCGAGACCCTTCACTTGTGCCTGACAGATGATGCTATTTACCATACCTTCCAATTCCCGTATGGAGCCATTCATAGAGGTTGCGACGTATTCAATCACCTCATTCGAGAGTAATACGCCGTGAGAGGCCGCCTTCTTGCGTACAATGGCCATACGAGACTCTGGGTCAGGCTCACCTATGTCCACAGCCATACCACTCGCGAGACGGCCTTTTAGGCGCTCAGCGATATCAGGTATGGCTGATGGAGGGCGATCGGAAGAGAAGATGATCTGCTTGTTCGTATCATAGAGTGCATTAAAGAGATGGAAGAGTTCTTCCTGCGTCTTTTCCTTTTTAGAGAGGAATTGGACGTCATCCATAATAAGGAGGTCGTACTGGCGGTATTTGTCTTTGAAACGGTTTGCGGTTCCCGCCTGCACCGAGTCGGTGTAATCGACGACGAATTTTTCCGACGTGAGATAGAACACTTTCCGTCCTTGATACTGCTTCTTGTACTGATTGCCGATCGCTTGGATGAGGTGTGTCTTCCCTCGCCCAGTATCGCCGTAGATGAAGAGTGGATTGTAGGTGATTCCGGGTCGCTCAAGCGCTGCGTGAGCCGCTGCGTAGGCGAGATTATTGAAGGAGCCGATGACGAAGGTCTCAAATGTGTAGCGCGGATTTAGATTGTCGCTCTTGTTTATATAGAAATCCTCCAGAGGCAGTTCGAGCGCGCCACGTGTGTTCTTTACCTCTTTTGGCGCCTTACGATTCTCATCTTTCACGATGAGATACTCGATATTGCGGAATTCATAGGAGACGTCGCGGACAATCTTCAGTAAGAGGGTGTGAAATTTCTTGAGATACCAGTCTTTGAAGAATTGGCTCGGGACGCCGACGAACAAAACGCCGTCTTCTATCTTAACGATGAAACTATTGCGGAACCAGGTGTTGAAATTTGCAGGAGAAATGGAAAGTTCGACTTGCGTAAGCATGTACTCCCATAACTCCTTCGGATCCCCTTTGTTCATGGTGCTTTGGAGTATACGCTTCTTCCGCAGACAAGGCACTCTGGCGTTTCGGGGAGAACCTGTTAGTATCATGTGCACAACCTAATTTGTTGACTTCCTATGTCCAAACGAACCTACCAGCCGAAGAAACGTAAGCGTGCAACAACGCACGGTTTCCTCGTGCGCTCGAAAACGAGCTCCGGCCGCAAGATTTTGCAGGGTCGTCGTCGTATCGGTCGCGCAAGCCTCTCGGTTTAATCTCCGTGTTCCCGCAAAGAGAGCGGCTTCCTCGTGCGAAGTTCCCCGCGGCGCTCTCAAGCGGCCGGCGACTCTCCTCGGTGAACTTCTCCGTCGTCCTTCCTAAAGAGGCTCACGGCTACGCGGTTATCGTGTCTAAAAAGGTCGCGCGCCTCTCGGTTACCCGGCATCTTATAAAGCGACGGGTGCTTGTGACACTGCGCGCCCTCGCTCCCCGGCCTCCCGCACTTATCGTTTTCCCAAAAGCACCCGTCAGCAAGATGTCGGTGCAGGATATCAAGGCGGAACTCGCGGTCCTTCTTTCTAAAATTCGGTAGTAGCGTAGAATGGCTTTGTGATATCAACTTTCTTCCACGCAGTTTTTTATAATCCGATTTACAACGCGCTCGTCGCGCTCGTCGCGCTCGTGCCCGGTTCCGACGTGGGCATCGCCGTCGTCCTCCTTACTATCGTCATTCGGCTCGTCCTACTCCCCTTCTCGCTCTCGGCGGCGCGCACCCAGCTTGCGATGAAGACTCTGGAACCGAAGCTCAAAGAGCTGAAAGAGAAATACAAGGATGACAAAGAGAAAGAGGCTCTTGAAACACTCGCGCTCTATCGTGAAGAAAAGGTTAATCCATTTGCGAGTATCCTTACGGTTTTCATCCAGATCCCGGTGCTCCTCGCGCTTTACTGGGTCTTCCTCTATGAACCGCTTTCCGTGATAAATACGGCGCGGCTGTACGGTTTTACGCCTGTGCCGAGCGCCGTCTCCTTTGAATTCCTCGGACTCATCCTCATCACGGGCAAGAGTCTCGTGCTTGCGATACTGGCCGGCCTGACCCAATTCCTCCAGGCGCACATGGCACTTTCAGGGACGATGAAGCCTTCGACGGGCGGCGGCATGCAGGGAGATTTCCAGAAAGTGATGGGCATGCAGCTGAAATACGTCTTCCCGTTCATCATCGGGACCATCTCCTATACGGCTTCAAGCGCCATCGCGCTGTATTTCATCACGACGAACCTCGCGGGAGCCCTGCAGGAGTGGTATGTGCGCCGCTCAGTGCTTTCGTAACGCTTAGAGTCGATACGACCAGAGTGATCCGTCGTTCTTGTTAACGAAGACGAGCACGGTGCCTGCTGGATTGATCGCGAGCGCGGTCGCGTCGAGAGATTCTTTTGCTTCTAGCGGGAAATCGAGTACTAGCTGCGCGTAGCGGTCCGCGACCTGTATCTTCCAGAGGCGGTCATTGAAAGAAAGTGCTCCCTGGTACCAGTCGTCGGGGTAGCGAGCCTCAAGAGGCGGATTCATGGGGACGCCGCAGTAGATGGCAGATTCGTCGGCTGCCCATACGCACTTATCGGCAATCGTAGCTATCGGGAGCGGGATGGTCGCGCCGGTTACAGTGTTTACCAATTCCATGTGCATCGCCTCATCGAGGACAGAACTGACGAGTACCCACTTCCCTGACGGGCTTGCAAGGGCTGCGAGGCCGTTTTCCGGTCCGGCGATGCGGGAGAACCGCCCAGCACTGTCGACGAGGAAAGCGTCTCCAGGAAGCTTCGCTGAAGGTTTTGTGAACGCGAGGTACTGATTCTTTCCCGCAAAGGAGACGTGCGCTGCAGAAAGAGGTGTTGAGAAGATCGTCGAGGAATGCGTCCCATCCGTGTGCGAGAGCGACGCGATGGAGCCGTTTACGCCCGAAGCGAGCGAGAGTACGCTCGTCGAGGCAGTCGCCAGGTCAGAGATGTTTTGCGATAGGAAGAAACCGTTCGTGCCATTTGCACGCAGTGCGTAGGTGTTGATGGTGGAAAAGTCGGCGCCCGACAGATAGCGTACGAAAGCGATCGATGCGTCGGGAAGCCATGCGGCTGTCTGAATGCCGGGGAGAGTCTTATTTGATGTGCGCATGAGTGTCGAAGCCGCCACTTTGTAGGAAAAGATATTGCCGCTTTGCCGCTCGATGTAGCTGACGGTAACTTCCGGCGAGGAGCTTGCGTTCGGTGCTTTGGTATCGACAACGACTTCGCCCGGCACGACCGGTCCGGCGCTTATCTTCACGAGTCGTGCAGAGACTGAGGTCGGCGAACCTGTGGCCGAGCTCGGCGCAGGAGTTTCTTCGGTAATCGGTGTCGGACTCTCCCCCGCTATCGGTAAGCCACCGCCATTATCGGGAGTTACGGTAACGGTAGTCGCCGAAAAGAAATAAAAATAGACAGCCACTCCGACTCCGAGGAGGACGAGGATGATGCTGGTGATGATAAGTGTGCGTCGCATAATTAGAATGAAATGCTCTGGGTCGTGCCGACACATTTGATAGCGAGAGCCAAACCTTGGCTACACCCGCTTCCGCCAAGGAGTCCGCCAAGGATTTTTTTCCCATTCGGAATGATTTGATTATTCGAGTTGATACAATAGGTTTGCCCACTGATACCTCCATCGTTCTTGCAAGATGTTATTGCGGCGTCACAGTTTCCGTCATCTGAACACGTGTACAGTTTAAACGCTGATCCGTTACTGGATGTGGCGTCAGCCACTGGCTTTGGTGTCCCGTAATTTACTGCCGGTGCAGTCAGATCAAGCTCTGGGAGACTCAAGGAGAGGTTCAGGATGCTTGGATTGATGATGGAGAAGACGAGTACTGGCGAGAGGACAAGAATGAGTCCGCCGATGGCATTGTAAATCCTCTCCTTGGCATTGCTTTTTGAAGAGACGCTGTCTTGGGTCGAGTACTCGAGTCCGCCCCAGATAATCTCGATGATGGCGAGTATCGCGGCGAGGCCGATGAGATATTTGTAGAGATTATTGAAAAACTCAGCGAGGTTTCCCGAGGTCGCGGCGCCCCCTTCAGTAAGACCCGGGATGGGTGCGAGCGGTACAAAGTCTTGAGCGGCGAAAACATGCGGCACGAGTCCGATAAAGAGGAAGAATATAGACGACAGTAGTATTTTTTTCATCATCCCGTTAGAAATGGAATTGGGGTGCTGCCGTTGCGGCATAGTTTTGGTATTCATAAATTGTTTTGAATTTCTAACGGGACTCATAGGCCGAAGAGGTTAAAGCTTTTCGCTGCGCCGAAAGAGAGAGTGAGATTAGTATTTGCGGTCGTGGAGTTGCCAGTCGAGGCGGTAACCGAGAGCGACGCCGTCCCTTCCCCATTTCCCGACGGTCGGAGCGTTATGGTGCTGCCCGTTTGAGCCGATTCTCCGTTTAAGAACCATTGGAGAAGTGGTGAGCCACTAGTTGTCGGTAAGGAGAATGGTGCGGCAAACAACGACGCCTCAGCGCCGGTAATAGCGTATTGCTCGGGGAGTGCATGGTCGAAGAGGATGCCGAGCAGCGCATCGTTCTGGTAAATACGGAGGGAAGGTTCTTCCGCAGCAAGCGAGAGCGACGCGCCACCGACGAGACTTCCATTGGGGCTCGTGACCGCGACGGAGACCGAGCGTGCGCGGTACTGGAGCGGCGACGCGACCAAGATTGCCGTCCGCCCGATGCCCGAGGAATTTGCGATCTGTCGGTCGTCGACCGACCATGCGTATGAGAGCGTATTGGGCGCGAGCGTCTTCCCTCGCGCATCTTGGAAGTTCGCCATCGCAACGACGCGCACGCTCCCCTGGAGTGGTATCAAGGGCTTACCAAGGTAGAGCGACGGTGCCGAAGAGATCGGCTCAGCGACAAGTACGACGTCTTGCGGCTGGATGAATATCGACTGGACATAGGGCACACCATTTGAAGAAATCGTTACTTTTACGTTTGTGACACTTCCTGCTTTCCCGAGCGGGATGCTGAGGGGCTGTACAGCACCTCGGTAGAATTCTTTTCCGGCGAGTGCGACGGTCATGACGGCATTGGCAAGATCGAGAGTATTTGAGAGGAGAGAGATCGTCGCCTGTCCGTATGGTGTCGGGTATTGTGGGCGCGCCGAGACCGTAAAGGATGCGCTGTCGGCGCCGCTCCCGAGGGATTGCGCGTCGGCAGTCGACGGCAGGAGCGCGAGAATGAAAAAAGCAGCGAAGAGATAGGAACTCATGCTCCTAGTATATAGCCTTTCTGGAATACTTATGCCGCTTTGCGCAGTTCGTCGGGGATATTTTTTCCTCGCGACGTCTTCCCTGCCCGCTCCGAAGGGAAACGCAAGACACTCGCTGGTGTGCCGGTAGATTCCTCACCCTCTTCCCCTCCCTCCTCCATCTCCATCACTTCTTGTTGTTGAGCGGCGTTCGCCGGAACTTCTTGGAACTGTCTCATTTCAGCGGCGCGTTGCTGGCGTTCTTGAATCTCCGCAGCAGCATTCTCCGAATGATATTTTTTCAAGGTCTTTTCGTCGTTTTTGATTTGCGTGCGATACATCCTTAGTACTGTAGCGGTAAGTGCCGGCAGCGAACCGAGAATGGGAACTTCGCTGAGGATAAGACTCCCTCCGAACCAAAGGATGTTTTCTTCGAACAGGCGCGCATTTGTTCCCAGTATCCAAAGAACGATTGTGAGCCACCCCATGAGTCCGAGTGCCATAGCCAAAATGATGCCAAATGTCGCGAAGAGTGGTGAGCCGAGGGATCCTGCTGCTGCGGCTGCTGATCCGCAAAACATGCCGGCGACTTTTACTGCAGTCGCGCCACCGCCAACCACTGCGGCCGCTTTCGCGGTGCAATAGACCGCGGCGAAGGATGGGCCGAAAAACCAAAATTGCTCGCTTATGAATCGGAGGATATCAAAGACGATTGCGACCGCGAGAACGGGCGTCGCCTTCGTCCATGTCATCGCCTCGGGCGGCTTACTGATTCTTCGTGAGGGCATGGCGGTCCTTCTCCTGTTTGATAGCAAGAACCTGTGAAGGGTCGGAAGTAATGATCTGGTCTTCGGTGTAGCTTGCGACGATCTTTATCGCGACGTGTTTGAGTCCCGCGAAGAAGAGTCCCTCCCCCACCCCCGCTTCGAGCAAGAGATATTTCTCTTCATCGGTCAGGTTGAAGGTCTGTTGCAGGACATCAATCGTTGTCGGCGATTGCTTGAGCAATAGTTGTAGCGATGAGTTTGTGAGGATCGGCCGCCCATAGGGACTCTTCAAGAAGTCTTCGACGTCTTGGGTAATGGTACAGACACCTAGGTAGTATTTACGACCGCGTTTCGCGACGGAGTAAAGGAACGAGGCAGTGTCTTCGCTCTTCATCATCCACCAGGCTTCGTCGATGACGAGTAGGCGCTTCTTCAGGTCATGGCGCACGGCATTCCAGATGTAGTGCGTGATGATATACATCGCGACCGGCTTCAGCTCGTCTTCCATGTCGCGCACCGAAAAGACGACGAATTGCTGCTTGAGGTCTATGTTTGTCGGCTGATTGAGGAATCCTGCCCAGGTACCGCGCGTGTATTTGGAAAGACGCTCGACGAGCGATTCGCTTCCCTCCATGCCGGAGAGTACCTGTTCGAAGTCGGAGAGCGACGGCGATTCCGCACCGGTAAAATCGGCGTCGCCGGTAATGTCTTTGAGCGCATAGGTCTCGCTGATGGCGCGGTCGATGATGGCGTCTTCTTCCGGACTCAATCCGGAGAGCATGATGCGGAAGAGTCCGACGAGCGCGATGATGTTGGAACGCAGGATGTCCTTCGGGTCTTCGTCTTCTTTTACCGGAGGCAGGTCGAACGGGTTGATGTGATGCTCGGAAGAGAGCGATATATGGAATGAGCGTCCGCCCGTCGCTTCCGCGAGCTGCTCGTATTCGCGCTCGGGATCAATGACGATGATGTCGGTGCCGAACATGAGTGAGCGCAGGAGCTCGAGCTTCGTTGCATAGCTCTTTCCGGAGCCGGATTTCGCGAAGATGACGGAATTGTAGTTCTCGAGCGAGAAGCGGTCGAAGAGGATGAGGGATGAGTTGTGGCGATTGATGCCGTAGAGGATGCCGCGATCGCTCGTGAGGTCGAAAGACACGAAAGGAAAGAGCGACGAGAGCGGTGCGGAATCGAGTTTCGAATTGACGAGGAGCTCGTCGGTGCCGAGCGGGAGGCACGAGCGGAAGCCTTGTTCCTGCTGGAAGAGCGCCGGCTTGGTGTAGACGAGCTTCGCGTCGAGGATGCCGCGGATGTCCCCTTCCGTCTTATCGATCTCTTCTTTGGTGTCACCGTAGAGCGCGAGGTAGAGCCCGACGTCAAAAAGTTTTTCCTGAGCTTGCTGCAGATTGTCACGCAACGTTTCGAGATCCTGGTACGCAGTGTCGAGCAGTGGATCGCGGACGAGTCCTTTCGCTTCACGTTCGCTGATCTGACTCTGAACCTCGGCAACTTTCTTCTGGAAGCCACGGAGTGCGACCTCGGTCTCTATCGGATGGATGAATATGGAAATATCGAGCACTTTGTCGAGATTGATGACGGGCGAAAACCAACTATCAGAAAGGAATCGTGGGTATGAAATCGTGTAGAACACCCGGGCAAACTTTTCTCCGAGCTCGATTTCGCGCGAACTTATCTTGAGTGCTGCCGGAGCGATCGTGTCAACAAGGTCCAGGGAGCCCTGGCGGTAGATATCGGACGGCAGAACCGGGATGATCGCCGGTGCCTCTTCTTTCTTTCGACCAAGGAAATCAAGCAGTGCCATATTAATTATCTAAGCGGATAGGGTTTTCGAGCTCTCCCGGATTGAAAGAGCGATAGAGGAGCTCGATGGCTTCTTCAGTGCCGAGAGGGACTGCGCGGACGCCGGTACCAGCTAAGCCGCCGATGACGAGCGAAAGACGCTGTTCAAGTTGTGCGCGATCTTCTTCGAAGGAAGTCGCCGCTGCCGCGCTTTTCGCCCCGGCGCTCTCGCGACGCAGGAAGCCGACGGCGCGCGCGGCGGAGACATGCGGCGCGAACGGTACGACAATATAGAACGACTTGGTCATGATGTTCGCCTGGTCAGTGAAGGAACGTACGAATTCGATGTATTCGCGCAGCTGTATCCGCATGAGCTCGGTCTTTTGTTCCGGCTCCTTCCCTTCTAGTAAGGCAAGGTACGGGCGCAAATCCATCTTGCGAGAGTTCACCACGATCTGTATCGAGAAATCGAGCGTGTTGAGGAAATTCTGAAAGCCGAGCGTGATCGCGTGCTGCTCGTCAGCGGATTTAAGTCCGAAGTTTATGGAAGAACAGAGGAGTACGCCACGGTACCCGCCGTCTTTGAGGATGATCGTACCGTTCCGGATCTCTTTGACCGGAACGAATTGTTGCGTCGCACCTGCGGGTTTTTCAGTCATATCAGGATTCTTTATGTGGTGTGGTGACATCGAGCGACCAAGCGAGATCGGAAAGTCTTCCGCGTGTCAGTCTCGGGGTGTGGGCGGCTTTTTTGAGCGCTGCTTCTGCTTCCACGGCCGCCGCTGCGGCGGCCGTGACATTCTTTTCCGACTGCATAGGCTCATGGTGCTTCCAGAGAAAGAGTTTTGCGCCTACGTAGTAATTAAAACCGGCTTCGAGCATTTCGATAAATGATTTTCCGTTTACCCGATAGAATGCGAGCGCCGCTGCGAACGCTGCAACCGGTAGCGAGAACAAGACGGCGAAGATGAATGAAAAATAAGCAAAGAAGGTGACGCAAAGTCCGGTCGCACCTGCAATGTAAATGAATTGACGCAGGGTCAGCGGCCCAATGATCTTATCTTCGACCTCGATGAATTGCGGAACGTGGTACTCCATTGTCTTCAGTATACCAGTCGCTGCCCCGCACTGTCGTCACGCACATGTGTAATACAATTTTTGTGGACGTACCCTAAGCCCCGCTCCCCTTAATGTCTTTCGATTGAATCGGGCTCTCGATGCCTGGTGACCATTTTGCTTGAATCGTGCCGAATTTCTTTTCGTATTCGTCGATTTGATGAGCGAGGCTCTGTACGAGTCGCTTCATGTGCGGTGGCGTGAGCGCGTAGGCTTGCGCTGTTTCTCCGACGCTCATGATCATGACGAAATTTTCTTCCGAGTGTCCGGCGGCGACATTTTCGCAGAATTGCTTGGGGATTTTATTGAAGTCCATAGGCGTACTATACCCCACTGCCTGAGACGAGCATAAAGACCCAGGTGACGAAACTGAAAAACGGTCCGGAGAGGATATAGGAGAAGACAATAAGAAAGAGGACGAGTGAGAGCGCGCCTGCGGTACGGACTTGGTGTTCAAAACGGCCGAGTCCAGTAGCGAGGTGCCACGGAAGCGCGCCGCGCAGCACGGTAAAACCATCGAGCGGCGGAAACGGGATGAGATTGAAAAAACCGAGGAAGAGATTGACGAAAGCGATTGTCGCAGCAAGCGAGAGTGCGCTCGCATCAAATCCTGCCGCCGAGCCGTACCGCACGAGAAGTCCGAAGATGAGCGCGAGAAAGAGGTTGGTCGCGCTGCCGGCGCCCGCAACGAGCATCTCTCCCCATCGCCGATTTTGCAGATTGTAGGGATTGTAGGGTACCGGTTTCGCCCAGCCGAAGAGTATCGGCGAGTGTGTGAAGACGAGAAGTGCTGGGAGGACGATCGAGCCCATGGGGTCGATATGTGGGAGCGGATTGAGCGTCAGGCGTCCGGCGAGGCGCGCGGTCGGGTCACCGAGGGAATTGGCCGCGTAGCCGTGGGCGACCTCGTGGGCGATAACCGAAAGGATGAGAACGACAAGTGAAAGGAGGGTGTCCATGTTTGCTGGTTTCGTATCCTATGCTACCATGCGACAACTATGGCAAGAACCTGCGAAATTACCGGAAAGAGCACGCAAATTGGCGGTCGGTACTCTAACCGTACCCGCGCGACACAATTTAACCCGACGGGCAAGGTGCGCCGAAAGGCAAATCTCCAGAAGCGCCGCATTTACGTGCCGGAGCTCAAGAAGACGGTTATCGTCGATATTTCAGTAAAGGGTCTCAAGACCATCAAGAAGAACGGTGCGTTCGCAGCACTCAAGAAGGCCGGAGCTATCTAGTTTTTAATCTTCGTGACGGTTCCTCCGTCCGAGACAAAAACGCCCGCAGGGGCGTTTTTGCGTATCTCGATATCAATATAGGTATCGGTACCGAAAGTAAGTCGCTGGCTGTGCGTCAGGGATATCTGCCGCGTCACTTGGTAATGACTGAGAACATCTGGCAGTCCGCCGACGGCGCTGCTTTTCCCGCTGGTAAGCAGTACCACGTCGATTCTCCTTTGCCATGGCGGTAGCTCTTTTCCGAGCGCGCGCAATATGCTCGCATCGGGGCCGGTGTCGAT
Organism: Candidatus Kaiserbacteria bacterium; assembly: GCA_026396715.1. GTDB lineage: Bacteria > Patescibacteriota > Minisyncoccia > Phycocordibacterales > Phycocordibacteraceae > C7867-001. The sequence continues at coordinate 35,270 of JAPLWH010000014.1, forward strand.
GAGGATTGTCGCGCCGCTCGGCGTGTGAAATAAGGTCGCGCTACCCTTCCCCACATCGAGCGGCACCGCGGTAAGCACTCGCGGCGCAAGCAGTACGTGATACACGCTGATATTTCCCACAAGGAGGACGCTAAGAAGGAGGAAGTAAAAACGTCTCGGCAGTTCGCTTTGCATATGATAGATTTTATCTCATGACCTACCCAATCAAAGCATTTAATCTACCTACTCTAAACGGACTTTCAGAAAAACAGATCAAGGTGCATCTCGCGCTTTATGAAGGTTACGTGAAGCATGCGAATCTGATCATGGAAAAGCTTGCCGCTGTTCGTGCTGGCACGCTTGAGCTCGATGCGTACATTGTCGCGGAATTGCGCCGCCGTTTCGCTTTTGAGTTTGACGGTATGCGCATGCATGAGTACTACTTTACGCAATTTGAGGGTGGTTCGGTCCCCTCCTCTGCCGACAGCGCTCTTGCGAAGGCAGTTGCCGAGAAATATGGTTCGACTTCGCTCACCACAGGTGGCAGCGGACTTGAAGCACATGTGAAGGAAGTCGCCGGAAGCCGTGGTATCGGCTGGGTCGTCGTCTATGCCGATCCTTCTGCACAGACGCTTCACGCGGTCTTTGTAAATGATCACGAAGTCGGGCAGCTCTCTGGACTACCGATCATTCTCGCTCTCGACCTTTGGGAGCACGCCTTTATGGTGGACTACGTCCCCGCGGAGAAGAAGAATTATATCGAGGCTTTCTTTTCCAATCTCAATTGGAGCGTCGTCGAAAAGCGTTTTGAGGAAGCGAAATAGATAAGTATCGCGTAAGCGACGAGCACGAGCCAGAATGGAAAGAGCGGAAGCGTAAAAGCTGCGAAAGGAAGCGCGGCTGATTCGTGTGCGATAAAGAGCAGTGTCTTGGTGGCGAGATATGCTGGGAATGCGAGCAGGATCCCCAAGAGCGGCGCGATTGAGTGAAAGAGCATTCCTGCGAAACCTGCGAGCGCGGAGAAACCCATAGCGAGCGGAACGAGCGATATCGTGAGCAGATTTGCTGGTAGTGCGACGAGCGAGAGATTGCCGGTGTCATATAAAAGGAGTGGAAGGACGGCGACTTGTGCGGCGAGCGTCGTCGCAAGCGCACTTTTCCAAAAGGCATTTTTGATACGCAAGAACGGCTCGATGACAGGAGTAAGCCAGATGAGTCCTGCGGTTGCCGCAACCGAGAGTCCGAAGCCCGGATCGAAGACGAGATAGAGCGGATTCCACAGAAGCATGAGCAGTACGACGAGGAAAAGGGCACGACCGGCGGTGTAGGTGCGCGCGCTCGCGCGCGCATAGAGTGCGATGATTGCCATGAGTGCGGCGCGCAGCGCGGTCGCTGAAGCTCCCGCAATGCCAACGAATATGAGAATGGCGCAGGCACCCGCCGCCGCTCGCCATCGCCGTGAGAGTTTCGTGAGGGCGAGCGCACTCATGACCCACTCCGCGACGATCATGACGTTGTAGCCGGAGAGGACGATGATCTGTACGAGGCCGCTGCGGATGAAGTCATTCTGCAATTCTTTCCCGAGCCCAGACTTCCCTCCTATCACGATGCCGCCTGCAAGTGAGGTGTAGGGTTCGGGGAGCGTCGCCGTGAGTCCGTCGAGAAACGCATGTTTGATTCGCGCGAGTAGCGCAGGCAGTGAATACCAGGGTGCTTCTTCAGTGATGCGCAGGTACGCGAAGTTGAGTAGGAAGCGCACTCCGTCGCGCTGGAGGTATTTGTCGTATCGAAAGATTCTTCCATTGTCGTCGGCAAATGGCTTGGGCACGGCGAGTGTTCCCGATACATATATATGGTCACCTACCGAAACGCTCGGGTGTCGCGGCGCAATGGCGAGCATCGTCGTCGCCACTCCCCCGCTCTCGATGCGAATCTCCACACGTTGATTCGCGTCGCGCACGTCGGGGTCGGCAACGACGACTCCTTCATAGGAGACGCGATGCTGCAGGTCTCGCGCGAAAGTATCGGGCAGTGGTGTGTCAGCGATTGATTCGCGCAGCATGCCGAGCGCAACAAATAAACAGAAAGCCGCGCCAAGTGAGTACACAAGGCGCGGCTTTAAAAATGCTGCTCCCGCAAAAAGCACAAACAGAAGCAGTGCGAACACAGTCGGCGCCAGGCTACTTGTGGTGAGCGAAGTCGAACCAAAAAAGAAAAGCGAGCGGAGAAATACTCCGCTCGCAAATCCCGAAACGATAGCGATTAAAAATTCCATCAGAAGTTAAACATTCTCCATTCAAAGTCCCGTAGAGGTACCAACTCTAGTTCTGGGGCAGTTTCTTTTAACAGCGAAACCGCTTTCTCATTCGGCGGCAAATCCGGGCTTTCGTAGTGGCAGATAACCCGCACCGGTACGAGACCAAGTCCTTCGCGCACTTTTTCTCCGTCGTGAGAAGGGCCGAGTCGTGCCAACGCGTATGTGCCTGCGGAAGATCCTGCAACCGTCTTCCCCGCGACGAGTGGTTTTAAATCGGGATATGTGCGCAGGACATCTACGAGCTTGTTCGTACTGCCGCCACCCAAGTAGAGTGCGCCAGACTGTTTGATTTGATCGAGGAAAGTATCGTGTGTTGCCATAAGAAAACTAAAATTTTTTCCGCCGGACTGATTCCGTATGCGTTCGACATTCTCTTTGAATTTTTCGGAATTGTCCTGTTCTCGTGATGCGAAATACACTAAAAGAATGGTACTTCCATCGGGTACGTCCCGCACAAGCTCTTTATAAAAAGCCCTGTTTGATTCATTGTCTTTTCGAGTGAATCCCCCGTGGAGAATATATTTAGTCATCAGCACTATTCTACTTCATAAACGGCGATTGTTATGTGGCGCGGTCCATCGCGGCGTTGGCGAGAGCGTCGGCGTCGGAATTTTCGGCGCGGAAGACGTGCGTGAACGTAACTTTGCCGAATGTTGCCGCGGCCTGCATGAGTCGCGCATACTGCGCCTTCATGACCGGGTGTTTTATCTTGTAGACGCCGTTCATCTGCTTCACGATGAGTTCGCTATCGAGCTTCACAGCGACAGTGGTCGCTCCCCTCTTTGTTGGCGCGACGAGTTTTGCGAGCTCTTCAAATGCGAGGATGACTGCTTCGTATTCGGCGAAATTGTTGGTGCGTATTCCGAGAAATTTTGAAACGCTCGCAACAGAATTTCCAAGCGCATCGCGGATCATCGCCCCGGCCCCAGAGGGGCCAGGATTTCCTCGTGAACCTCCATCTGTATGGATTGTGAAATGAGTCATGCCGCTCATCATATCAATTTGATGTCGAGAAGTCGCAGGCGCACCGGGTTCCCGCGCGAGAAGGTGTCGCGCTCAAGATGCGCGATCAGATTTGCTTGTCCGCCCGCCGTGAGCTTCTCCGCCGCTCGAGCGATTGATCCTTTTACAAAAAACGTAACCGCTTCGACGGTGCGTCCGGAGCCGTCAGCTGACACGATCTTCAATTTCAAATGCTCCTCCCCTTTTCCGAAGCGTGAAATCTCTCGCACGATCACTTCGCGCAAAAGGAATACCGGCTTCGCATTTTGCTGGCCAAAAGGTGCGAGCTTCTCAATTTTTAAAAGAAATGACGTCGTCGCTTCTTCCGGCGTGATGTGCGCATCGGCGCGCTGCACCAAGCTGTCTTCAGCTGTTTTCCCTTTCAGCATTTTCGTATGCGCTTCGACGAGCCGGTCTTCAAGAAAAAATACTTCGGTATCGTGGACGGCGAAACCGCCCGCCGCCGCATGTCCGCCGAATTTGACGAATGCTTTTTCTGTCGCGCGCATGAGTTCCATAATGTGCGTCCTGCCGCCGCTTCGTACCGATCCTTTCAAACGCATGTTCCCTTCCCTCCCCCATAAAAATACTGGCCGCTCATATTCATCTGCAATCGTGTTTGCAACAAGTCCGAGAAGTGCGGGTCGCCAGTCAGGATCGCCGAGTGCGATTATGCTGCGCATCTCGCCGCGTTCTTTGAGTCGCGTGTGTACCGCGCGCGTGATCGCGCCCGCCTGAGCCTTTCGCTCGCGGTTCAACTTCTCCAATTTCTTTGCAAGTTCGTCCGCTTCGTTTTCATCGGCGGTCGTGAAGAGTTGGAACGCATCGCGCGCATTGCCCATCCGGCTCGCGGCATTTACGCGTGGCGCAATCATGAAGCCGACATCGTCTTCAGTGATCGAGTGCTGCTCCACCCGCATCCCGCGGCATAATTTTTGAAGCCCGATCCTCGGTGACTTACGCATCACTTTGAGCCCGTAGGTGGCGAGCACACGGTTCTCACCTGTAAGCGGCACCATGTCGGCGATGGTCGCGAGTCCGACCATATCGAGAAGCCACTTCTCCCACCCGACCGGAACTTTCTCGCGGAGTGTTGGAGCAACAGCAAGTGTCGCACAGACGAGTTTCCACGCGACACCCGAGCCGCACAAACTACGGAACGGATACGTCTCGTCGGGGCTTGTCCCGTTAGAGGCGCTCGCCTCCGGCGAGCCAGGCACCTCGGGTGCCTTATCTCTAACGGGACGGGCATTCGGGTTCACGACCGCGAAGGCATCGGGTAATTTTTCTCCCGGGAGGTGGTGGTCGGTAATGATGACGTCCATGCCGAGCTCTTTCGCACGCGCGACCGGAACGACATCGGTAATGCCCGAGTCGACCGTCACGATGAGCTTCACTCCCCTCTTTGCGAGCTGCTCGATGCCGCCGACATTCATGCCGTACCCTTCGTCATGTCGGTGTGGAATATAGTTTTCAAAATCAGCGCCAGCTTTTTTCAGAAAGTCGTGCAGCAGCACGCCGCCCGGAATGCCGTCGCAGTCGTAGTCGCTCCAAACCGCAATCTTTTCTTTCGCCAGAATCGCAGCAGCAAATCGTTCGGCTGCTTTGCGCATGTCGACCATCAGGAACGGATCGTGCAGGTGCTCATCGTAAGACGGATTCAAAAACTTTTCCGCTTCTTCTTTCGTCAGGACGCCACGGCGCACTAAGAGTGCCGCGGTGAGGTCGTCGTGTGCGTCGAGTTCGCCGCGGAGCACCGCATCGAGTGGGTCATGGAGCGGAAACATGTGAACGCTATTGTATACCCCATGAGATAATTTATCCCGCCTTCGCTGTCCATATTCTCCTTGGTCCGATAAGTTATTGCCAGAGGCATCTCGTCTTTAGAAACATCTATCTCACGGGGTATACTTCTGAAATGGAAGATACCATTTTTATGAAAATCATCCGGCGCGAAATCCCTGCGGACATCGTGTACGAAGATGCCGAGACCATCGCTTTTCTCGATGTGAAACCCGCAGCACCCGGACATACTCTCGTGGTACCCAAGAAGCCGGTACAGAATATTTTCGATGTAGACGATGGCACACTCGTCGCGGTGATGCGCACCGTGCGGAAGATCGCTCCTGCTGTGCGTAACTCTGTCGGCGCACACGGTGTGCACATCAACTCCAATCACGGCGCGGCGGCGGGCCAGATTGTTTTTCACCTGCACTTTCACATCATCCCGCGTCACGACAGAAATGAATTCTCTTTTTGGCCGCAGCACGACTCAGCACGGAGTGAGTTCGTCACGATCGCCGAAAAAATACGTCAGTTGCTCGGGTGAGAAGAGATCGCCTTGATGCCTGGGAGAGTTCCTTTCGCGAGAAAGTCGAGCATCGCGCCGCCGCCGGTGGAGACGAATGAGAAGTGCGGTAAGAGTCCGAGGTTTTCTATCGCAGCGATCGTGTCGCCTCCGCCGATGACCGAGTGCGCACCTGAGGCTGCAACCGCCCGTGCAAAGGCGTCGGTCGCGTCGATAAATCCGTTTTCATAATTCCCCAAGGGACCGTTCCAGAGAATCGTTTTTGATTTTTGCGCGAGGCTGAAAAGGAGTGCCGAGGTTCCCGGGCCGTGGTCGAGGATCACTTCATCAGTCCGTACGTCTCCCGCCGTTGCGACACGCGCTCCCGCGCGCTCTGTTGGTGTGCCAACAGCAGTTGCCGAGATGACGAGGGAGTCTATGGGTATGACGAGTTTCGGATTTGCTAAGAGTTTTTTGATAGCGTTAGCATCTGCATTTGAAACAAGTGATTTCCCCACCTCGTGTCCCGCCACTTTGAGAAAATCATTCGCGAGCGCGCCGCCGACGAAGACATGGTCGTACGTTTTTAGCAGCGTCGTGAGCACGGCTTCTTTCGTGCTGAATTTCGCTCCGCCGATGACGGCGAGCGAAGGGTGTATGGGCATAAGTGCTCGTGATAATTCGCGGACTTCTTCTTCAAGAAGGAGTCCAGCATAGCTCGGCAGGAGCTCGGGGACGCCGATGATTGACGCGTGTGCGCGGTGACACGTATCAAAAGAATCCTCAACAAAGATATCGGCGAGCGCGGCGAGCTCGTGTGCGAACGTGCGATCATTTGCAATCTCCCCTTTGTTTCGTCGTAAGTTTTCGAGCACGAGCACTTGGCCTGGCGCGAGGTTGCGGATTGCCGCGCGCGCGCGGACGCCGACCGTCTCGCCGAAAAACGAGACACCCAAAAGAAGTTTTCCGAGCGCTCTTGCTACAGGTTCGAGGGTCTCTGTCCCCTGTTCCCCGAGGTGTCCGATGAGTACGACTTTTGCGCCACGTGCGGCAAGATATTTTATAGTCGGCACGGCGCGGCGTAAGCGATAGTCATTTATGACCTCGCCGTTTTCAATAGGGACGTTCAGTGCTGCCCGCACGAGTATCGGAATGTTTTCAAATATTTGAATGTCGCGAATGGTGCGCATCCCGTTAGAAATAGAACACGAACATCGCTAGGGAGATGTTGTGACCTATCTGATTAGTGATAATGCAGTTCATGTTCGTAATAATTTTAACAGACGGGTTCGTTATTTCTAACGGGACGCATCCCGTTAGGTAAGCTGCTTCACGAGTGCTGAAAAGGTGAAGGGATCGATCGTCGCGTGCCCAATGAGAAATCCTTCGACGCCGGAGTCCGCCGCAAGCGCGCGGATATTTCCCGGCTCGACGGAACCGCCGTAGAGAACGAATGAATGGCGCGAACTTTTTCCAGGCAGAAGCTCCGCGAGTACTTTTCGGATGTAGAGCGTCATCTCCGCAAGGTCATTGGACTCGATTGCGTCAGCGGCGGTTTTCCCGATTGCCCAGAGTGGTTCGTACGCGACGATTACCTGCGAACGTTCTTTTGCGGTAAGCGGCTCAAGAGCAAGTGTAATTTCTTCGCGCACGTAAGCGAGATAGCGCCCTTCCCCATCGCGCTCATGTTCACCGACGCAGAGGATGGGGGTGAGGCCATGCGCAAGAGCATGCGCAAGTTTCTCGGCGATGATTGCATTGGTCTCGCCGAGTGCTCGCCGTTCGGAATGTCCGATGATCACATACGTCGCCCCAGCTGCGGCATACGCCTGCGCGGTTGCTTCACCAGTCTGTGCTCCGCCGGTCGTCGCCGAGACATCTTGCGCAGCGAAAGCAATTTTCGATTTGTTGTTTGCGGCGAGCACGCCGAGAAAAGGCACGGGCGGCGCGAGCACAATGGTGATGTCGCTTGTGCGAGCGAGTTTTTTACTCGTCGCAAGCAGCGACTTCGCTTTCCGTATGTCTTCCACGTAGGCCTTCCAGTTTGCAACTATAAGCATAGGCCCATATGATAGCAGGCTACAGACGCTGGTCAGCGAGTAATGGCGTAGGTGCCTGGGACAAGGCTCCAGCTCCCCCCTGGTCCTGATTCGAATACGGCGCTAGGGAGACCGGTGTCATAGGTGACGTTCGCTGAATTTTCAAGATGTATCTTATAGGCGGTAACCTCTTTTAAGGAGACAGTATTTTTAAGCGGGATGAGTCCGTGTGCGGCGTAGGCGACCAGTGCAGAAGCGCTGTTACTCAGACTGAATGCTGCCTCCTCTCCTCCCTTCTCCGCACTGTTGTTCTGAGAGATTAAGAAAACGAATGAGCCCGGCGTTCCAGAATTCTGAAACGCGGCGGTATTTTGTACGGATATCTCACTGCTCGTGAGACGGTTTGAAGGATTGTCAGCAATAATCGCCACGTTGTTAGCGCCCAAGGACGCAGCCATTTTTACGACTGAAGAATTTTGAACGGTAATATTGCCCGTGACCCATATATGGCCGTGTATCGTTACCACCGAACGGCCGCTCACTGAAAGATCACAAGGTATCTTTACTGGCCCGATATCAACGCTTCCCGAAGAAATGGTATAGAGTCCGCTGGTGCAGACGAGCGTACCTCCAGCTGCTGCGGTAGTTTCCCATTCGCTAATCTGTGCATCTGAAATCGGGAGCGAGGTCGTCGCCTGGTCGGGACTGTTTGGGTACGAAATGCCGGTCACCGTCGTGTTTGTTTTCGTCGTGGCATAGTATGCATTCTTATCAATGATCGTTTGTGCACCAGCATTTCCGATCGTGTGCGCGTATACGGAGCTCGTCGCATGGATGCCGTAGACGAGTCCACTCGCACCGGAGGAAATGACATCGCCATAGATGTCATTTTGACTGGTGCCGATGACGGATCCACCTGAGAATACATTGCCGATTACTTTCGAACTATTTTCCATAAAGAAGCCGCCATTGCCGGACTGGATACCGTAATGAAATGAAACGACTGCGTCATTGATCCCGATAGTCGCACTAACAGTCTTGGTTGCCACCGGGTTTAAGTTGCTGGGTACGTACCCCGTCGCGGTGATCCGTTTCGTACTGGAATCGATTGTTGCCACAGTAATCATAAAGACTCCAGGACCAAGCGGTGTATTGACTTGGCCACCATACGAAGGGTTTTGGTTTAATTGGTATGATGCTTCGTCGAGCGCCCCTTCGGCGATGGCGAGCGCCTGTGTCGCGGCGACGGTCGTGCGCTCTAATCGGTCATAGCTCGTAATATGCCCCACCATTGCGGTTGAAACTGTCGCAAAGATACCGGCAAAAATGAGAGCGAGCAACAGGATATTCCCTTGGGTGTAGCGAGTGAATGTTGTCATAAATTACGAAGGAAAAGTTTTTCGTGTAAATGCCCCTGCACCGTTTGTTGTTTAAATTGAGCCTGTGTCTGCACGTCGGCAATCACATTCGTAACGTTGGAGAAAACAGCCTTGTCATAGGTGAAAGAGATGGAATTCAGTGTCGTGCTTAATTGCTTGATACCGGAGGCGCGAGTACTTCCCCCTCCTGCTTGTGTGAGTTGATAGAGCGTCGTTGAAGATGCGTAAAAGGCGATGTAATCATATTCTCCAGAAATAACATATCCGGCACCATTGATTTTTGGTAACTCGAGCACGAGTGTCGTCGTTGCGGAAGAATATGTTGTTCCAGAAAAGCTGTGGGAGGCGAGTATCTTATCGGCGGGCAATACCGCTGCTTCAAGAGCGCTCATTGCGGTCCCTGCAGAGCCGGCTGTAGACATGAATGCCTGCTGATAGCCATAGGTCGAATTGAAAAGAAGGAAGAGGTTTACGAGCGCAATGAGTGCCCCGATGCTTATTCCCATGACGAGCACTGTTTCCAGAAGGCTAAATCCGCGTTTCATTTTAGTCCGGAGTTTTGCGTAATAAGCGTCGTGATTGCTGTCGATCGAGTGCTGGAGCTGGCACCTCTCCAGGTCACGCTAGCGGTGACTTGTTTCGTTTTTGCATTAAAGGCAGTAATTGCAATGGAGGCAGAACTTGAGGCGAGCGATCCTAATAGGGTGTCAGTAAATGGGCCGCTCAAAGGGAGTGCGTCATACCCGAGTGCACGGAGCGTCTCGATCTCGCTCCGTGCAATCTTAAGTGCGAGGTCTTGATCGCGAACCTCTCTGCCATTGGCAGGGATGCGCGCGAGGAACGAGCTGGTAGCAACGATCATGACCCCGATAATGGCGATAGCTATCGTGATTTCAATCAGTGAAAATCCGCGTTTTGGATAAGAGAACATGTTAAATTGCTGACGACAGTTGGTAAATCGGTGCAATCATCGAGACGGCAAATACGCCAACGACGGCACCAATGAGGAGCATCAGAACCGGCTCAATGATGGTCGAAAGGTCTTTTGTTTTTTCGCCGACATCTGCTTCGTAAAACTCTGCGATCTGTTTCAACATTTCAGCGACCTTGCCGGTCTCCTCCCCCACCATGAGCATTTCACTCATAAGGATTGGGTAAAGATTCTTATGGTTGGCGAATGATGCGGAAAGCATCTCGCCCTTCCGTACATGCTCTTCCGCTTCCTTGATAACTTTCATGAATGCGTCTGCATGCACGACCTCTTTCGTTATGGAAAGAGCCTCAAGCACGGGAACTCCTGCAGAGAGGAGTGAGGAGAGTGTTCGCGCTGCGCGCGCGGTATACGTTTCGCGCACGAGCTCGCCTATAATAGGTAGATGCAATGCAACCGTGAGTACGATCGAGCTTCCAAATTTTGATTTGATGAAGAGGATTCCTCCCGTAACAAGAAATGCGAGCGCGAGAAGTACGGTTGCAACATTCGTTACCATGAAGTTCGACAAGGCTACGATGATTCGTGTTGCAAGGGGTACTTGTACGCCGAGGGATGTGAATGTGCTGGTCAGGGTTGGTACGACGTAGAGCAACATCAGGATTCCGACGATGACAACCGCAGTGATGACGATTGCGGGGTAAATCATTGCGCCTTTAATCTTGCGTATAAGCTCTTCCGAGCGCTCCATCTGAAGTGCGACGACAGTTAGAGAATCAGGAAGTGACCCGGATTCTTCGCCTGCTCGCACCATCGCGACGAAGATGTCAGGGAAGACTCTCGGGTAAGCGGCGAGCCCTTCGTGAAATGCGGAGCCTTTTTTCACTGATTCAGAGAGACCAGCGACAATTTCTTTCAGGTGCTTATTACCCGATTGACGTTCGATGACCGAGAGTGCACGCGAAAGCGAAAGCCCGGCGGAAAGCATCGCGGAGAGGTTCTTTGCCGTGCGGACAATCTCCATACGTTTTATCCCTGTGCCAATCGATATATTAAAGCGAGAAAATCTGCCGAGTGAGAATCCGTGCAACTCTTTGAGTTCGATAACGAACCCTCCCTCATTTCTTACTTGACTATAGACGTCGAAGCGCGAAGCTGCGCTGATGACCCGCACTTCGTTCGGAGTTCCTTCCTTTCGTACGGTAATGCGGAATTCCATACTATTCGGAGACTGCGCGAAGGACTTCTTCGAGACTTGTGATGCCGTGAGCAGCTTTGTAGAGACCATCTTCGAACATTGTCAGCATGCCCTCTTTCTTCGCTTGCGTCTCAAGTGCGTCGGTCGTGCCCGAGCGAAGCATGATGTCGCGGAGGGTAGGTGAAATGGCGAGTACTTCATGAATGCCGATACGACTCTTGTAACCATCTTCGCATTCGGCTGACGGATGAGGTCGATAGAAAGGAACACTATCAAGTGTGGAGTCTTCTTGAATAAGTTTTTCATCTTTGAGAGCTTTGAATGCGCTAGCGAACTGCTCTTCGCTAGCAATCTTCAGTCGTGCAGCACGGTCGAGGGTATAGGAATCTTTCGGTTCGCAGAGCCGACGAACGAGACGCTGTCCCACGATGACGCGTATCGTAGAGGCGAGAAGGAATGGCTCGACGCCCATGTCGATGAGGCGCGGAATAGCTCCAGCCGCGCTGTTGGTGTGAATGGTTGAAAGTACTAAGTGACCAGTGAGCGCCGCATTGATCGCGAGCGACGCGGTCTCGCTGTCACGGATTTCGCCGACCATGATGATGTCGGGATCCTGACGCACGAGCGAGCGCAAGCCATTTGCGAAGGTAAAGCCTATCTGCGGATTTACCTGTGTCTGATTGACGCGCTTCATCTGGTATTCAATCGGGTCTTCTACTGTTGAGATGTTTACGTCCGGCTGATTCAGGATGTCGAGCATTGTGTACAGCGTTGTTGTCTTACCGGATCCCGTCGGGCCTGAGATAAGAATGATGCCGGTCGTCTGTTTCAGGGCATGATGGATGCGTTCCATATTTTCTCCGTGGAGCCCAAGCGCATCCAGCGTGAATCCCTCGCCAGTCTCGCGCAAAAGACGCATGACGGTCTTCTCGCCGAAGAAGGTCGGGAGTATCGAGACGCGGAAGGATACTTGATCGGCTTCGGTCTCCATCTTGAATCGTCCGTCTTGCGGAAGACGCTTCTCGTCGAGTTTCAGGTTAGAGAGCACTTTGATGCGTGCGACGATTCCTGCTGCGGCAGGTTTCGGCAGTGTCATCGCGTCGTGCAGGATGCCATCGATGCGATAGCGGACGAGCACTTCTTTTTCCATGGGTTCGATATGGATGTCAGAAGCGCCCTGCACGATAGCGTGCCGTAGGAGCGTATCGACGATACGCACGATTGGCAGATCCTCAGCCATTTTTTTCAAGTCCTCGCCTGAAAGATCTTTGTTGTTGTCCGCGACAGCACTGATCTTCCCTGCTTCGGTTGAGATAATGTCGCCGAATTCGTCTTTGAGCGATTTCTGGTACTGCAGGAGCGCGAACTTAATGCTCTCAGTGTCGGTCAGTCGTGGCAATATCTTTAGGCTCGTCTTCTTGCGCACTGAATCAATGGACGCAAGGTCGTTTACATCGAGCATTGCCACTTCAAGCGAGTCCCCTTCTTTTTTGAAGGCGATGATGTTGTGCGTGCGTGCGATTGGTTCCGGTATGAGCGCGAGCACATCGGCGGCTACGCGATTGTCTTTTAAGTTTACGAAAGGAATGCCGAGGACGTATGCTTGGATGCGGCGCAAGGCGTCTTCGGTCAATGAGCCGCGTGAGACGAGCATGTCGCCGAGCGGCTGTCCGCGCTTCGTGGCTTCAGCAGCGGCAGCATCGATCTCCTTCTTGGCGACAAGGCCCGAGTCGATGATGAATTCTTTCAGCTCCCCTTCCGAAACGTGCATATAGAAATAGTATAGCGCGTCCCGCCATAGGCGTGACGCGCTTTTCACACATTCTTTAATTTGAATTAAGTCACAGAAGAGGTAATGTTAAGAAACTCTTTATGCTCGGAGATGAACAACAATACGAATTGTATTGGAAAATAACCCTAGAATACTCTGATTTTTTTGGGGAAAAATTTCGAACGTGTCTTGCAGTTATCGTTGCGTTCATTGACGAGCAAAAAGATATTCCATTTTCTTCGGAAAAATACGAAGCGCTCCAGAAGCGAGTCGAAGGAGTGTTTCCAAAAGCCGACTCCGCATCCACTCGGAAAAGTATAAATCAGTACGTCAAATTAGGATTTATTCTTCCCGAATTGATTTTCTATCATCCAGCAACTAAAGCCTTTTTGCATGAAACTAGTCTGGGGAAGAAAAAAGCCCTGCTCTCTAAAATCATCTACTCGGATTCTAGCTTTGACCGATCGGTCACGAATCAGTCCGATAAAAAAGAGATAAACTTCCTGATCAAAACGCTGCAGAAGGTCGGGACTCTATCGAAAGACGGCGTTCTTGCGCTCATGACCGTAGACGTAAGTGCAGTTCCTAACGGGTTTTTGGATCGAGCTGGTCTAGAAGAACGTCGTCGTCTTGTTGATGCAATCAATTTCGGGGAAAGAAAATACAATCAACTGAGTTATCTTTGGTCGCTCTTAAAACAACTCGATGGCTTAGTGGTACAAGACGATACCATTTCTCTGCAGGTAGACATGGCGGTCGTCGGGGATGAAGTAGATGATCTTCCGAAGAAGCGGGATCCGTATCTGCACCAGATATACAAAAATCAGCTCAAAGTAGAGTCGAATGATCAATTTGGCAGCATCGCATGTATGCTAGAGAAGCTTGCATACCCATCTCTAGTCGCTAGTCACATCAAGCCGTTCAGCATTTCCTCGGAAGTGGAGGCTTATGACGTAAACAACGGATTGCTTTTAAGTAAAAATATGGACTTTCTGTTCGATCAGGGATACATTTCCTTTTTGTCGGATGGCTCGATACTCATTTCAGAACGGTTACATATCGGCGTAAGAGAATATCTGAAACCATTCACTCTTGGTAAGACATTTCTTGCGGAGGCACGACTTGCATATCTCGAATATCATCGAGCACATGTGTTTTCTTGAGATTTTTCACGACAAAGAGATACTCCGTATTCCTATCCTTGTTCTCCTTGCCTGTTACCTTGTAGCGATGGGGTTTTTCAATAATCTCTATAGAACTCGCATATTTTGAAAGCAATGTATACAGCTCTTCTTTGCTTGGGAAGGAAGAGTTGTTATAGCTCATAACCCAATATTTGTATGAGGTAAGGTTCGCAAATAATCTGTCGAAGAGTTCTAGGGCAGACTTTCGATTTACGAAATTGTTTTTGAATGGCTTTAATTTCTTCGATTCTATGTATTCGTCTAACGCGCCATAAAATCCGAAATAATTATTCATCGTGCCTGAATACGGGGGGTCGAGATATATCACGTCTGCCTGTACCGTTCCGAGTAGATCAAAAATATCCCTGTTGTACACACGGTTATCCTTTCCGTTGTCAAAGACCGCTTGATTATATGCGGTTAGATTTGCGAGCACATGCTCTCGGAATGAAAGATTGTGATATGCGCGTTTTCTCCCATACGTTTTATAGCTGTGAACTTCATCGCGAAGCTTTTTTATCGTATTCCAATCAATAGTAAATCTGGAGTACGGCATTTTTCGTATCATGGCGCGCCGGAGTAAGCTCAGTGCCAATGCTTTTTTATACGTCGAGCCGAGTTTCTCCACATTTTTCCGGTATCGATCAAGCTCCATGCATTCATTGGGAAAAAAATAAACATTCGCGTAGTTTTTATACATAAAACCTTTTACTGGTTTCCCCGCGAAGAGGATAGTCAGGTCTGATTCTTCCAAGGTTTCCCGCTTATTTTCTATAAGCGCAGTAGCCAACTGAGCATTAATTTTCAGAATGTCGTTGCTGATGACGCGCATCCCTCTTTTTTTCGCTTCGTATCCGACGGAACTGCTTCCGGCGAAAGCGTCGAATACGGACTCTGCAGCTATCGGGAATAGATCGCAAATCCAAGAAGCAAGCTTTTCTTTATTCCCGATGAAGTTTATTTTTGGAGGTTTATTTTTCATTGCGAATTACTTTCTTCAGTCTCTGGGCAATCATTTTTGCGAGTAGGGGAGGTACTGCGTTTCCGACCTGTTGCTGCTGAGAAATCTTTGAACCGGTAAACACAAATGAGTCGGGAAATGATTGAATGCGAGCCAGTTCGCGGACGGTCAGCGCTCTATTTTGCGAGTAATGAAATATCTTCCGCATGTCTCCGGTAACGCATACGGAGGGCTCAGTACTAGTATAACGAATGTATTTTCTACTATCCCCGGTTAGCGGTCTGAGCGGAAGAGGAATTTGAGACCGGTCTCCTCCGTCTTTTACATACGCCATTTTTTTGAGCATCTGAGGCGTATGTCTCATGGCTTCATGATTGGGGATAACTGAAGAAGCTCCTACTTCCAGGGTCGGAAGGTCATGTATCGCATCCCAAACGGTTTTGATGCGGTTCGTTTTCTCCTTTGAGAATGCAAAAGGTAGATCAGATTTAGTGCCGACGAAAATAACTCGTCTTCTGGATTGCGGTACGTCATACTCTGCTGCGTTTAAGATCGTACAAGAGACGGTGTACCCAAGGTTTGAAAAGCACTCGATTATTTCGGCGCGCGTCTGACCTTTGTTGTGGCTGTACAGGCGAGCGACGTTTTCCATAACGAAGTATTCCGGCTCTATTATTTTTATCACACGAGCAAATTCGCGGAATAAACGATTACGAGGATCAGCTATAAATTTCCGACCGATGCTGCCAGCCATGCTAAAGCCCTGACAGGGCGGACCTCCTATGACGACATCCACGTGTTGTTTTTTCAGTATTTTCTTTATTTCTTTTGCGTCTATCTTTGAAATGTCAGATTGGATAAGTGTATGATTAGGGAAATTAGCGCGATACGTTTTACAAAAGTTCGGCTCGTTGTCTAAGGAGAAAATATTTTTGAACCCGGCTTTTTCAAATCCGAGCGCTAAGCCGCCGGCACCGCAGAAAAGATCAATATAGGTCAGATCTGCTTGTTTTTTCTGAGCCATACTATTGCCTGAGTATAGCAAAATTTGGTCGTAACGACTTAATTAAGTCTGAACTGATTTCTTGACGCGCAGAACGCATCTGGTATACTTTGTTTTATCTGGAAGGTCCGCGACGCGGACTTTCTTATTAAAAAGTGCGACATACATATTCCATATGATTGATTTAAAGACTATCAATGCGGTGCTCGGGGAGTTCGAGGATCGCGGCATCAGCCGCGCGACGATGATTGACGCTATCGAGAGCGCGATGGCGACCGCCTACAAGCGCGAATACGGAAAGCGCGGCCAGGTCATACGCGCCAAGCTCGACCTCAATTCCGGCACGATCGCTTTTGAACAAGTAAAGACCGTCGTCGATGACACGACGGTGCGCTTCCCTGCGCCCGATGAGGTCATTCCCGAGGAGCAGCAGCATCATGCGCACCCGTTCCACGCGGAGGAAGAGCACCTCGCCGAGGGCGAATTGCCTCGTTTTGATTCCGAAAAGCACATCCTCATCGACGATGCGAAGCGCATGAAGCGCGGTGTCGCCGTGGGCGAGGACATCATCTTCCCGCTCGAGCCGCAGGACGATTTCGGCCGTATTGCGGCGCAGACTGCCAAGCAGGTGGTCATCCAGAAGGTGCGCGAGGCCGAGAAGCTCTCGATGATGGAGGAGTTCGGCGAGAAGAAGGGTCAGATCGTCGGCGGCATTGTGCAGCGCATGGAACGCGGCGCGATCTTTGTCGACCTCGGCCGCACGACCGGCATCATCCCGTACGAGGAGCAGATTCCGGGCGAGCGTTATCGCATGGGCGAGCGCATCCGCGCGTATCTTTACGCGGTGGACGAAGGTTTCCGCGGCGTCTATTTGCGCCTTTCCCGCGCGCATCCGCAGTTCGTCGTGCGACTTTTCGAGCTTGAAGCACCGGAGCTCGCTTCGGGCGCTATCGAGATTAAGGCACTTGCACGCGAGCCGGGCAGCCGCACCAAGATCGCACTCGCGTCGCGCGATGCTCATATCGATCCGGTCGGTTCCCTCGTCGGTCAGCGCGGTGTGCGCGTCTCGACCGTCATGAGCGAGCTCGGCGGCGAACGCATCGACATCATCGAGTGGAATGCCGACGCGAAGGAATTCGTGAAAGAGGCCCTCTCCCCTGCGACCCCGACCGAAGTTGTGCTGAATGAAGTTGATCATCGCGCGACGGTTACCGTCGCCGAGGACGAACAGTCGCTCGCTATCGGCCGTGGCGGTCAGAACGTGCGTCTTGCCGCGAAACTTACGGGCTGGAACATCGACATCATATCGACGGGAGGTGCTGAAGTGGCGGAATCAAACGGCGAATCAGTCGCGGTCGCAGCAACCGAAGAGGATCCCGCTGAAGCGGCAGGCGTAATGCCGACCGAGAGCGTCGAGATCATTACCGATGAAGCGCCGCAAGTTACCGGCCTTCCGGCTGAAGAGGAATTGGCTTCCCTTCCTGCGAGCGATGAGACCGTCGCTGACAAAGAAGAGGATCGCGACAAAGCGAAAGACGAGTAAATCGCCGATGCTGTATAATCGATTCATATGAATCCCGTTAGAAATACCGAAATGAGCGGGAGGAAATGCACGAGAATTATCCTCGTTTACTAAACTAATTTCTAACGGGATGAATCTATTACACGATATCGATCCGGGTACGAAGGAGGAGATGAATGTCATCATCGAGATACCAAAAGGGTCGCACAATAAATACGAGATCGACAAGAAGACCGGCGTCATCAAGCTCGATCGAGTCATGCACAGCGCGCAGGACTACCCTTTTGACTATGGCTTTGTGCCACAGACGCTTTGGGACGATGGCGACGCGCTCGATGTCGTCGTGCTGACCACGTACCCGCTCGCGCCAGGCATCCTTGTTCCGGCAAGGCCGATCGGCATCATGCACATGACCGATGGTGGCGAGGCGGACGAGAAGATAATCGCGGTCGCCTCTGGCGACCCGCGGTACGCTCTCGTAAAAGATATTGCTGACGCGAATCAGCACGTACTCAAAGAGATTTCCCACTTCTTCGCGACCTATAAGCAGATTCAGAAGAAAGAGGTCAACGTGGGTAACTTCGAAGGTCGCGCGGCGGCACTCGCGGCATTCGAACGGTCACGGAAGCTGTATGAGGATGCAAAATGATATGAACGACGAAAAACTTCTGCCACCTGGAGAAATGCCGCAGCCCGGAGTGCCGTCGCCGAAAGCTCAGTCCTGGGGCGCGCTTATCTCGATCGGCGTCATCGTGCTTATGGTCGTTGTCGGAGCCTTCTATGCATGGGGCAAGAGAGTTTCTGAGACGAACATTCCCGCCGATGCGCTGATCACTTCTCAATAATATAAAATACCCATGCTATCTATGAAAATGAACACCAAAACCCGTGCCTCCATGCTTGTTCCGATGGTCATTGAAAAGAGTCAGTTCGGTGAGCGCGCGTACGACATCTACTCGCGTCTCCTCAAGGAGCGCATCGTGTTCCTTAGCGGCCCGATTGACGACGATACAGCAAATCTCGTCATCGCACAGCTGCTTTTCCTCGAAGCGGAAGATCCAAAAAAGGACATCTCGCTCTATATCAATTCCCCGGGCGGTTCCGTCACGGCGACGCTCGCGATGGTAGATACGATGAATCACGTGAAGCCAAATGTCTCGACCGTATGTGTCGGCATGGCAGCTTCCGGCGCGGCAATCCTCCTCTCTGCTGGGGAAAAAGGAAAGCGTTTCGCACTTCCGCATGCGGAAGTGATGATTCATCAGCCACACGGCGGTGCCGAGGGTCAGGCCACCGACATCGAGATTACGGCGAAGCAGATCTTGAAGCTCCGCGCGGTGCTGAACAAAATTCTTTCGAAGAATACCGGACAGCTGCTCGCGAAGATTGAGAAAGACGTCGAGCGCGACTTCTTCATGACTGCCGACGAAGCGAAGAAATACGGCCTCGTCGACAAGGTGTACGGCTAGTCCGGGCATGAATGCATGACGAAACGCGCCGGCGAAGCCGGCGCGTTTCGTTTTAACCGAGATCTTTTATTTACCGACTCTTTCAACCATAAATCGGACTGCTTCGTCCATGTTTATCGGTTGAATTTCAATATTCGGATGCTTTTCTTTAAAGACCCTAAAAACCTCATCAGCAAATGCTTGTCCGATTGTCGGCACCTTGTCGAAATCAAGAATTATAGATTCGAATTTATCCAGCCCTTCGAGAATGCGCCGTGCTTGGGATCTAGATACATGTACCCCATCACCAGAAGCATACAGCTTCACTTTTATCTCAGTTTTGTTAAATGCGAATTCTGTACCGACACTGAATTTTCTGAAGATGGCGCTGAGATGTCGTGTTGAATTGACATCAATAGAAAATCTTACCCATGTGCCTCTTTTCAGAGCTGGGAGAGTCTTATAGAACACCTCGTGCGTCTTATTGTTAATTGTTAAAACATATCCATAACTTTCAAGTGTAAACACATCAGCCGCTTTTGATGTAAAAAAAATACCTTGACCAGAATGAGATTTCGGCATGGTGGTGGTCTTCCCTTTCAGCAAGTCCTGCATGGCTTCTAACTCAGTCTTCAATCCCTTTTCTTTCATAATATTGCGGAAAACCCCAATCCCAAAGTCGTTGACGATGAAGTGCAATTTTCGGTTTTGAACCGATACTTCAACTTCTACGTATTTTGATTGCGAATGTTCAATTGCATTGTTAAGAATTTCGGAGAACGCATAATTAAGAATACTTCTGACATTCTCGGAAAGGCGTTTAACTGGAGGATATTGGTTTTGAATATCTTCATAAATTTCGTGCTCTTGCAGACCATTGTTTTTTAATCGTTTAGAAATCCGTACAGGGAATGCCCCAACTTCGTCGGCTGACTCTGGCAATAGATAGTAAGCTCTGTTCGTTGAACCAACCTTGACCAGTTTATCCTTGAATACAAGATCGTTGACCAAGATAACGGCATACTGCCTCGAGATTCCGAATGAAATTGTCGATAGTAAACCGCATATAAGGTTATTCCAGCGTGACGAAACGCGCCGGCTTCGCCGGCGCGTTTCGTTTGTGTTAGAGTCAGCCCGTACCGCAAGACCGCCCGCCCGACTCGACTGCACCGCCGCACCGCCCTTTTTAAGAACCTTATCCTGTTTCGCCTTCGGGAACAGATCTAATTACACGGGCCATGTCACTCAAAATCATATTGATAATGCTTGCGCTCTCGGGCGTCGGCGGCATCGTGCTCGGCTACGTGCTGCGCGTCCTCATCGGGCTCGCCCAGCGCGGTTCGGTCGAACTCGACATAAAACAGAAGATCCTGGCCGCCCAGGAACAGGCGACGAAGATCATCGCCGCTGCGGAGTTTCGTGGCGAAGTCATTGAGACCGAGCGTCTGGCACCTGTCGAGGAGCGCGAAGAAAAAGTGGTCGCACGCGAAGAACGCATTGCGACGCGCGAAGAATTCCTCGATTCCCGCCAACGCGATCTTGATGAGAAGGAAAATGACGTACGTGCCCGTGAACAAGATGCGGCGCGTGCGAAAGAAGAAACCGAGAAGCTCAAAAACGAGCGCCTGAAAGAGCTTTCAAGGATTTCGAACCTATCTGAAGAGAAAGCTCGCGGCGAACTTTTTTCTGAGATTGAGCGCGCGTATGAAGAGTCAATCCTGATGCGCCTGCAAAAGCTTGAGGCGCATGGCCGCGAGCGCCTCGAAGACAAGGCGCGTTCCATCCTCACGAGCACTATTCATCGGCTCGGCAATGCGGTAAATGCGGAGGTCATGTCGCTCTCGGTCACACTCCCCTCGGAAGACATGAAGGGAAAGATTATCGGTAAAGAAGGGCGCAATATCAAGGCTTTTGAGCGTGCGACGGGTGTCGACGTGATCATCGACGACGCGCCAGATCGTATTACGCTTTCCTCATTTGATCCTTTGCGCCGCGCCATCGCGAAGATCGCGCTCGAAAAGCTTATTGCCGATGGTCGCATCCAGCCGACGAAGATTGAAGAGGCGGTGGAGAAGACGCGAGCTGAGGTCGCAGAAATCGTGAAGCAGAAAGGCGAAGCGGCTGCGTACGAAGTGGGCGTCATCGGGCTCGACCCGAAGCTGACTGCCCTTCTCGGACGTCTCCACTTCCGCACGAGCTATGGGCAGAATGTTCTCACGCACTCCATCGAGATGGCGCATATCGCGGGCATGCTCGCGGTAGAACTCGGTGCTGATGTCGCGGTGGCCCGCGCAGGCGCGCTTCTGCACGACATCGGCAAAGCGGTTGATCATGAGGTGCAGGGCACGCATGTCGAGATTGGTCGTCGTATTCTCGAGAAGTTCGGCGCCGACAAGCGGATTGTTCAGGCGATGCAGTCGCATCACGAGGAGTATCCGTATGAAACGCCCGAGTCAGTCATCGTGCAGGTGGCCGACGCCATCTCTGGCGGCCGCCCGGGAGCGCGGCGTGACACGGTCGATCGCTATCTCGAACGTCTCGGCGACTTGGAGCGCCTGGCAGCCACGTTTGAAGGCGTGGAGAAGGTCTACGCAATTGCTGCCGGCCGTGAGATACGCGTCTTCGTGAACCCGGGAAAGATTTCCGACATCGCGATGCACACGCTCGCGCGCGACATCGCGAAACGTATACAGGATGAATTGAAATATCCGGGCGAAATCAAGGTCAACATCATCCGCGAAAACCGCGTCGTCGAATTTGCGCGATAAAAATCGCGCTTGCCACCGTAAGTGAAGCTTTCTCGTCATACTCGCGAGGAAATACCTAAGTCCGATTGAGGATGTTATTATTGTTGCATTATTCGCCTTTGATAATTTATGCAAAAGTATAGTACTTACGCAGAAGTCCCGTGGTATCGGAAAAGTTCCACAAACTCTCTGTTTATTTTAATAAGCATATTTTTCCCACCCCTCATCGGGCTTGTGTGTATTCTGCTGATAACAGGAAAAATTTATTTCAACAAACTTGATGTTCAAGGCAACCTAAAAACATGGTCTGTAGCAAATAAGGTTGTCGCTTTTGTATTTCTTTTTGTACAGCTTACTTTCCTTGCTTTCAGATATTTATTCTAATCCCAACTTACCTCAACGCGGGAACACCGAGGTCTGACTTCGGCGTTCCCGCGTTCGTTTGGTAGTAATAAAAAACCACCAAAGAATCTTTGGTGGTGCGGTCGAAGGGCAATCCGCGAAGCCCTGTGGCGCATGCGATGTCACGGTCGTTTTTCGAAATACGGCAGGAGCTGCCTCTTTCCGCCGAACTTCGCCAAATGAGACATACCCATCCTTAGGCTTCTGTGCACCGCGTTAGGAGTAACTTCCCATTCTTCTGCAAGCTCGCGTGGAGTCTTTCCGTCTAAGTATACTCCGATAAAGGCGGCTTTCTGCGCGCGCGGCATTTCCTCAAAAAGCACCCTCAGAAGCTTTCGGAGCTCCATCTGTTCCAGCTTCTCGTCTGGCAGCATGGCGTTGTCGATCGCTTCGTTTCTGGTCGAAGCCAATAACGACTTCTTCATGGGATTCCCCTTCCTGTCTTGTTTGATTGAAAGAACAATTGGGATAGAAACTATCCCACCAAAACTTTCAAACGAGTTGAAGACTTTGGTAGGAGCCGAAGCAGGGTGCTTCGGCTTCGAAGTATTTTCATGGTTCTTTCGCCTCCTCTTTTTGCTGTTCTCTTGCGATTACAGCGGATATGGATTTATGTCGGAAGTATTCGCGAATGCCAAATTCCAACGCACATGGCTGGCAGATCATGGCGGGTTGGTTATTCGCGAACTGGCCGGTTTTTTTCATCCTGTCAGCAATTTCTTTTTGTCCGCAGGCCCAGCACTCGTGAAGTTCCGGGGCACCCACTGCTGCATCGACACTGGTGTTGCTGCTCATGAGAGACACCTCCAATCAAAAGATTTTCCCGATTCTCACTGGATTCTTACTCGCCGCCACTACTATTTCCCCGCTCATTCGCTCCAGAGCCATGTCGATCCCAAGTATTCTTGAGACCTCTTCCTTTTGTGTCCTGTAACAACAACAAGAACAAGAAAGAAGTATCGGACGTGTCCCGAGATGAAAGAGGCCTTCAACTAATGGGCGAATTGTACGCGCGAACGCTTTTGGTTCAACTAGTGAATACCTGCTTATTTCCCAGTCGTCACGGCCAGTAAATAGGAAGGCAAAAACGAAGGAATTGCGCTCGATTCTCCATTCCTGGGTAAGTAGTGTCGCTGCCTTGAATTTAGAGAGATTGAGAAATTTTTCTCGAGCAATTTGCACAGCATACTTTGGGTATCTGTTTTTTTCTGGTATCCTCGGATACATAATTCCTCCGTATATTTTTTGTTGAAAGAACATTCGAGCGACTAATTTCGCTCTTCTGAAAAACCATAACGGCTATAGTTTCTTAGAAGAACGGAGGAGGTGCATAGAGATTAAATCTCGTACACCTCCCCCTTGAAGGTGGAGTTCTAGAAGAATCGGATGATAGCAATCCTTCTCTCCTTGGCGTTTTTGACTGGACTGCTTTAGGCTTCCTTCAAAGCCTAGCGGAGCTTGTCAGATTCCGCTACCAGTAAGTCGTTGGCATCGGGGAAAACCATTCCATTCTCGATTCTGTACATCTTACCGGGGTTTCTATATCTGAGTACCTCTTCCTTATTGGCGATGAACGCTGGCACAGATTTGAACCGGACGCACATCTTTTCTACGAACTCCGTAAGTGGCACAGGGCTGTCGTTTTTGAAAATGATTTTAGCAATGTAATGCTGAACACCACTATCATCTAGATTCGTGACAAGATACTGCATGGAGCACCTCCTTATTTCGATTGAAAGAACATTTGGGATAGAAACTATCCCACCAAAACTTTCAAACGAGTTGAAAACTTTGGTGGGAGCCGAAGCGGTGTTTTGCTTCGGCTGGATAAGGTAGGCGCTACCACACGGTAGCGAGCGGGAAGAATGCCGCCGGGCGTGGCACCGCACCCCTCCTCTCGGTCAGAATCCCCGCGAGAAAAGCTTTGGCGATCGCCTCGGCAATGCTGCCTCGGATATCAGCCTCGGCGACCCACGTGATATCAGGAAACTTTCCGATAATCATCACGTTTCTCACTTGCTCGGGAAAAATTCCGAGAGTCGAGAACATATCCCGAATTGTCTGTCCCGGGAGGACCACAATTGGATCATTGTCTTTCTCGAGTTCGACGACAACGACACTTGCAGTTCCATCAACTCCGTCCAGAAATTCGTTCAATTCCTTTTCTCTCATGGCGCACCTTCTTTCTTTAGTTAAAAGAACATAAGCGGCACAATTACCGCTTTCTTGAAGAAATCATTGCTGACGTCCTCGAGAAAACGGCGGAGCGGGAATGTCTATATGACACCCATTGCTCCGCCATCCCGCGCCTCATCGACATGGGCGTCGAGCTCCCCGGAACTTCCTCGGGGTATTACGCCTATTTTTACGACCTAGGATGGTCGGACGATTCACGGCAAGAACTTTTTTCGTAGATAGCGCCATGCTGGCGCTATCTACGCGCTGGAGAAACGCCTGCACTGAATATCAGTGCGCTATTGTCTTGCGATCGACAATACTTTCTATCAAGTGATCCGTGTAGAAAAGATCTTCCGTCAGGAAATCTTTTCTTTCACAGCCCATTTTTGACAGTCTCATAAATTTAATTATGTGACGGCGTATCTCCCGCCAAAACTTTCAAACGAGTTGAAAACTTTGGTAGGAGCCGAAGCAGGATGCTTCGGCTTAGGGGTAGGTAGATTATGAAGACATGAGGCGACTTAAAAGTCGTCCCCAGTCTTTCGCTTGCGCCACCGTGGGGTCCCCTTCTTCGAAAGGAGCATGGGCGATCACGAGGCGGGTTTCGTCAATCCGGAAGACTGGCTGACTCCCATCCTCGTGCCAATAGGCAGGACAGATGAGATCCAGCGCGGCGGTCAGTGGGCCGGAGTGATGATTAGCATCGGTAATGATACCGACGTATTTCACTCCGCACTGCACCGCCCGAAGCGCAAGGATGAATCCATACGGGACTTCTCCCTCGCCCACTTGAGAACATGATGCGGTTTTTTCTGCCGGCATGTTGAGATCCAGCAGGGCCGCATCGAACGGGACTGATGCGAGATTTTGATATTCACGCGCCGCCCCCTCGTTCCCAAGCAGGAGTTCCGAAGCGATAACGAACGACTTCACGATTGTGACGTCGTGTTGCTCCGTCAATTGTTTCTTGGCCGCCTCACGATGTTTTTTGTTATCCTCAACGACGAGAATTCTCACTTTACCTCTCCTTTATTGACTTGTAGGTTAAGTGCACTTGCAAACTCCCCAATGAGGAAAGGGAGTCGCAAGTAATTTTGCACATTCGTGGGCTGTCTTGAGAACCCGAAGCCAAAAACTTTCGTGTTCAGCTCAAGGCTCTCCAGTTTCTCGATGGTCCGTGCGCCGTCCTTAATATCGCAGTTAACCAGAACAAAATCAGGCTTTTCCTGACTCACTTTGGCGACTGCTTCATATGGCCGCACAGAACTTACCGAAAGGCCACACTGATTGGCAATCATAGAGAAGGGCTTCTCCATGGCACGATTTTCTTCCGTCACAATCATCAGATTCATTACCATTACCTCCTATTTTGATTGAAAGAACATAAGCGGCACAATTACCGCTTTCTTGAAGAAATCATTTCTGACGTCCTCGAGAAAACGGCGGAGCGGGACTGTCTGTATGACACCCATTGCTCCGTCATCGCGCGCATCCTTCAAGGGATGCCCACACGATCCAGACATGACAGCTTGCTGGTTGAGCCCTCCGGAACTTCCCCGGAGTATTACGCCTCACTTAACCACTGAGGATAGCGGCTACTATAATTGCCGCAGTCTGGACAGGTACCATCCGTCCGCTCCTCCTTTGGTACCCAATTGTCCTCGTGGCTGCCGCATTTCTGGCAGTACGGACAATCCACAATTTCAATGTCGCCGTCCTTGTGGGTAATAAATAGTATTGGCATAAACCCTCCTTAATGGTTTGAAAGAACAAGTGGGATAGAATCTATCCCACCAAAACTTTCAAACGAGTTGAAAACTTTGGTAGGAGCCGAAGCAGGATGCTTCGGCTATGTAATTAAGGTAGGAATATCAGATGCGGTATTGTTGCGAAAGCTCTCGACGGAAAAGTTCTTTTTCCGTGAGCTCGCGGCCGAACATGTTTTTTGTGGTGCATGTACAGTCCGGCTTGAGTTCGTTGGCGGGACGCTTAAACTTTTTAAGCGCGAATTCAAGCATTGCGGTTTTCTCCGCGCCGTTGATCCTCATCAGGTCGTCAATCAAATCGAACCATCCACACAAAAAACATGGTTCGTGAAGATGTTCATCCCTGACAGTCAATATTGTCTTTGATCGCTCGGTATAGTTGCTGTTCTCGTTCTCGTTCACGGTAGAAACTACCAAAAACAGCGAGCCAGCATAACGCATGCCATCAGGGAAGATTCCGGAATCGTGGGCGAATACCCACCGATTTGCGTACCCTCCACCATCGCCTCTCTCATACCAAAAGAGTGGGCGTTTTTCAATTTGGCCTTTCAGATACTCAAGCCGCTCCAATGTCTGATTCTTATCCATCACGTACCTCCTCCTTGTTGGTTTCGATTAATGAAAGAACTTAGGATTGCTTTCACAATCCCTATGCCAAGCGGAAATGGTTGAGGGGTACGGCATTATATGCGCCGAATTGTCCCGCTCCAGAGCCACTTCGCGCTCAGCTAGGAATAACGAACTTAACTATTCAAATGTCAGTGATCACAGTTAGGACGTTCTCCAAACTGATATCGATACAATACCACCGACGGCATTGACAGTACAAAATATTCTTGTCTTTAGAGTATTTATGACAAATAAGGCATATAAAATATGGATTTTCTTATGTTTATTTATGTCTAAAAAACTTGACAGAAAAGCTGCTTTTGCTACTCTCTCAGTATGAATACATCAGAAAAGCCTGCGCTGCTTGGGCTCTCAAAAAAGGAAGAAAAAGTGCTCTCGTCTCTTCAGGACGGCGTCGATACTCCCCTTTCGCTGGCGCGCGCAACCGGCGTGTCGCGTACGGCTATATACGCAATACTCGGGAATCTTAAAAAACGCGGTTTGGCGCATACGCGTATCGTCGGCGGGAAGAAGTACTGGAGTCTTGCTCCCGAACGCGAAATCGAGGAAGTAGTATATGAGGCAAAGCGCGCACTTCTTAAGATTCCGGAGGGGCGCGAAGAAGTGTATGGTCTTTCCGATTCAACCGTTATTATCCACCGCGGGCAGGATTCAATACGAAAAGTATTTGGCGAATTGCTCTTCGTGCATAAGAACGAGCGGTTCTACGGCCTTGTAGGCGATAGTGCAGCAGCTAATTGGAACAAAATGTTTAGCCTTCAAGAGACAAATCGCTTCAATCGCGCCCTCAAGAGAAATAACATAATCGCTGAGACGATTACTCAAGATGGATTGCTCGAACGACAGGCGAGGGAGCTGGGAGTCTCGTGGGCTAAAGATTTTGAAGGGCGGACGACGAGGGTAAATGTGATTGATGGCGAGTATTTTGCTCATGGCGCACAGATATTTATCTTCAAGCAGTCCATATATCTGATGGCTCTCGGAGAAGATCTGGTCATCGAGATTCGCAACTCGGAAATTCAGAAGATGCTACTTACCTTTTTCAAGTTTATGCAGGACAATTCGCGCGTGATTGATGCGAACGCACTTTTGCGATCGATTATTGCCGAAATTGAGGACAAAAAATAAGTTTGCGCGGTAGAAGTAGTGATTTCGCATTGTCCCCGCGGGTCTGTAAAGCCCTATTGCGCAATACGGCGCATTTCCTATACTTTCTTCATACCCACCCCCGAGACAGGTCGTGGGATTAGCAGCTAGCAGATATTCATGAACAAAGCAGACATAGTCGACAAGGTACACGGCGTTCTCGGATCGACGAAAGCCGATGCTGAGCGCGCTGTCGAAACCGTTATCGATTCGATTGTTTCCAGTCTTAAGTCGGGGGATGAAGTGTCGATCGCAGGCCTCGGTATTTTCGCGACGAAGGCTCGCCCCGCGCGCCAGGGCAGGAATCCCCGCACCGGCGAGACGATTCATATCGCAGCAAGCCGCACCGCGAAGTTCCGCGCCGCAAAGGCGTTGAAGGACGCAGTGAAATAACTCTTCCGTAAACAAAAACAACGCGGCGCCTTTGGCGCCGCGTTGTTTTTGTTTCAAAGCCCTGTCATTTGTGCGGGCGGCGGGAGTCGAACCCGCGCTGATTGCTTGGAAGGCAACCGTCATAGCCGTTAGACCACGCCCGCTTTCTCAATTTCCGATAAAATCGCCTCATTCCAGAGCTGGATTTTCCGGAAAAAGACTACTCCATATTCTTTTCTCCCTCCACTCTGAACAGTCATTTGTACGGTACCGTAAGGAAGTTTGCGTCGTTTCTTAGCTTTCTTATCAGTGCGACTGTCAATTTGGTGTTTCTGGAATTGGGATACTGGAATGCTAGTGGTACGGGACCAAAATTGCAAACTTTGCTTCACGTCGCTGTCTGGATAGAGATGTAGGCGAAGTCGTAACTGTCTCTTCTCCACACCAAGCATTCTAAACCATGCAATGGTGGCTTGGATGATGCGTGGATCTGAATTTATCATACGAACCTGACTATTCGTTTTGCTTCCCTCCCCAAGATAGAGGCCCAGACCAAACACAAAAAGGTCTCTCCGGCTCATTTTTCCAATGTCTTTGGCGGCTGTTTTTCTGATTTCCTGAATTGATTTTTGTCGCAGCTCAGCCCGGCGCGCACCGGCTGCGGCCCGTGCTTTCCCAAAGGAATCTATCGTTTCTTTGTTTGGAGCGTACGGTGTTTCCGTGAGCCATCCGCTCAATGTGCTTTTAGAAAGTCCGGTCTTAGCCGAAATGTACGTATAAGAAAAGCCACTTTTTCGTAATGCCAAAGCTTTTTCTCGAATAGACAGGTTGTGCATGTGTAGATTATATATCTGCACAGTATATACAAGCTAGTTCGATATCAACACCTATCGAAACTGACTACAGAGGTGTGCTGTCTTTCAAAACGAAAGTGCGTTAGCGTATGCGTATGAACCGCTCGACGCCCTATCTCGGCATCATCGCTATGCTCGCGGCTGTCTTTTTTATTGCAATGCTTTCTGATGCGCCGCCAACCCCGCAGAAGTCGTCTGTCGGGACGACGACACCCATCGTCGTCGTGAGTGAACCAGAGGTCGTTTCTCCATCAAAACCTGAAGCAACAACAACCTCCCCCGTCGCGAAACCGCCTGCCGTTTCGCATATTGAGAAAACAGTCGCACCAAAGGTTCCCGAGGTAGTGCCAGCGCATCCCGTTACTGCGCCGGTAACGCCGCCTGCGCCGACCGAGGAGATGTTTGATGCATCCGCGCTCGCTTTGCGCGACGCGCTCGTAAATATCATCTGCTACGCCCCACAAGGCAGCGGCCTACACTCGATAAGTGGCAGCGGTGTCTTCATTGATTCGAAAGGCATCATTTTAACGAATGCGCACATCGCACAGTCTTTCCTTCTCTCTGATCACGGCGTTTTTTGCGTCGTTCGTTCCGGTAGTCCCGCGAGAGATAAGTACGAGGCGGCGCTTATCCATATCTCGTCGCCCTGGATCAGAGCAAATGCCGCGACACTCACACAGGATGCACCGACGGGGAACGGAGAGTATGATTTTGCGCTTTTGGCCGTTACTAAGAGTGTAACGAGCGCACCGCTTCCTTCGCAATTTCCTTTCGTTCCGCTTGCGCAGACGCCTCCCCTTTCGGGTGCTCCGGTTACAATTGCCTCGTATGGTGCGCAATTCCTTGAGGCAAGCCAGGTTCGTTCGGCACTCTTCCCCACGATTGTCTTTGGTTCGATAAAGAAGGTGTTCACCTTTGCGACAAACACTGTGGATGTCTTCTCTCTTGGTGGGTCTGCTGCCGCGCAGGAAGGCTCTTCGGGTGGTGGTATTTCCGACACGACGGGCACACTCATCGGCACCATCACGACGAGCACGGTGACCGGTCCGACCGATACGCGCACGTTGTCCGCTATTACCGCATCGTATATCCGCGCTGAGTATGCGAATGAAACTGGGAAAGCTCTCGACCTCCTCCTTGCTGCACCGACCGTTACCTCCATTTCCGGTTTTGTGCCTCAGATAGCCACGCTCGAAGCGCTTCTCGTGGCTCATCTTCCATAGTCATCGGGCCGCCGAGAATTGAACTCGGTCTGTCTGCTCCCAAAGCAGATGTACTACCGGCATACTCCGGCCCGTTGTTTGCATCGTAACAGATTCAGACGATTTGTGGCAGGTAGCGGACTAATGCCTGCCCGTCCCTGCGCCGTAGCCATACGAGACAGCCGTCTACCTGCCAATCCCCCTCCCACTCTTTCTCAAGGACATACCACTCCCCCGTCCGCGCAACCTTCCGTATCTTTGCCTCATGGAGATTTAGCGATGGGTCATAGTCGTCCCCGGTGTCATCATCGCGCGGGAATTCATCTGCGAGAATCGTCTTCACTTCAATGAAATGCAGAGTGTCCTCTTTCTCCGCGATGAGGTCGAGCTCACCGGTTTTCCGCGTAATATTGCGGTCACGAATGGAAAATCCATGTCGCTTGAGATACTCGGCTGCAATACTTTCTCCGAGCATACCCACTTCTTTTCTAGTCTTAGAAGAAATGTCCACGGCTTTTTAAAATATGGCTTATTCTATCAGTATACTTTAGGACCAGATAAGAATTCACTTAATGAACAGGTGTCCTTTATCCCCAGTATGAACAGGTTTATCCCCTTATCATACAGAACGAAAAGACATGCAAAAACGGCTCAATCGAGCCGTTTTTGCATGTAGGAACCATCTTGAAGTCAAATACTGATTTTGTGCGGGCAGGGAGAATCGGACTCCCGTCTCGTCCTTGGCAAGGACGCGTTCTACCACTGAACCATGCCCGCAGACCGCTACATCTTCGCATAATAAGCTTCATTCATCAATTCCTTGGGTAACAGTTTCAACCATTCGAGCATCTTTACTTTCAAATAAGTGCTTGAAATACCAATCATGCACACCCCGTATTTAATTCGGCGTGTTTTATGGCGCCCCACTATGATAGTACTCTTGGTAAATTGCGACAGATTGACGCTTGATTCATGGGACCAGTATTTCCGGCAGTCTTCATCGCTAAGATCTGGATATATGAGCACGTGCGCCCGTATCTTTTCTTCAGGGATTCTGCAAGCGTTTTTGAGGAAAAACACGTATAAACGAATTAAGTCAGGGTCGGTATTGGTAATTGCGGTTGAATATTTAGTTAATTTGTCTCCCTCTCCCCAGTAAAGCATCAGGCCAGCGATGAAAAGAGGATTGTATTTCATTTCATTAAATTCAACCCTTGCCTCTTCGCGTGCCTCCTCATACACTTTCTTCAAGTGCTGACCTCGTACTCTATTGAGATCAATGAGTCTAGTTGTATGCTGGTCTTGAGCTTGAGATGCGAGTCTTTCCTTAATCTGTTTCGACCAATCAACTGTGCTGAACCATCCTGAAAGAGTTCCTTTGGGTATTTTAAGAGCTTTACGGATCTCCAGATAACTCTTTCCTCTTCGGCGAAGAACGAAAGCTTCTTGCTTATCTTTCCGCATACTGAAATTATATACGACGTGAGTTCACTTTTTGGCAGAAACATCTAAAATAGTGGATATCTTATTCCCGACGCTTGAAATAGAAGTTCCTTGCAAGCACTTTCTTCAACCTCTCCGCTTTTTTCGGATTGTTTTCGAGCATGAATCGAATCTTACCGGGCTTCTGACAGATACGTATGATCTCCGGGAGAATGCTCTCTAGACTCTCTTCTGAAGCGTAAAGCTTATCAATACGTTCAGATATCCCCTTGGCCAGCCGTACTGTGATAATCATGGGACCGAGTATCGTCACATGGTCGGTCCTTCGGAAAAGCGTTATATCTCTTAGGTCTATTTGCAAATACTCATTCTGGTACGCTTTCTTAAACTCAGTGTCCGCCCGGGAATCCCCTCCTATTGTAAAGAATCCGTACCGTTTATCCGAAAAGTGCCGATAATACGCGTCCTCGCTCTGTTTACGAGCCGGTAAATAGGCCCAGAAATTGTGTGGATTGTAGAAAAAGATTTCGCGAGCTGAAATTGAGTTTTCTAAAGGAAGAGTGACAGTCTTCCAGAACGCGTCCAAGTGCTCTACTGACACAAATGTGTACACGGCCCGCTCATTACTTGAAAGAAGTGGCGCTGGCGTGGTGCTAAGTATCTCAGAAACACTTTTTGCCCATTCATGATCAATCATAATCTGCTTCCCTACTTTCAGAAGCACTCCTGCGTCGATGAGTTTATGAACTGTCTTATACACCGCCCTCAATGACAAATGCTCATCTTTGACGAGCTCCGTATGGAGAGACTTAATGGTCATCCGAGTGCCGGCGGCTAATTCGACAGTTCGATCCTCGACGCTCTTTAAGGCGCTGAATAGCATTGGTATAAATTAGCATTTTTGAATAAAAAGTTCAAATAAATATAAAAATAACTATGTTTTATTTACTACAAAATATATTTTTAATATATTGCCACTGGAGCAAACAATTAACAAAGGAGGCTGTATTATGCCGCCAAGCGGATTCAGTAAGAAGACAGTGGAAGGACTTCTCACATTCGTGAAAGGCAATTACGAGGATTTACAGGAGGAAGTTCGGTCTGGAAAGCATTTGAGTGTTGAAGCCGCGATTGATTATGAGATCGCGCAGCTTGGGAAAGCTCTCGAAAAGTTGCATATCAACAAAGAAGGCGGCATTGTCGAGAAGACTGCGTAACGTGCGCTAAAGGGCGGCCACCGGCCGCCCTTTCATTAACTCGATTGTGCCCCGACCAGGTCCGCGATTACGCTTCTCGATCCTTACAGGATCAGTACACCTTGCGGATTTTCTGTTCGCATAAGAATGCTCCATAAAATGCTCGCAAGGTCTTCGAATCCCGTCCGCACGTCTCCCAGACGTGCTTCGGGACACGTCCTCGCTGACTCGATTGTGCCCCGACCAGGATTCGAACCTGGAACGACTGCTTCGAAGGCAGTAATGATATCCATTTCACCATCGGGGCGAAGAGAGGAAACAAGAGCCCGTCCTCGGGTTCTTGCTCTCCGAACGAACCCTGATATCGAGTCTGTGAAGATATCGGGGCGTATTTGCATAGTACTACCAAGCGAGCTGGGACACGAGTAGTTGTGCTACGACTAAGCAAATAAGGAGCGCAGCGACTATATTTGCTGAAGTGCCCGTGTGGTACGATTTGGAAATGGTCTATCGTATCCCCAGTGAAGTATCGGTAGTCTCAAATAGCCTGCGAAAAGCAGGATTTGAAGCGTATCTTGTCGGGGGCTGCGTGCGCGATCTCATTATTGGGCGCGAGCCAAAGGATTGGGATATAACGACGAACGCGACACCGACGCAGATCCAGGCTATATTTCCTGACTCTTTCTATGAAAATGACTACGGAACCGTCGGCGTGAAGACGGGTTCTGAGGATGCTCGGCTCGCTATCGTTGAGATAACCCCCTACCGCACCGAATCTGCGTATTCCGACAAGCGTCGGCCAGACAAAGTGGAG
Organism: Candidatus Kaiserbacteria bacterium; assembly: GCA_026396715.1. Lineage (GTDB taxonomy): Bacteria > Patescibacteriota > Minisyncoccia > Phycocordibacterales > Phycocordibacteraceae > C7867-001. The sequence continues at coordinate 69,041 of JAPLWH010000014.1, forward strand.
TTCGGTACTTCCCTGCTCGAAGATCTCGCACGCCGCGACTTTACGATCAACGCTATTGCCCTCGACGACGCTCAAGGACATCTGGTTGACCCGTATGACGGTCAAAAGGACATAAAGGACAAAGTGGTGCGGGCGGTTGGTAACGCCTCTGAGCGCTTCAATGAGGACGCTCTGCGCATGCTTCGTGCCGTTCGCTTAATCGCCGAGCTCGGTTTCGGCATAGATAGCAATACAGCATCGGCGATAAGCGAAAATAGCAAGCATTTAAGCCATGTTTCACGTGAAAGGGTGCGAGATGAGCTCATAAGAATACTGAATTCAAAACAGCCGATGAGTGCCCTGGTTCTCTCTCAACAGCTCGGTATTCTTGAGTTTATCGTTCCAGACCTCATTCGTGGCATCGGTGTCGAACAGAATCAAGCGCATTCATACGACGTTTTCGGACACAATCTCCGCACGATGCAGCATGCGGCTGATAAGGACTGGGGTTTTGATATCCGTCTCGCTGGCCTCTATCACGACATAGCCAAGCCGGAGACTCGTCGCTGGGTCGAAGAAAAGAAAGACTGGAGCTTCCATGGGCATGAGGTTGTTGGTTCACGTGTAACAAAAAAGGCGCTTGAAGACCTCCATTTCCCACGCGAAACGATAGATAAAGTCGTTAAGCTGGTGCGTTGGCACATGTTCTTCTCTGATCCTGAGCAAATTACCCTCTCTGCAGTGCGCAGGATGATCAAGAACGTCGGCGAGGAGAATATAGTGGACTTACTCAATCTTCGCATCTGCGACCGCATAGGGACCGGCAGGCCGAAGGAGCAGCCTTTTCGTTTTCGCAAATACAAAGCCATGGTTGATCAGGCGCTTCGTGACCCAATTTCAGTAGGAATGCTCAAAACAGACGGAAAACACATCATGGAAATGTTCCACGTGAACCCAGGACCGAAGCTCGGATGGGCACTGAATGCACTTTTGGAGGAGATTCTTGATGATTCCGCTAAGAATACGGAAGAATATCTCGACAAACGCACCGAAGAACTTCTCAAAATGCCTGAAGATGAGCTACGAAAGCTGGGAGAATCCGGGAAAAAGAAGAGGGAAGCGGCAGAAGATGAGGAAATAAAGCATATAATGGAGAAACACCACGTCTGTTAAAGCGTCTCACTTCGTCGAGGCAGTGTTCCACGTGAACCATAAATGAGCTTTGGGTAAGTATAGAAACAAGAAAACCGCCCTGGGCGGTTGGAGGCAAAAAGGAGCTGGGGCGTTGATGGGGCTTCCAACCAGAGAATATGAGGGCGGTTTTGTTTTGCATACTGACGCTTTCACGTGGAACACCTTACCGAATGGCTTGTGTTGCGGATCGCCGCAGCGTGGGCAGGGTACCTGTTAGGCGCATTGATGCCGATAACTGATATTGGACAGAGCTGGAAAGAACTTCTCGTCTTTTGCTATCCTATTCTAGTAAAGGACAATGTAAAGGACATGCCTGTGGACAACGTGTCCTTTAAGAAATAGTTATGGAAAGAGGGCAGTGGTCGGAACCGTAGATCTCAGGGTGTATCTCTGCTTTCTTGAGGTTCTTTGCGAGTTCACTTGCGACGAAGAAATAGTCGAGACGCCAGCCGACGTTTCGGTCGCGAGAACGGGTCTTCATATCCCAGTACGTATACGCTTCTTTCGTGTTTGGATGGAGCTGACGGAATGAGTCTAGGTATCCGGCACTTATGACTTCATCGATCCAGGCGCGTTCTTCAGGTAAAAAGCCTGTATTTCCCTCGTTTTCTTTCGGTCGGGCGAGGTCTATCGCTTCGTGGGCAGTGTTCACGTCCCCACAGAATATGACGGGTTTTTGCTTACGAAGTTTTTCGACAAATGAAAGAAAAGCATCGTAAAAACGTAGTTTGTAATCGAGCCGTTCGGGACCCTGCCCACCATTGGGGAAGTACGCATTGATGAGCCAGAAGTCATCATATTCTGCGCCGATGAGCCGTCCTTCCTGGTCGAATTCCGGTATGCCCATGCCATAGATGACTTTCAATGGCTCGATTTTTGAATAGATCGCGACACCGCTGTAGCCTTTGCGCACTTGGCAGGAGGAGAAAAATGATGAAAAGCCAGCAGGGGAGAGCATCGCCTCCGATACCTGTTCGGGATTCGCTTTTGTCTCCTGGAGGCAGAAAATATCGGGCTTCGTGCCTTTCAAAAAAGATTCCCAATAACCATCCTTGGCGAGCGAGCGCAGCCCATTCACATTCCAAGAGACTATCTTCATGGGGAAACTATAACAGACGCTTGACAGTGCGCTCGGGGCTATTGACTTTACATCAAGTTGCTGTAGTATTAGCTATAGATTGCCCATTTTCATTCAATCTTAGGAAAGGAGAATAATCGTGCCAGAAATAATTCTGACGCCTGTAAAACTCATTGGGATTGTGAAAGATGTATACGAAGAAATAAACAGTTACCGAAGCAAAGGAGAAGAGTTTGTTTTGAGAATGATTCAGAGCCGGTTTACTGAGGTATTAGGAAAGTTTACTCAAGATCAGATAGACAAAACTCTGTCTGAAATGGATACTTCGCAGTTGTATATATCAAAACAGTTGTAATCGTTTAGACCAAGGGTATAAACGAGACGTAAGTGGGGCTTGGGTCCGGCAAACTTTGCCGGACCTGTTTTTTATGCAAAATTCATATCGAATGACTCAGCTATTCTCGGCCTTTTCCGTGGAATTTCTTATGAATCTCGCGGAGGTGCGAGTCGGTAATATGCGTATAAATCTGGGTAGTATTGATGGAAGCGTGACCGAGGAGCTGCTGGACGGAACGGATGTCAGCGCCATTGTTGAGAAGGTCTGTAGCGAAGACGTGGCGAAGGATGTGCGGCGTGACTTTTTTCGTGATGCCGGCTTTTTTTGCACAGGTCTCGATGAGTCGTTCGACGGAGCGAGGCGTGAGGCGCGCGGGAATCGCTTTACTGCGCGGAACATTTACGAAAAGTGCTTCCGCCATGTCCTTGCGGGCCTTTAAATACGCCGCGACAGCACTTTTAGCGGTAGGGGAGAGGAAGACGACACGGACCTTGTCGCCTTTGCCGCGTACGGAAAAAGAGTCTTGGGTCAGGTCGAGGTCGGTATCAAGCGCACAGAGTTCAGATACGCGCAGTCCGGTGGAAAAGAAGAGTTCGAGTATTGCGATGTCGCGCAGGTTTTTTTCTTCGGTGCCGCGGGCAGCTTCCATAAGTCGTGCAAGTTCGGCTGGGGTAATGAGGTCAAGATGGCGTTCAGGAAGCTTCGCAAGCTCGATTTTCTCTGGAGAAATGGCGACAATATCGCGTTTTCTGAGGAATTTGAGGAAGGCGCGGAGAGCAATCATGTAGTAATTCTGAGTGCGACGTTTCATGGAAGCGGCAGCCGTACCCGGCTGCCGGTTGAGCCATAGACGGAATTCGCGGACATTTTGTTCGCTGATGTCGCCCACGTCCCGTATGTGCATTTGAGAAAAGTAGCGGGAGAGGTAGTGGTCGTAATTTTCAATAGTTTTGACCGCCCGCCCGCGCTCTATCTCGATATATTCGAGAAATTGCCGTTTCGCCGCCTCAGCTTGCATAGTAAAAGTGTACCACCCTGCGTCGCACATTATTGTGAGGAAGAGAGGTTTCGTGATTACACAGCGCTTGCATAAATAATCAAGGCATGGTAGGGTACGGGTCTCCATGCTTACGACAAAGAAAAAGGCAGCAGTTATCAAAAATACTGCCCGGCACGATACTGACACTGGCTCGCCAGATGTGCAGGTCGCACTTCTTTCGGGGCAGATTGACGAGCTTGCGAAACATCTCAAGAAGAACCCGAAGGATTTTCATTCCCGCCGCGGTCTTCTCCAGATGGTCGCTGACCGCCGCAATCATCTCCGCTATCTCGAGACGAACAACAAGCGTCATTACAACGCGCTCATCAAGAAGCTTGGCCTAAAGAAATAGGTTGGAGTTCGTAGGGGGTAGGGAGTAGTATGGAAGCAGCGGCTACGCCGCGGAATTTTTAATAACCTTTCGGGAGTCGTTTTTTACTATAGGCTACTCCCTACAAACAATTTACTTTTATGGCAGTTATCAAACATCCAGCCCAGCGCGTCGGGGTATTCATCGATACGCAAAATCTCTATCACAGCGCAAAGCATCTCTACAAGGCGCGCGTCAATTTCGGAAAAATCCTTGAAGAGGCGGTTGGCGGACGCATCCTCGTGCGCGCGATCGCATACGTCATCTCGACGGAAGGCGGCGAAGAGAAGAACTTCTTCGAGGCGCTTACCAAGATGGGCATCGAAACGAAGATGAAAGATCTTCAGATCTTCGCCGACGGCGCAAAGAAAGCCGACTGGGACGTCGGTCTAGCAATCGATGCGGTCAAACTTGCTCCGAAGCTCGACACCGTTGTGCTCGTCACGGGCGACGGCGACTTCATCCCGCTTATCCAGTATCTCGATATGAACGAAGGCTGTCAGGTGGAGGTCATTTCCTTCGGTAAGTCTTCCTCGGCGAAACTCAAAGAAGCGGCGCATGCATTTACTGACATGTGTGACGACCCGCGCAAATTCACGATTACTTCACGGGCATAACTCCTCGTGTGTGCTGGGCGATGCGTTACTATAGGAGTAATGGACGAGAACGACGCGAAGCCAAAGATCCTTCCAAATACGCAAACATCGGAAAAATCCGTGCGTACGTTTGCAAGCGACATGGAGTTGTTGAAGAAGGGCGGTATGCCCGTTCGTTCTCCGCGCCCACCGCAGTCCGCAGAAATCCCGCAACAGAAACCGGCACCGGTTCCTGTTGCGGGATTTCCGACGCAGGTGTCGATGCCGGTCATGCCAGAGGCGGCACCAGAGCCGATGCCTGTTGCGCCTGCTCCGGTGCCGCCGCCGTTCTCATCGATGTCAATCAAGACGTATTCTGATGATTTTTCTCAGAGGATAAAAGAGAAACATGCTTCGCCAGCAACTGTACTCGCGGCAGAACAAGATGCGGCTCCAGGCGCTTCGCGCCTGGAGCCGCAGCAACAGCAGTCGCGGGGGAATCTTCCATTAATCATTGCTGGTGTCGTGCTGCTCATTGCTGGAGGGGTTGGTGCATATTTTGCGTACATACAGTATGCGATTACGGCGCAGACGGTCATCCTTGCTCCAAGCGTCTCAGCACCGATATTCGTCGATCAGCGCGAACAAGTGTCTGGTCTAGGGAATGATCTTTTCAAGACTATTCAGCAATCAGTTAGTCGGCCGATTGCTGCGGGCGCTGTTCGGTTCCTCTATTTTTCACCTACGGCAACTGCGGCGGAGAGCGTCTTCTCCGCATTGCGCATGCCAGTGCCCGGTGCTTTGCAGCGGAATGTGAACCCCGAGGGCAGTATGGCCGGTGTCGTAAACATCGGCGGTATCCAGAGTCCGTTTTTCATACTCTCAGTCCTCTCCTACAGCGATACATTCTCCGGCATGCTCTTCTGGGAACCCTTGCTGCCACGCGACCTCGCGCCGCTCTTCTCGGCGTATCCAGTGCCGGTACAGACTCTTTCTCTAGCGACTACGACCTCTGCAACGTCGACACCAAAAACAAAAGCCGTCGGAAAGGCGACTAGCACGCCGCCGCTTCCGCTTCCAAAACCGAAGCTCGCATTTGTTGATGAAGTTATTGCGAACCATGACGTACGCGTCTACCGCGATGAGGCAGGGAAGAGTGTCGTGTTGTATGGGTATTGGAATCAAACGACGCTTATCATCGCTCGCGATCCAGCAGCTTTCGCTGAAATACTGCAACGGCTGGCAACTTCACGAGCTAAGTAATCTGCTAGTATGTCCGTATGAAGACAGAACAATACCACGTGAAGCTTGAGGCCGAGAAGGCGAAACTCGAAACCGAGATGGGAAGCGTCGGGCGTAAAAATCCGTCAGTACCGAACGATTGGGAACCGGTCCCATCGGAGACGGGTTCAGAAGCAGATCTCGCTGACCAGGCAGACGTCGTCATGAGTCGCGAGAGCAATATCGCGATACTGTCCGATCTCGAAGCTCGATATGATTCCGTGCTCGCTGCGCTCGCACGGATCGAAAAAAAGACGTTCGGGAAATGCGAAGTCTGCGGCAAAGAGATAGAGGAAGCGCGCCTCGGAGCAAATCCGACCGCTACCACGTGCATCGCGCATTTATAACGCACTATGGTTGCGACACGACCGAAACAAAACTCGGGTCGCGCTCCAGCCTCCGTTCATGCGTCACCACCGAGACTCGGCTATGCCAAGACGCTTGCTGCGCAGCCGGTTGGCTCGGGTGCGGAGATAGTGACGGTCGAGGCGGACCTTACGCGCGGCCTACACGCATTCTCGATCGTCGGTCTCGCTGATAAGGCGGTCGACGAAGCGCGTGATCGGGTCAGTGCGGCGATACGCCACTCCGGACACAAGCCTCCTAAGCAGCAAAGTAAGCGAATCGTTCTTTCGCTTTCGCCCGCGGACTTGAAGAAAGAAGGCTCGCACTACGATCTCGCTCTGGCGATTGCATACCTCATCGCCGCCAATGATCTGCCGCCGTCTGAAGGAGAGGCGTTGTATGTTGGCGAGCTTGCGCTCGATGGTGCATTGCGCACGGTGAAAGGCGTCCTCCCGCAAGTGCTTGCCGCGAAGCGGCGCGGCATCAAGAGTATTTTCGTACCACCAGGGAATTCTCGCGAAGCGCTCCTCGCCGAAGGTCTTTTCGTGTATGCACCGAAATCGCTCACGGAGCTTCTGCAGCATTTGAAAAATGAGAAGCCGCTGCCGCGACTCGTGCGCGATCGTCGTATTGATCCGCCGCCGCTGGCGATCGACCTTTCGGATGTTAAAGGGCAGGAGAGTGCGAAGCGCGCACTCGAAGTCGCCGCCGCCGGCCGTCATAATATCGTCTTCTATGGCCCGCCCGGTACCGGCAAGACGATGCTTGCTCGCGCGCTCGCCGGTATCCTTCCGCCGCTCTCCGACGACGATATGCTTGAAGTGACAGCGATACATTCGACAGCGGGGCTTTTGCGAGACGGAGAAGCGGTGCATTGGCCGCCATTCCGCGCGCCGCATCACTCGATATCGCATGTCGCCATCGTGGGCGGGGGCGCCTTCCCGAAAGCGGGCGAAGTGACGCTCGCACACAAAGGAGTTTTATTTCTAGATGAATTTCCAGAATTCGAGTCGCGTTCACTTGAAGCGCTCCGGCAGCCGCTTGAAGATCGTATTGTTACCGTCTCGAGAGCGCGCGCGAGCGTGACGTTTCCCGCCGACTGTATGATTGTCGCTGCGATGAATCCGGCAGACACGCTCTCCACGGATTCGCGCGTGGCACTGCGCGCTGCTGCAAAACAGGCGCGACGGATTTCACGACCTATTGTCGACCGCCTGGATCTTTGGATCGAGGTGCCACTCGTTCCGCACGATACTCTTTCAAAACTTTCACAGGGTGAATTTTCAGCTATCGTGCGGGCGCGGGTTATTTCCGCGCGTTCGCATGCCGAAAAACGTACCGGCAAAAAAGGTGCGACGAATGCGGCGCTCACAAGTCGTGACCTTGATGAAAAGAGTCATTTCACCTCCGCGGCAAAAGAAACACTTGCGAGTGCGGCGGCACGACTGAATCTTTCTCCGCGAAGTTACCACCGCACGATGCGTGTCGCGCGCACTATTGCTGACCTTGCTGGTTCAGACATCGTTACGCCCGCACACGTACATGAAGCCCTTCAGTATCGTCCGCGCGGTTTATTTGGATTTGAGTAACTAACAAAAACGCGGCACCAAAGGCGCCGCGTTTTTCATTTTGTCCTGCCTATTGCGGCGAACAAACGGAACCGATAGAGCAGTTGCGGAGCGGATTTGCCGCGCCGCGGACTTCAAAGTGGAGGTGGGGGCCAGTGGAGTGCCCCGTCGAGCCGACGTAGCCGATGATCTGTCCGGCGGAAACCGACTGTCCGGAAGAAACAATCGCATGCGTCATGTGCGAGTACAGCGTTTGGGAGCCGTTCTCGTGTGCTATGACGACATAGTTGCCGTAGCCGCCGTTCCAGCCGCCGTTCCTTGCGATGATGGCAACACCATCTGCGGCTGCATGAATAGGTGTGCCTCGGGCGGCGCCGATATCGATACCATTCCATCCGTGCAAGCCCTGGGTAATAGTGCCGCCCGGTATCGGATTATCGTAATAGCCGGGTTGCGCCGCGCCACCGCCACCGAGATACGGTTCGCGTATCGTTTTGCGCGGCGCACCCTTTACGCTTGGAGCTGTCGGCGCGATTTCGCCGCCAGGGATGATAATTGTTGAGCCAACATCAAGCGCTTCTGCAGGATCGAGACCGTTATACTGGGCGATTTCGTCGGCATCGGCGCCGTACTTCTTCGCAATTGATTTAAGCGTATCGCCTTTAACGATGATGCGCTCGATGCCCGAAACCGGGAGGATGATGAGCGTGTCGCCCGTGTGGATGTCTCGAGAGCTCTTGAGATTGTTCGCCCAGATGATGGTATTTGCGGAAACACCGAACATATTTGCGATATCTGACATTGTGTCGCCCGTGTGTACGACATAAACCGAGATGCGGTCAGGTGGTGGCGTATCCGCGATGGCTGCCTCCGTACCAGAAGGACCACTATGAGCAACGAGAGCAGAGCCGCCCGAGATGGTAAGTGCTATAGGCGCGCCGACATTTGGATTGTGATTGGTGTTTGCTCGAAGTACCGGTGTCGAGGCGCTCGGACTAAAAATGTTCGTCGCGGCGTCCGCTTGTGTAGAAAAAGGCCAGAACGCTTGCGCGTGGTTTGGCAGGAGTGTTGCAGAGCATGCAAGACTCAGGACTGCTGAAATGAGGAATTTTTGGTTGAATTTGATAGGCAACGAGGGGGAAAGGGGTGGGTCTGAAAATACAAAAATGGCCTACATACCGCGTATATAAGCCATTTCTTGAATGCATCCGTATCAGTCGATAAGAAGAGTATAGTCGATAGGGGTCGAGAGTCAATCGCCTGTATGAGGCCACCCACTTTTGCACTCCGCGGGTAATGTCTTCGGGTCTAACGATATCATGAACTGAAGCGGAGAAAGCTTGTTCTGGAAGGCGAAGTGTACCCGCTCGCTGTTGTACCAGAAGAGCCATGCAAAAAGCT
>JAPLWH010000005.1 GCA_026396715.1 Candidatus Kaiserbacteria bacterium
TAAGCACCTGGACTTCGCCGTAACGCTTGAAGCGGCTGCCGGGGATGGTGGAGGTCGCAGAGCTTACGGTGTTGCCGAGATTGTCGGTAGCAGAGAGATTGAGGGGAGAATGGAGGACGAAGCGGAGGCGTTTGTCGGCGGCGACGTCAGTAATAGGCTGAGTGGTGGTAATAAATGACAGTGGAGCTGTTGAAGTGGAATTAGTGAGGATGTTTTGAACAAGAATGCGGAGTGAAGGGACTTCGAGAATGTCGGCATGTTTTGTCGCGAAAAAATCGGGAATAAATTTATTGTATTTCCCCAAATCCACCCAATACTTCTTAGTCGTAGAGGCTGTACTCCACAATGCACTCGGCACAAGGACGGTCCCATCGCCATCCACGACTTCTTTCGGGTTGTACATGATCGTCGGAACGATGCTGCAGCTGAAAATGTTCAGCGGATTGCTACAGGAGGCCGTCCTCCCTTTATAGTATTCAATCGTCGCAAGAGTATCTTCGCCCCATCCGGCGATTTCGTAGAGCGGCACTCCTTGAGGCGGAGTCCAGGCATCGAAAGTACTGTGCACTGTTTCCGCCTGAGAAAGGAGGAGCGCATTCCCCACGCTCGGATACTTGAGGTCGCTCGGCGACGACGAAGCGAGACGGCGCGTATCGGTAATGAAGTTTTTTAGCTGTGCCCCGTCCTGAATCGCACTGCCATAACGAGAGCGGAATTCGGCCAGGAAATCAGAGTTATCGAACGTCGCGACGGGGGTAGCGATCCGCGTGAAATAATTGGCCGATGGAAGGAGGTTGTATGCGCTTGGCATATTCGTGGCGAAGGTGCGGGCAGTTTCGGGAGTGAGAATGAGCGGAGCAAAATCAAAAGGAAGTCCTTGGTCGTAGCCATGCAAGATAGCCCCGACGGCTTGCGGAGTGCCGACTTGAGGGACGGCGACAAAGATGATCTTGTCGATGAGGTTCGCTGCTTCGCTCCCGAGCTTCTGGGTCAAGGCTTTGGCGACGAGTCCGCCATTGCTATGCGCAACAATCGTAACTTTTCCTGTTTTTGAGCTTTTTGCAAGACGGCGAAGCTCTTGGACGAGGTACGGGGACGACGTCGCGGCAAGACTGCCGGAATAATAGATGCGGCCGTCGGGAAATTGGTTGCCGCTGCTCAAGATATCGTCGAGCGAAAGGCGCCAATCGTAAGGAACGGCTTCCCAATCATTGATGGTGCCGGCTGTTTTTAATCCATCCATTTGAGCAATGAAGGATTTGTATACATTGCCTTGTCCGAGAGGGAGAACATTTTTCTCGTCGATCACATCCTTCGTATACACGTCGTTCCGTACGCTCTTGCCGTCTGCCGTCAGGAAAAGGTCCTGTGTATCGCTGTCGGTATTTGGCTCCCAGAGCTGATCCGTGCCAAAAATATCGCCAGGTCGATACAATCGTGACGCCTCCAGTCCGGGCAGGAAGAGGACATTTGAGACGGGAGGTATCCCCCAAGACGAGAGCCATGGAGAGAAAATGACCGTACTGCCAGGCGCATACCATATCCCATCCCCTGTTCCAATCAAATTGTCAGGGTCGTTATACGGCCCGCTTGAGTCGCCCCAAAAATTGCTACTGACATCAGCAAGTGCAGAGCCATATGATTCCAGACCATGCGAAGCGTTCTGATGTATTGAGTTATTTGAAATGGCATACGATGAGTTATTGGAATACAAGCCAATACCGACATTATTGTCTTTTATTTCGCTATTTGTCAGAGACAACCCATTTACCGGATAGTAACTTGAATTGCTCCCATAATCGGCGACACCGGCACCATGTGTGAATCCTGAAATAACCGAGTCTTGTACATCGACAAAACCGCCCGCGTACACAGCGAGACCGTCTCCGGTGCCGTTTGTAATTTTCACATTTTTAAGGGTTAGAGAACCTAAATAGAGCGCCGAAACGACCTCGGAATTGGCCGTGTCAGAAATAGAAGAATTCAGCACGAACATCTTCGAATCATCAAAGACAGCGAGAGCATCTCCTCCGGAGACTTTCTCAAGCGTGAGATTGGAAATATCAAGTGAACTATTAACGAAGGTCTCGACTGCTCCGTAACTGTGCAGGACATTTTTAATTGTAGAACTCGCCACACGCACACTGCTTCCGACATACACCGCGAGCGCCTCGCCCCGGGCACCATCGATGAAAAGATTAGAGATATCGGCTTTGCTATTAACGTAGACCTGAACACTCATCTCTACGTTCTTCAAGAAAAGATTCTTTAAGATAACATCGCTCCCATAACTGATATCCAAGGCCTCATCGGACATGTTCTCGGCCGAAAAATTCTCTAAGAAGAGATGACTTCCATACGCCACGATGCCATAGACACCATCTTTAATTTTTGTGTTTGAGATTGACAAGTTTTTAGACAAATAATCGGATATGGCGTAGGCATGCTGGACTATCACATTGTCCAAAGACGATATGGCTTCTTGATTATAAAATTCTATACCACCCCACCTACTACCAGTAGAAGAAGTAAAAGTAATTGGTTCATCGGGAGATCCCTTGGCAAGAAGACGACCAAAAACAGCCATTCCATTGGCATCAAACTGAACGATAACTCCCGGTTCAATAGAAAGGATTGCATTCTGATTAACCGCAATTTTACCTTGTACAAGGTATGGACTTCCGGCTTTCGTCCAAGCCGTGTCTTCGGAAATATCAGAGTCGACAACCGTATCGGCAAAGGCATGATCGGCGAAAGAAAGAAATCCGCCCAACATAAAGAAAAGGGAAACAATAAGTATGCGAGCTCGCATTGAGATTAGTATAATACTTGCACGAAAAAGCTTTTGCCTTTTCCACACCCATGTGGGGGTTTACGAAACCCCCACATGGGTTACGACGACGGATTCGCGGGTTCGTGAGATGTTGCGGAAGTGTACAGCGAAAGTCCCACTTGGGGGTTTAACCCCCAAGTGGGACTTTCGCAGATAAGGAGAGGGCGGGGTTATGAGACGAGTTCCCAACCGAGAGCGAGGAGCGGTTCGGTCCCGACACCAAAGGATATTGGTACTGGACTCCGCTTCCCTTTCACAATATTACGATCTTATGTTTGTGGATTCTCGATAACTACCCAGCCCTCTTCTTGTATAAGCCGCTCCGCTTTCTTGAACTTGAGCGTCTGCGTCGCATCGCCTTTTTTGATGGTAACGAAATCATTGCGATTGTGTTGAAAACCTTTTTGAATTGGCATCGAAGTACTCCCCTCTTCCTTGCCGGCGGCGAGAGCGGCGGCGCGCACTTTCTCTTCTTCGGCGCGAATGCGAGCATCTTCTACCGGCATGAGGCGCGGCAATGCTTCAGCAACCGCCGCCTTAATACTCTCTTCAAGCTGTCGAAAACGCATGAGCCCCTCGCGGCGATACTCTATTAAAGGATCCCGCTGGCCGTACGCGCGCAGCGACACCGAGCGACGCAGATAGTCCATCGTCTCCAGGTGTTCGAGCCAGAACATGTCGACGACCTGCAGGAGAAGACGGCGCGCATGCGGGATGAACGCGTCGCCAAGCTCGGTCTTCTTCGCCTCAAGCGCCGCGAGCGCAGTCTCACTTTCTCCCAAAAGAGCGCGTAAAAGCGCTTCGACCTCTGCGTCGCTACCGAGGAGCGCGGCGCGTCGACGCGCATAAATAGCGAGACGCTGCGTATTCATCACGTCGTCATATGCGAGGACCTGCTTCCTTGAATCAAAATTGAATCCTTCGATGCGTCCCTGCGCAGTCTCAAGCGAGCGAGTAATCATGGCGCTCTCGATAGGCTCGTCCTCAGGAATACCAAAACTGCCCATCACTTTTTTCAGTGTCTCCGACGCGAAGACACGCATGAGCTTGTCCTCCAAGGAGACATAGAAACGCGTCTCGCCCGGATCGCCCTGGCGGCCCGCGCGGCCGCGCAACTGATCGTCGATGCGGCGCGCATCGTGCCGCTCGGTGCCGATGACCGCGAGGCCGCCCCGCTCGATGACCGCCGCACGCTCCTCGCTTGTCGCGAGCGCGCCGCCGAGCTTAATGTCGACGCCGCGACCGGCGAGATTGGTCGCGACCGTCACGCATCCTTCCTTTCCCGCATTCGCGATGATCTCGCCTTCGCGCTCATGATTCTTCGCATTCAGCATCTCATGCGGTACACCCGCATCGGTCAGATATGAGCTCACGAGCTCATTGTCTTCAATGGAAACAGTACCGACGAGCACCGGCTGACCTTTTTCATGCCGCTCTTTGACCGCGCGTGCGACCGCACGATACTTCCCCGCCGCCGTCTGAAAAATACTGTCATCGAAATCCTTGCGTGCGATAGGTCTGTTCGGCGGCACGGCGACAACTTCGAGTCCGTAGACCGTATAAAATTCTTCTTCGGAAGAAAGCGCAGTGCCCGTCATGCCGGCGAGCCGTTCATACATGCGAAAGAGATTCTGGAACGTGACGGTCGCATAGGTGCGCGTCTCTTCGTGGATAGTCGCGCCTTCTTTCGCCTCGATTGCCTGATGGAGACCCTCCGACCAACGACGGCCGGGCTGCATCCGTCCCGTGAATTCATCTACGATAACAATCTCGTTGTCGCGCACGACGTATTCCTTATCTTTATGGAAAAGCGCTTGTGCGCGCACCGCCGTCTCGAGATGGTGCGCGTACTTTACTCCGCCTTCGGTGTAAATATTTTCAAGACCAAGAGCGACTTCGGCCTTGTGTATGCCCGCTTCAGTAAGCTGAATCGCTTTCTGCTTCTCATCAATAGTGTAATCCTCGCCCTCTCGCATGGTGCGGACGATCTCCGCGAAACGCTCATAGAGCATCCCCGCATCACCACTCGGTCCCGAAATAATAAGCGGCGTGCGCGCCTCATCGATGAGAATCGAATCGACTTCGTCGATGATTGCGTAGTGATACGCTCGCTGCACGATCTGCGAGGCATCGTACGCGGTGTTGTCGCGCAAGTAATCGAAACCAAGCTCATTGTTTGTAACGTACGTAATGTCTGCGGCATACGCTTCCTTCTTCGTCGCCGGATGGAGATAATCGTAGAACACTTTAAATGCCCCTTCGACATCGCGCTCGGCGTCTTCTTCTTTTGCAACGTGCGATGCGTCGTAACGATACGCGCCGTTTGACGTAACGACGCCGACCGTGAGCCCGAAGTAATCATAGACCTGTCCCATCCACGCGCCGTCGCGACGCGCGAGATAGTCGTTCACGGTCACGACCTGCACGCCCTTCCCCGCGAGCGCATGAAAGGTCGCGGGGAGCGTCGCGACGAGCGTCTTGCCTTCGCCGGTGCGCATCTCAGCGATCTTGCCTTTAAGAAGTGCGAGGCCGCCAATGAACTGCACATCGAAATGCGGCTGCCGCAGCGTACGTCGCGCCGCCTCGCGCACGAGCGCGAAGACGAGCGGGATATCGGCCTCCGGCGTCGCCCCCGCCCCCTGCGCACGAGCGCGGACTTCGAGCAGGCGGGCGCGCACGGAGGCATCGGAAAGTCCGACAAGCTCCTCGGAATGCTTGTTTGCCGCCACGACGACCGGCGCCGCGGCCTTTAAGAAGGCCGCGGATTGGTTCTTTGCGAAAAAGCGCTCGAGTCCAAACATTAGGGCGCAGTATACCACTGACTCTTCTGTCGAACAAAAAGAAAAAGCGTCCGCCGAGGGCGGACGCTTTTCCTTTTTCTGCCTACTGAACGCAGGCAGAAAGACGACTAACCACGCTTCTTCGCTGCCTTACGCTTCGTCGTCTTCTTTACTGCCTTCTTCGCTGCCTTACGCTTTTTTGCTGCCATATGAATTCAAATTATAGATGCGGGTTGATAAGTCGACCCGTCCACGCGCGAAAAAATATTTTCATGCGCAAACGTTTCTATACTGTATTATCGCGCGTAAAAAAACTTTGTGTAAGAAAATAAAATAAAATGTGGATAACTTTCTCAAAAAAATTTCAGCGAGAAATTTTTTTCGAGAAAGTTATTTACCGAATGCCGAACGTTTCTACTTCGCGTTCAATCGTAATACCAGTCGCAGCATGCACGCGCTCCGCGACGTCGCGCGCGAATGCATCGACTTCTTCCGCGCGCGCTCCGGCGCGCGCGACAATGACGAGCGGCTGCTTTTCATACAAACGCACATTGTTCTTTGTAAATCCTTTAAGTGCCAGTGCATGGTCGAGCAGCCAAGCGAGCGGAATCTTTACCGTACCGTCTTCTTGCACGAACTGCGGTACTCCGGGAAAACGTTGCGTGAGCTCGGCAGCGACTGCACGCGAGACAATAGGATTCTTGAAAAAAGAACCGGCTGTTCCCTCTTCCGCAGACTGCGGAAACTTGGCGGCGCGAATGGCGCGAATGGCGCACGCAATTTCACCCGGCGTTGCAAGAGATGCACCTTCTGCCTGCGCGCGGACGAGATCAGGGTACGCAATGTTCGGTGTCGCACTCTTCTTGAGCTGAAGTGCGACGCGCGCAATGATGAGTTCGCGATGCATTTTGAAAAAACTAGTGCGGTAGGAAAATGCGGCCTCGCTACGATCGAGACGGCGCGACGCGCCCGTCACACTATCAATGACATCGGCATAGGCAAAAGTGTCGGCAAGCTCCGCGCCATATGCGCCGATGTTCTGCACCGCCGCGCCGCCGACAGTGCCCGGAATTCCGGCGAGATTCTCGATACCAAAAAGCCCACGACTTACGGCAGCGTCGACAACATCTTCCCAGCGAGCACCAGCACCCGCGACAAGCAGTGTGTCTGCGCCATTATCCTCAAAGGTAATATCGCTCAACGCAATCTTCAACACGACGCCCGCGACACCCTCGTCCGGTACGAGCACATTGCTGCCGCTACCGAGCGGGTGCAGCGTAAGACCGCGCTCGCGTGCATGAACTATCGCCTCTTCGATATCTTTTTCCGTCTGCGCCTCTATGAAAAAACGCGCTTCGCCGCCAATATGAAAAGTCGTGAATGGTGCAATCGAAACGTACTCTTCAATCCTCATTGCGCAGATGCTTTTGCTTTTATTTGCGCCATTGCAGAGGCAACCGATGGTGCGGCTGACGGATACAGCTCGACTGTGTGATTGAGTACCCGAATGGCGCTCGGAGTGTCGCCCGAAGTGTAGTACGCGGCAGCGAGCGAGAACCAGCTCTCGACAGGCGCGCCCGGCTTATCTGTGCGAAGTTTCCAAAGACTAATGAGGCGAGGCCAATTCTTGGTGCGATAATATGCGGCCGCGAGAATATCGCTATCCACGATAGTCGTGCCGTAGGCGCCCTGCAAGAGTAGGTCGGCGGCCGCCACATTGCCGGTGGCAATGTTACCGGCGGCGGCATATACGGCAAGATCGGTAAATTGCGGACCGAGCTCGTACGCCCTCGAGAACGCTTTTTGCACCGTCTGGATATCGCCAATGTCCCACGCTGTTACACCCTCTTCGATCCACATACCCTCCTTGTTTGGCGAGAGCTGCACGGCTTCCTGAACCTCTTTGAGTGCATCGGCGCCATTCCCAGCGACACGATACGCATATGCGAGCTGTAGGCGTTCGCGCGCATCAAACGGATACGATGCAATTTGTTTCTGCATCTCGCTGATCGCGAGCGATAGCATCTTCTGCTTGTTTGCATCCGACACCTGAGTGCTCTGCGTAATCGTGCTTGCAAAGGAGACCATCTGTTCGCGAATCTCCTGCGCCGCAAAAGCCGGATGCGCAGCAAGATTTTCAAAGACTGCGATATTTGCATCGACACCAGCAGAAGAAGGCGTAAGCGCCGTGATGAGATTTGTCGCCGCAGTCATGCCCGGAATATTCACAAACCAGATGAGTGCGCCCGCAGCGACCGTCGCAATCGGGAGCGCGTACGTCACACCATCGTCCGAAGAGAGCTCGGGGGATTCCTCAAGCCAGACAATCGGACGCGCAACTTGTGAATCAATGAGCGAAAGTAGTGCGAAGAAATACACATAGGAGTAGAGATTGTCGAAGACAAAAAGATTGTGAACGGCATAACCAACGAGCGCGCCCGTGAGTGCAATGCGTTCCGGACGCGACAGTTCTGAACTCCGCCAAAGCAGAACCAAGGCAGAACCGAACAACGAAAGGTAGAGCACGAACGCCGGCACGCCACCCGCAGTCAACCAGTCGATGAATGCATTGTGTGCACGATCAAACCACGGCTCCTGACGATGCAGCGACGGATCGTAATACTTGTTGAAAACGTAGTTAAAACCTTCCTGTCCCCAGCCGATAATTGGACGCTCGAGCACGCCTTTAAAGGCCATACTCCAGATAGTGAAGCGCGTCGAACCGTCGGCGAGCGATATGGATGCGACACGCTGCAGGATGTGATTTTGCTGCACGAAATCAGACTTGCGTGCGAGATAAAAGCTGCCCGCGAGAATCAGAATGAGTGCAAATGCGCCCGCCGCTGCGCGGCGGGCATGCTTCCCCCCCGTAACTGCAGTCAAAAGCGCCGCGAGTGCGAGTGCGAGTGTAAGACCGATGACCGTGCCGCGCGTCTCCGTGAAGAAGATGAGTACCGCTTCAAGCGCTGCGAGTGCGATCAGGGACCACTTGAGCCATGCTCGTTCTTCCGTAAGCGCGAGCCAGAGCGCGATAAATACATTGAAAAGGAAATAAATCGCGACGTACGCGGAATTACCCAGTGTCGCGTCGATGCGCACCGAACCCTGATGTATCGCGTACGAACCATTGAGCTGCAGAAATGCATAGACACAGATGATTGCTGAGACACCGAGCGATGTCAGGAACCATGCGCGCCATTTCTTCTCTACGCGCAGAACCGCACCAGCAGCAAAGAAGAAACCGAGCAGATGAACAAGTAGCACCCAGCCCTCCATGCGCTCGAAATTGCTCCAGAACGCTTTCGCCGCGTTCAGCGCAAATGCGTCGGCGATGAACATCCATACGACGAAGCCGACGACCGCCGCGCCGATCAGAGAAAAACGCGGGCGATATTCCTTA
>JAPLWH010000002.1 GCA_026396715.1 Candidatus Kaiserbacteria bacterium
ATCCTCAAACAGCTCACGCCGCCTAAATCTTCAAAAACGATACAGACGAACCCGATCGACACTACGTCAGTGCTTGACTCGCTTACGCCAAAAAAATAACATGCCATCGATACCTCTTCCTCGCCTCCTTCTTCTGCCGCTCCTCATTGCGGTGCTTGTGTTCGGGGGAAGCGCTGTGCTGCCGCGCGCAGCATCGGCGGTCGGCTCGATGTCGATTACCGGCTACGCATGGTCCCAGTACCTGGGTTGGGTCAGTTTCAGTGGAACCGGATACGGCGTGTCTGAAGACACGACGACCGGAGCACTTTCCGGCTACGCATGGTCATCTAATTTCGGCTGGATCAGTTTTAATGCGTCTGATGGAACGCATCCGGCGGGAGCGGCCAATGTCATTACCAAGGCGGTTACCGGATGGGCGCGCACAAGAACGCTTGCAGCGGAGCGCTCGATGCAAACAGCGGCGGATGGGACGGCTGGATCGCCCTTGCGGGTACCGCGTCGGACTCTTCCACGTACGGTGTTACCCAGAATGCCAACTGTACCTGGACCGGCTACGCGTGGGGCTCTGATGCCATCGGAGCAATCAGCATGAGCGGTACTGCTACCGACGGTTCTGCCTACGGCGTTACCGCCTCCGACGGTTCTGCGTGCGCCGGAGTGCCCACCGCCACGCTCTCTGCAAGTCCGGATACGGTCGATAACGGTCAATCCTCGATGCTGACCTGGAGCTCTACGGGTGCGACGTCCTGCACGGCGGCCGGCGGCTTCTCGACGGGCGGCGCAACCTCCGGCAGCGTCTCGGTCGGGCCGCTTTCCTCCACGCAGAACTACCAGATCAGCTGCACCGGCACGGGCGGTTCCGCCAATTCGAATGTCGCGACGGTAACCGTCCTCACGCCGACGGTCGCGATCAGTGCCACTCCCGATCGCGTGGTGAGCGGCGGCACGACGACGGTCTCGTGGAACGCTACCAACGTGAATTCCTGCGGCATCACGAGGAACGGTACGATGTGGCGGACGCTCACGGCCGATGGTTCTCGCATTGTTACCGGCTCCGCCCCCGATACTATTAATTCCCAGACGACCTACATCATTACATGTCTGAATAACTCTGGTTCTGTCTCCGCTACCGCTACGCAGGTCGTGAATATTCAAGCATCCTTCGGCGAATTTTAATTCTACTATCACTACTATCATATGAACTTCCGCCGCATACTCTCGCAAATCGCTCTCGTCGCAGGGGCTCTTCTATTTTCCGTTGGAGTGCAAACCTTTGCCGCATTCACAGCGCCCACGACCGCGCCGCCGGGCGCCGATGCGTATGCGCCGCTTCACACCGGTTCGGGCGCACAATCGAAAGCCGGCGGTCTCCTCCTCAATACCGGCGGGTTTGGCAATGTGGGCATCGGCACGTTGACTCCAGCGGTAAAACTGGATGTCGCGGGCGCTATTAAGTTTGGGAATGCCGTACCGAATGCTGACTGTACCGCTAGTACGCTAGGTTCTGCGCGCTATAACGCGACGGCAAAAGAGGTAGAATTCTGCTCCCCTGACGGCGGCGGCGCAGGCGTGCCGGGATGGAAATCGATAGGCGGTGCGAGTTTCGGCCCGTGGGAGCCGAAAGTCTCGGGTACGATCTATCAGGCAGCTACGGATGGCGTCGTCGTATCGACTGGAGGGTATGGGAATGATTGCGGTTATACCGATGCCAATAATCCGCCTACCACGGCAGTCGCATGCGATTACGCAGCGGTCGGATGGGGCGGAAGTATCCAGCTCACTTTCCCGGTTAAAAAAGGCGATTACTGGAAAGTGGGAAGTATGACGAGCGTCAAGTGGCTGCCTCTCGTGAGCGGCGGTGGCAGCAGTATTGGAGCTCCAGGCACACTCACGGCTGGCACGAGTGTCGTGATGAGCCCCGTGTCTGTGCCCGGCATTGCCACACAGGCGCATGGACTAGGAGGGATCCCGACACTTGTGAATTCCTATCTCGAATGTCTCAGCGCCGAGCAGGGATACAATGTCGGGGATCGTATTCCTGAAAGTCGCTTCAATACGAGTTCGTCGGCGGGCTGGCATGTGCGCTACGACGCGACAAATGTCTACATCCTCTCCAGCGTTTCTGGACTCGTCGCAGTGAATGGAACGTCACCAGGAGCAGGAGTCGTCCTGACTCCATCCAAATGGAAAATAGTGGTAGTGCCATACAAACTCAACTAAGGACGAGCTAATTCCGCTTCTGTAAATTTAGTGAATGACGGACACGCTACGCCCACTATTTCCTCGTTCGTAAGAAAAGTGGTATAGTCACACCGTACCTGCCCCGCCACGGGCAGGAAATTTGCATGAAAAAGACCAAATCAGAGGGGCGGGCGCATAGGCACGGAAGCGATTGGCTTACCGTGAAGGGTGCGCGCACTCATAATTTGAAGAATATCTCGGTCGAGATGCCGCGCGGCGCGATGACCGTGATCACGGGGCTTTCGGGAAGCGGGAAGTCCTCACTCGCATTTGATACTATTTTCGCCGAAGGACAACGGCGCTATGTCGAGTCGCTCTCCGCGTATGCGCGGCAATTTCTCAATCAGATGGCGAAGCCGGACGTCGACGAGATTACCGGTCTCTCTCCAGCCATTTCCATTGACCAAAAGAGCCGCTCAAACAATCCTCGCTCGACGGTCGCGACCGTTACCGAGATTTACGATTATCTGCGCGTCCTGTACGCGCGTGCGGGGCAGCCGTACTGTATCCACCACGACGTGCCGATCGTACGTCTTTCGAAAGAGGAGATGATCAAGATGGTATTCACGCGCGTGGAGGCGAAGCGCAAAGGAACAGGAACGAGTGTCATGGGTGTTGCCGTCGATAAAACGGCGGTTACTATTTACGCGCCGGTTGTCGTCGGCAGAAAGGGCGAGTACTACCAACTACTCTATGACCTCCTCGGTAAAGGGTATGAAAAAGTCGTTATCGACGGGAAGCAACAGTCGCTCCGCGAGAAGATTCGCGCTCAAGCAGTCGGACGGCCTCGTGAAGATCCAGCACGCCGACGGCACACTCGAAACGCTCTCGTCGAAGTTTATCTGTCCGGAAGACGGCGCGTCGTTTCCGGAAGTCGAGCCGCGCCTTTTCTCTTTCAATTCGCCCTACGGTGCGTGTCCGGCCTGCCATGGTCTCGGCACCGAATCGCTTTTTTCGGAAGAAATCTGTCCGGTATGTGCAGGGAAGCGTCTGCGTCCTGAAGCACTGCGCGTATTTCTGAAAAGCAGTCCGCCAGCTGGCGGAGACAAAACACTGGGAAAAAGCATCGTTGATTTTACAAACATGTCGATCAAGGAGGCGAAAGATTTCGTGGATACTATCGAGTTGTCGGAAATGAAGAAAGATATCGCCGCACCCATCTTGAAAGAGATCAACAGCCGCCTGACGTTCATGCTGAATGTTGGCCTCGACTACCTGACCCTCAATCGCTCTGCCGCGACGCTTTCGGGCGGCGAAGCGCAGCGCATCCGGCTCGCCTCGCAGCTCGGCAGCGGGCTCACGGGTGCTTTGTATGTGCTCGACGAGCCGACCATCGGGCTCCATCAGCGCGACAATGACCGCCTCATCAAGACCTTGCTCGTCCTGAAAGAGCTCGGCAATACGATCATCGTCGTGGAGCATGATGAAGACACGATTTATTCCGCTGATTATCTCGTCGATATCGGCCCGGGTGCGGGCGTGCATGGCGGCACGGTCGTCGCGTCCGGCTGGCTCGATGATCTTCTGACCGCGAAAGAAAACGAGAGTGGCTCGCTGACGCTCTCCTACTTGCGCCAAGAAAAAGAAATTGCGATACCTGAGACGCGGCGTTCAAGCGAAAAGGGCTGGATCAAAGTGCGCGGCGCGACGCTCCACAATCTCGTCAATCAGAATATCGACGTGCCGCTCGGGAAGCTTGTGTGCATCACGGGCGTTTCGGGAAGCGGGAAGTCGACCTTCCTTTACGATATTTTGCATCGCAATATCGCCGGACGCTTCGCTCGGCGCGAAGCGAAGCTCGCCTATATCGCGTCTTTGACCGGCACCGAATACGTTGGTCGTGCGGTGCTCATCGACCAGTCGCCCATCGGTCGCACGCCGCGCTCGAATCCGGCGACGTACACCGGCGCCTTCACGCATATCCGCGATCTCTTCGCCGCGACGCCTGAAGCGCGCGCGCGAGGATGGAAGCCGGGACGCTTCTCCTTTAACGTACCAGGCGGCCGCTGCGAAGCGTGCCAAGGAAACGGTTCCATCGCGGTCGAGATGCATTTCCTACCGACAGTGTATGTAACGTGCGATATCTGCATGGGCAAACGCTTCATGAAAGAGACGCTTGAGATCACGTTTCGCGGAAAGACCATCCATGAAGTGCTCCAGATGACGATCGAGGAAGCGGAGAAATTCTTCGGCGACATTCCCGCAATCAGCGACCGTTTGATGAGCTTGAACTCGACCGGGCTCGAATACCTCACGCTCGGGCAGAGCGCGACCACGCTTTCGGGCGGCGAGGCGCAGCGCGTAAAGATTGCGAGCGAGCTGTATCGTTCGATGACGATGAAGACGATCTACCTCCTCGACGAGCCGACGGTCGGTCTCCACTACGAAGACGTGCGCAAGCTCATCGAAATTCTCCAGGAGCTCGTGCTCCGCGGTAATACGGTCGTCGTCATCGAACACAATCTCGACGTCATTAAGAGTTCCGACTATATCATCGACTTTGGTCCCGAGGGTGGTGCCGGCGGCGGAAAAATAGTTGCGAAAGGCACGCCTGAAGAGGTTGCGGACACGAAGGGTTCGTATACCGGAGAATATCTCGAGAAAGCCCTGCGACGCCATGCAAAAAAGCGCTCTACAAAAATATAATCTGCCGGACTTGCCGGGCGTCTATCTCTTTAAGAAAGGGCGCAAGATTCTGTACATCGGTAAAGCGACTTCTTTGCGCGACCGCGTGCGCTCGTATTTCGATGATGATTTGATCGCCACTCGCGGGCCGCGCGTGGTCGATATGGTCACGACATCTGATTGTCTCGTGCACGAGACGACGCCGACCGTGCTTGAAGCGCTTGTGCGCGAGGCGGCACTCATCCGGCTCCATCGTCCCTCGGCAAATGTCGAGGGAAAGGACGACAAGACTTTCCTGTATGCGGTCGTCACGGAAGAGGAGATTCCGCGCGTGCTCGTCATGCGCGGGAAAGATATCGATTTCAAGGCAAAAAGCGCGAGTGACGGACAGAAGCTGAAAGCTTTTTACGGCCCGTTTCCGTCAGGGACGCAGCTGCGCGAGGGTCTGCGGCTCATACGGCGCATCTTTCCCTTTTTCGATATGGAAAAGCCAATAGGGACGAAGAGTAAACATCAGGCGGCGAAGATAGAATTTAATACACAGATCAAGCAGTATCCGCGCGTATTTTCCGTGAAAGAGTATGGGCGCACGATACGACACGTGATGCTTTTTCTCAGTGGGCGCGGGAAGGAGTTGCGCGTGGTGCTGGAGAAAGAAATGCGCCAAGCTGCGAAAGAGGAACGCTTTGAGGACGCGAGTGCGGCAAGGCGCGAATTGTTTGCACTCGACCATATCCAGGACGTGTCGCTCATTAAGGACGAGCGACTTGAAGATGCTCGTGAGAAGCAAGGCAGTGCTCGTATCGAAGCGTACGACACAGCGCATCTTTCGGGCACGAATGCGATCGGCGTGATGACCGTTGTCGATGCTGGTACGCCGGTTAAGTCTGCGTACCGTACCTTCCGTATCCGCGGTATGCAAAAAAACGATGACATCGCATCATTGAAAGAAATCCTTTCGCGCAGGCTTGAGCACACGGAGTGGCCGCTGCCGCAGGCTATCATCGTCGATGGTGACACGACGCATAAGA
>JAPLWH010000011.1:0-6951 GCA_026396715.1 Candidatus Kaiserbacteria bacterium
CGCTTCGACTTGAGTACCATCTCTCAGAGACAGCTCGATGGCGTGACGGAACTCATGAACCACACGCCTCGCAAGTCTCTCTCCTGGCGGACGCCCTGCGCGGTATATGGGAAGTGTTGCAATTCAGATTAGAATTCAAGACCGAAGGTTGCCTTTTTTCAAAAATCGTGTTATTTTGCGGGCTAACGATACTCTCATGAAAGATTTCAAGAAACCCCGCACCAGCTCACGTCCCGTGTACAGCGGCAAGCGCTCTCCGGCCTTCGGTTCTGACCGATCGGCTGAGAAGCACAAAGCGTCCTGCAATAGCTGCCATAAGATATGCGAAGTACCGTTCCGTCCGAACGGGAAAAAGCCGGTCTACTGCCGCGACTGTTTCAAGACTAATATGCCGTCCCCGTCTTTCTCGCCCGCTTTCCGCGGCCCGGAAACTCGCAGGACTGAGGTGCGCAAAGATGATACGGATACGGGCGATATGAAGAAGCAGTTTAGCGTCCTCAATACGAAGCTCGATCGGCTCATCGCTGTCGTCGAGGCTCAGACTCGCGCACTCTCTTCGACCGAGAAGTAACGCGCCGCCGCTATGAGCGCCTCTCGCTACGACGTGCTCGTGATCGGCGGCGGCGCGTCCGGCATGATGGCGGCTATCTGCGCCGCCGAGAAAGGGAAGCGCGTCTTGCTGCTCGAGAAGAATGTGCGGCTCGGCGAGAAGCTCGCCATCACAGGCGGCGGCCGCTGCAATATCACAAATGCCGAAGAGGACACGCGACTTCTTCTTTCGAAATATGGAGCGGCGGATAAATTCCTCCACTCGGCATTTGCGCAGTTCGGCGTGCGCGACACGTTTTCCTTTTTTGAGTCACGCGGACTGCCGCTGAAAGTCGAAGCGCAGAAACGAGTTTTCCCGGTCAGCGAACGCGCGCCGGACGTCGTCGCGGTGCTCGAAAAGCAGCTGGCGCAACTAAAGGTCGAGGTACGCACCGGCGTTTCGGTACGGAAGATCGTCGCCGCGCACGGGCGCATAGAAAAAGTGCAGACGAGTGTTGGTGATTTTTCCGCGAGCTCCTACATACTCGCTACGGGCGGCGCGTCACACCCCGAGACCGGTTCAACCGGCGACGGCTTCTCGTGGCTTGCCGAACTCGGGCACGCCACAGCAAAGCCGACGCCGACCATCGTGCCTCTCAAGGTGAAAGATGGTTGGGTCAAGAAGCTTGCGGGTACGTCGATTGCCGCGATGAAGATTACGTTTTTCGTACAAGGTGCAAAGAAGTTTTCGCGCACCGGCGCACTCCTCTTCACGCACTTCGGCATATCTGGTCCGACCATTTTGAATAGTGCTGGTAAGGTCGCCGATCTGCTACAGGAGGGAAGCGTTACCGCTGCGCTCGATGTATATCCCGAACATGACATTGGTACGCTCGATCGGAAGTTTACGGAATTGTTTGATGCGAATAAGAATAAACTGCTCAAGAATGTCTTTAAGGATATTGCGCCGCCCGGCACGAGTGATGCATTTCTTACGCTGCTGCCGCATATCGATCCTGACACGAAAGTGCACAGCGTTACGAAAGAAGCGCGCCGACATATCGTCGAGCTCATGAAAAGCGTACCGATGAGTATCACCGGACTCATGGGCTTCGATCGGGCAGTGGTGGCCGATGGCGGACTGTCTCTTTCTGAAGTCGATACGCGGACGATGCGCAGTCGGCGATATGACAATTTGTTTGTCACGGGAGACTTACTGCACATTCAGCGTCCGTCAGGCGGCTACTCGCTCCAGCTCTGCTGGACGACGGGCTACGTCGCCGGAGTGAATGCCTAGTGCAAACGAGATCGGACGGGTAGAATCATCTGATGCCACACGCTGTCACGCCGTTATCTGATACTGAGCATCGCAGCATCATGATAATCATGGGCGCGCTCATGCTTGTGCTGCTCCTTGCGGCGCTTGATCAGACCATCGTCTCGACCGCGCTTCCGCGCATTGCAAGTGATTTCAATGCGCTCTCGGAGCTCTCCTGGGTCGTTACGGCGTATCTGCTCGCGAGTGCAGTCTCGACGCCGCTCTACGGGAAATTGAGCGACTTGTACGGACGCAAACGCATGCTTTCGATCGCCACCGTCATATTCCTCATCGGGTCGGTGTTGTCGGGTGCGGCGCACAGCATGCTTGAGCTGATCATCTTCCGCGGTATTCAGGGTCTTGGTGCCGCAGGACTTATGGTGCTTGTATTCGCTGCCATCGGCGACGTCGTTGCTCCGCGGCATCGCGGTCGCTACCAGGGTTATTTTGGCGCGGTCTTCGGTCTCGCTAGCGTGATTGGACCGCTTCTCGGCGGCGTCTTTACCGACCATCTTTCGTGGCGTTGGATTTTCTATATCAATGTTCCGATCGGTCTCCTCGCGCTCGCGGCGATTACGACGCGGCTGCCGGAACACAAGCATCATCGGGAACATTCGATTGATTACGTGGGCGCTTTCATCCTGTCGATTGTCATCATTTCGCTCCTGCTTGTCGCTATGTGGGGTGGGGCGACTTACGCGTGGAACTCGTTGCCGATCATCGGGCTCAGTGCGCTTGGCGCCCTCGGCGCACGACTTTTTGTCTGGTGGGAATCACACGCGACTGAACCGCTCATCCCGCTTTCGCTTTTCAGGATTTCTATTTTCCGCATTTCCGCTCTGCTCTCGCTCGTCTCGGGCATCGCGATGTTTGCCGCGCTCATCTTCTTGCCGGAGTACCAGCAAGTCGTGCGCGGCTACTCCGCGACGAAGTCGGGTCTCCTTATGCTCCCACTCATCTTCGGCATCATTACGGCATCGGTCAGTTCCGGACGGATCATTTCCAGTACGGGCAAGTACCGCATATTTCCCATCAGCGGCTCGATCCTCGTGATGTCCGGACTATGGCTCTTCAGTCATATTTCTCTTGCGACGCCGCAGTGGATCATTTCGATCTGGATGTTCATTACCGGGCTTGGCATCGGGTCGGCGCTGCAGGTGACGACAATCGCCGCACAGAACGCTGTCCCTCCCAGGGACCTCGGCACCGCGACTTCGACTATCGTTTTCTTCCGCAGTATTGGGAGCACTATCGGCACTGCCATCTTGGGTGCCGTACTCATCGCGCGCTTTTCGTCGCATCTTGCGGAACTGGTGCCCGGCGGGGTCAGCGGCTTTTCCGTATCTGCAGGCTTGAGTCTCGTGCAGATACACGCGCTTCCGCCTGCGGTCGCTGCAAATGTCCTCGTGGCATTCAATGCGGCATTTCAAGACGTGTTCCTGTGGACGTTGCCGTTTGCCGCGCTCGCATTCTTCGTTGCACTCTTCCTCAAGGAGCAGCCGCTCCGTGCCGATTCGCGTGAATTTGCCGAAGGCGAAGCACTCAGTCTTTAAATACTCATGAAAAGCGCACCATCACTCTTTCGTTTCTTTCTCATTCCGGGCATCGTATCTATCGCGATACTTGCGGCGGTAGGTATGTTTTTCGGTCTGACGGCTCTTCTTACGGCGGCGCTGCTCGTCGTGCTTGAAATCACGCTGTCATTCGACAATGCCGTCGTTAATGCGCGCGTGTTGCAGGGCATGAGTCCCGTGTGGCAGCAGCGTTTTCTTACGTGGGGCATCTTCACGGCGGTGTTCCTTACGCGCGCAGTGCTGCCAGTCCTCATCGTCGCCGCTTCCGTCGCGATATCGCCGCTTACGATCGCTTTTGTCGCGCTCTTTGATCCAGTGCGTTACGCAGGTTTGCTGCACGGCGCCGAGCATATCATCGCAGCGTTCGGCGGCATGTTCCTCACGATGGTCGGGCTCAAGTATTTTTTTGATGAGGAGAAAGAGGTGCACTGGATCCATCATGTCGAACTGCACTTCGCTCGCTGGGGAAGCATCGAAGCGCTCGAGATCGCCATCGCGCTCAGTATCCTCGTCGGCATCGCATTCTTTTCTCCTGCTGACAGCACGGGAATCTTCTTCGCGGGCATCTTCGCGATCGTGCTCTTCGTCCTTGTGCAAGGAGTCGCAAGCTCTTTCGATGTCTCGACGAAGGGCTCCGTCGCGCCGGGTTTCGCGCTATTCGTTTACCTTAATGTCCTTGATGCGGCGTTTTCACTCGATAGTGTCGTGGGAGCATTCGCGCTCTCGACGAGCGTACTAATTATCACGGTCGGTCTCGGTATCGGTGCGTACTTCGTGCGCATGCTCACGCTCTACATGGTGCACAATGGCACGCTCGCACGGCTCAGGTACATAGAGCACGGCGCTCATTGGGCGATCCTCGGCCTCGCGGGCGCGATGTTCGCGAATATGTTTGTGGATGTACCCGAACCGATTACCGGCCTCATTGGTCTTTTGTTCGTGGGCGGGGCGTATCTTTCATCCATCCGCTCGGTGCCGATCCGCGCGTAGATAATCGATCTCCGGAGGCCGGGTGCTGAGCCGCTCAGTTAAGTTCCAGCAGGGCGTTTATATAGTGTATGGCGATGCCGTTGTAGCTTTTAGTATCGGCGAATGCTTCCTGGATATTGTGCAATTGCGTATTGAGGGACGACAGCGAAGTATTGTAAAACGTGGCAGACGGCGGCAAGATATCTCCCGTTTCTTGGGCCACGATCACTTTCGTGCGGTAGTCGTCTGCGGCGCGTATCTCTTCTTGAGAGATGCTTATGGATCCGTCAGCACCTTCGCTGTGATTGCGATACGCCATCACGAGTATGGTGCTACCCGGGCGGCGCTCGAGTACGTTGAGTAAATGCGTCAGTGCGTGGCTGTAGCTCCATCCATACAGGAATCGCGGCGTCTCTTTGCTTTCGCCGTCGTAGAAGTCCGGGATGACGACGGAAAACCGCAGATCGCTCTTGTGTAGCCGCGTGACCGTTCTGTTTACTAGGTCGACAAAGTTGCGTAGAGCGGCTTTCTTGTCTGTTTGATAGGACGAGAGCAGGTAGGGCTCGATATCGTACTGGAATCCGCGCAGTTTCTCGGTGTGTGTGGCGTTGAATTGCAGCACGTATTCCACAATGGCGAACGCTTTGTATTCGTTTCCCGGTTCCGCCCAGTTCCTCCACCCGGCTTCGGCGTCCACTGTCATGTCGTTTCCGTGCGCCGCCGCGATGAAGTTCTCAAGCGTGTCGTCAAAGGTTTTTTTCTTCGCTTCCTTCTCCGGGCCTTCCGGCAGTACGTACACATCCAGATACGAATCTATAGAAAGATAAATGTTGCGGACGTCGTTCTTCTTTGCGCCGATGAAGATGGTATTCCAATACTCCGGGGTCAGAGACAGAATCGGCGTCCAGAGCCACACGCCTTTTTCCGGCTGGTCCGTTTCGGGCGCTGCGGTGTTCGTCTCAAATGAGCTTGCGACGCTGGCCAGGAAATCTTCCCTGTCGACTACCGCGAAATCCGTAAATCGCTGGTCGGTCGCTATAGCATTTTTCGTGATGTGCGTGTCTGAATATTGAGTCGGGTAGAGAGTATGTTTCTTCTGCTCCACCGCGGCGAGGGGCGCGTGCGCCGCGCTCTGCGCGTAGAGCAGGGAGAGCAGGCTGATGCTGATGGCTCCGACGATTCCCGCATATATATGAATCCGCGATTTCTTTCTCCTCATGATGTATGCGTACAGTGTAATCTATCTTGCGCTTCGCATCTCGACTGCAAACAGAAGAGCGGGGACGCCGCCTCGGAAGCTTCGCTTCCGAGGCGCTTGTGGTTGCGGAAAGGGATGGGGAAGGGAGGTATACTGAAGGCATTAGTAATTATTGATTCACTATGGAGATTTCACTCGTTGCCGCGAAAGTGCTGGGGATATATCTGGTCATCAGCGGCCTCTTCCTGATTTTTCGCGGAAAGACGGTCCCGCATCTGCTCAAGGACTTCTTCGGCCATCCAGCCATCGTCTATCTGACCGGCGTCGTCCTGATCTTCCTCTCGACGCTCTTCCTTGTCCTGCACAATGTCTGGGACGGCTCGTGGCGCACGATCGTGACTATTTTCATGTGGATAGTCCTGCTCAAGGGCGTCGCGTATATCTTCGTTCCTGAGACGCTGCACAAATTCGTCGGTAAAAAGGTTCTGGAGACGCTCAACTACTACGGCCTCGTCGCCGTCTCCGTCGGCCTCGCCCTCTTCTTCCTCGCCTAATCGGCGGTGCTCGTATAGTCGACAGACTTCTGAAAACGTCAGATGCTCTCTTGGAGGCTCCGCCCACGGGAACACTTGCGCTTTTTGTAGAGGTGTGTTATGGTGTAGCTAGGTGGCATTCGGGCTGTCCCTGGATGTTTTGGATCTTTAACGTAAAGCCGAAAGGAGGTTCGCGTGGATATCGTAACGATTTCCATCGTTCTCGGCTTTGCGGCCGGAGCGGTGCAGCTAGTCGGGTACTGGGTCTACAACAGAGGAGCCGGCGAGAAGATTAACACCGGCTCGTGGAGCATCTGGGCGCTCGCAGGTATGGTCGACTTCGTGTCGTACTTCGCGCTTACCGGCGATTGGGTGGTAAACATCCTTCCGGCTGTCTGCGCGGTGGCCGCTATCAGCACATTCGGCTATGCGGTTGTACGCAAGCGTTTCAGTTGCCCCGATAAGACGGATTGGATGTTCGTAGGAGTAGATGGAGTGATTACGGTCGTTTGGTATTTCACTAACGCCGTCCTTGCGAATCTACTCTATCAAGCCAGCGCCGTCTTATCGTTCATTCCGATGTACCGTGGCCAGCTCTCGGGCAGAGAAACAGAAAAACCGCTGCCCTGGCTCATCTGGACGCTCGCCTACAGCCTGCTTACCGCCTCGGTATCCCTGAGGCTTGAGAGATGGGAAGAGCTAGCGTATCCGCTTAGTCACGTAGCGGTGCATATGGTGGTCGTTCTGATCGCCATTGCCAAACAGAGGTCCGTACGGTAACACGTGCGGACCTCTTTCTTATTCCTCGTAAAAGGAGGGGTGGGGATAAAA
>JAPLWH010000011.1:7007-11917 GCA_026396715.1 Candidatus Kaiserbacteria bacterium
AAGTATGAAGCATATTTATATTTGTTCGAGTAAAATTGATGGTCTCGGTATAAGCATCGGAGAGAATGTCAAAAAGGGTGAAGTAGTCGCTCATATTAAGGGCGAAATGAAGTTTAAAGTAAACAAATCTCTTAAAGATACGTTTGCTAACCCCGATTGGGTTGGCATTGCAAAAGATCAGTGGATTGATCCGGAGAAACCTTATAAGTTCCTAAATCATTCCTGTAATCCAACTGTAGGCGTAAAAGGGAGAGTAACTCTCGTAGTGTTGCGTGATATGAAAGAGGGAGAGGAGGTCACTGTCGATTATTCTACCATCGAGGGAGACCCGAACTGGGAAATGGAATGCGCCTGTGGCGAGGGGAATTGCCGGAAGATTGTTAAGTCCGTGCAATTTATGCCAGAAGATCAATTTGAGAAGTATCTGCCCTACGTCTCCACTTATTTTAAGAATCTTTATTTAAAAAGAAGCAAGAATGTTAGGATGGGGCGCATATGATGTTGGTTAGAGCAAAAACTGGATTAAGTACTATCCATAGTGTTGGTCTTTTTGCCAAAGAATTCATTCCGAAGGGTGCAAAAGTTTGGGAATTTACAGAAGGCTTTGACTTGGTTTTAACAAAAGAGGAGGTAAAAAATCTTTCTGAAGCAGCACGGGAACAATTTTTTAATTACGCATATCTCAGTAAAAAAAGTGGGAAATATGTCCTATGTAGCGATGATGCACGTTTCTTTAATCATCAGATACCCCCTAATGTTACGTGCAGGATACCTGAAGAATCTGGCATAGATGAAGCTCTTGAATGCTTTGCAGCGAAAGACATACAGACAGGAGAGGAGCTTACTAATAATTATGAAGAGTTCGATGCCGACCCCAGCGATGTTATATAATGAGAGCATGTCAGTAGAGAAACCAAATACAGTTTTCCTCGCGATTCTTTTTCTGCTTGTCGTTCTCTCCGGCGCGGCTACCTTTTATCGCTATATCATTAAGAGCGATTTTATATATTTTTCTACCGAAGAAAGCATTCCCGATAGATTTGCTCCTGATTCGTATCAGCAACTATGACCTCACAAGTACAATCCCTGATCGAGGCTTGCCAATGGGCTCCTTCGCACTTCTTAGTTCTTTCGGATAACGTCTTTTCTCCGCTGCTTTATTATTCGTATCTTGGATCGGTAATTCCGACCCTCCTCATTGCTATTTTCATTTACTTAAATGGGAAAAAAGAACTGACAAATCGACTTCTATTGCTCATGGGAGGTAGTTTTGCAATGTGGGTTTTTGGAGCCATGGTTACATGGGCAACTGAAATTCCTTCCCATACGATGTTCTTCTGGACCCTTTTAAATATCTTTGAACCATTCGTATATTTCTTTGCTTTTTATTTTTTCTACACATTCATCTTTAAAAAAGATTTTTCTTTATCTCAAAAATTCCTCTTCAGCATTCCTCTTCTTCCAACATTAATACTCGCTCCGACAAAATGGATGCTCCTCGGATACGATTTATCGAATTGCGATAGAAACGCATATGAAGGAATTCTCGCTAGTTATGGATATAGTCTTGAAATATTCTATGCGGTTCTCATCGTCATATTCGCTATCGTCGCATTGCGCAAATTGAAAAGCAAAGAAGATAGGGAGAAGACAGTTCTTCTGACTGTTGGTATAACTGCATTCCTCTTGAGTTTCTCAC
This sequence comes from Candidatus Kaiserbacteria bacterium, assembly GCA_026396715.1. Taxonomy (GTDB): domain Bacteria; phylum Patescibacteriota; class Minisyncoccia; order Phycocordibacterales; family Phycocordibacteraceae; genus C7867-001. Next base: position 8,707 of record JAPLWH010000011.1, read on the forward strand.
TCGGAAACATTTTGGAGGTGTTTACTGAAAATTGGTATATCGGTCAGTATGGCCTCTTCGGTGCGCCGATTTTCGTGGGATTCCTCGCGTATCTCATCGTGCATTATCGAGCGTTTAATATGCGGTTAATTGGAGCACAAGTGCTGGTAGCGGCGTTGTGGCTCTCGGTATTAGTGCTCCTGTTCATACGCACTATTGAGGACGTTCGCATCGTCACGTCAATCACGCTCATCTTCGTGCTCATCGTCGGTATTTTCCTCATCCGTGGCGTGTACAGAGAAATCGCGCAGCGGGAACGAATTGAGAAGCTCGCCGAGGAGCTGCAGGAGACCAACGAGCGGCAGGAGGTGCTCTTTCACTTCATCGGGCATGAAGTGAAAGGGTTCTTGGCCAAGGATGCCGGCGCATTCGCGTCGCTCTCTGAGGGCGACTACGGAGCGTTGCCGGAGCCGATGAAGCCGTTCGTCGAGGAGGCGCTCGCGGGAGCGCGTCAAGGCGCGGACTCAGTCGGGAATATCCTCAAGGCATCGAATCTGAAGAAGGGGTCCGTGACGTATACGAAGGAGCCGTTCGACCTCAAGGCGCTCACAGCAGAAGCGGTCGAGAAGGCGAGAGCGGTGGCGGAGAAAAAGGGGCTGGCGCTCTCTTTCACGACCGACGACGCGTCGTATCAAATGACTGGGGATAAAGTGCAGATCAGCGACCATGTGCTGCGCAACCTGATCGAAAATGCGATCAACTACACGCCGTCGGGCTCCATTACGGTTTCGCTTAAAAAAGACCCCTCGACCGGACTCGGGGCAGGGAAGTTTGTGTTCGCGGTAAAAGACTCCGGCGTCGGCATTACCGAAGAGGATAAGAAACGCCTCTTTACCGAAGGCGGTCACGGCAAGGACTCGCAGAAGGTAAACGCGCACTCCACCGGCTACGGGCTCTACATCGCCAAAAACATCATCCTCGCCCACGGCGGCACCATCCGCGCCGAATCCGAGGGCGAAGGGAAGGGCTCGACCTTCATCGTCGAGCTGCCAGCCTGATGGGGTGTTGACGATGTATATACGTGCGTATATACTCCGCCCATGAGCACAACGACAATCCAAAAGTGGGGAAACAGCTATGCGGTGCGTCTTCCCAAGGTCGCCATGCAGAGACTCAATCTGCGAGCGGGTAATTCCGTAGAGATTCGCGAAGCGGCTCATGGCGGGACGCTTTCCATCATTCCCGTGCGGCATCCCGTTACTTCTCTTGCGGAGATGATCGCTCGTATTACCAAGAAGAATCGGCACAATGCTACGGATTGGGGTAATGCAATCGGGAAAGAGGTATGGTAGCGAAGCGTACCTATGTTCCTGAACGGGGTGACGTAGTATGGCTCGACTTCAATCCGGTTCGCGGGCACGAACAGAGCGGACGGCGTATGGCACTCATTATTTCTTCAAAAAAATACAATGCGAAATCAGGACTCGCGCTCGTATGCCCAATCACTTCACACATAAAGGGATATCCGTTTGAGGTCGAGCTTAAGACAAAGGCTGTGCAGGGCGTGATACTCGCTGACCAGATTCGAGGGGTAGACTGGTCAGAGCGCCGCGCAGAAAAGATCGGGACGGCTTCCGAATCTGCGGTCACAGAGGTGCAGAACTACGTGAAGAGGCTTGTTTTGGAATAACGTCGCGATACGGGCTAATTGCCGGGACTCGATTCTTTCATTCCGATCTTTGTGAGGAAGGTGCTGAGCTCTTCGCCCTCGATGGGGCGCCAAGCGCCCGGCTTGAGGTCGTCGAGGCGGATGTTCAGTATGCGCGTGCGCTCCAAGTCGACGACGACATTGTGCATCGCCGAGACCATGCGGCGTATCTGATGCTTCTTGCCCTCGGTCAGTGTGATAGTAAAACTCTTCGGGCCGGTTTTCCGCACGGTGCACGGCTTCGTCAGATAGCCTTCAATGTCGACGCCCGCTTCCATGATTTTCTTGAAGCTGTCGCGGATCGGGTCGAGGGTCCGCACGCGGTATTCTTTGTCATGCGCATAGTCCGGGTTCAGGAGTCGATCGGTCACGCGGCCGTCGTTTGTGAGGATGAGGAGGCCGCTCGAGTCTTTGTCGAGCCGGCCTACCGGAAACACATCCTGCATTTCCGGCGCTGTTTCGACACTCTGTTTGATATCTGTTTCGCCCATCTGTGGCGAGTGGGTAATGACGCCGACGGGCTTGTTGTAGGCGAAATAGAGGTATTTTTTCGGGGAACGCTTGCCGCGCAGCTCGACTTTGTCGCCTTCATTCACTTTGCTGCCCAAGACAGCGACTTTACCATTGAGAAGCACTTTCCCTTGTGCGACCAGTTCGTCCGCCCCACGGCGCGTGGAAATACCCTGTTTTGCAAGGTACTTGTTGATGCGCATCGGGTAGGCATCTTCTGTTTTGGAGGTTATTTGCGTGGGCTTCGGCATTTCGGCACTATACAGCCTTTCCATTTTAATGCGAAATTATGGAAAGTAATGTAATGTAGGAAAATGGCTAGAGAAGAAAGCGTCATACGCTTCGAAAAGGTTTCGTTCGAATACGGGCATAACAAGCCAATCCTCGATGAGGTGGATTTCGCGCTGCGCCGCGGGATGAAGATGGCGGTCATGGGCCAGAACGGCGCGGGGAAGTCGACCCTCTTCGGACTGATGACCGGTGAGAACAAACCCGAGGACGGCGAGATACACGTGTCGCACGGAATGAAGGTAGCGACGGCGTCGCAGGTCATACCGCGCGATCGCATGGAGCTCACGGTGCGCGAATTCTTCCAGAAGTGTTTTACGGATCCGGTCTATGACATCGATCCCCGTATCGACGAAGTGCTTGAAGTCGTAAACCTCGAACATCATGAGAAATTGCACGATCGCATCGTGAAGAGCTTTTCCGGCGGCCAGCAGGCGCGGCTCCTCCTCGCTTCGGCGCTCATTCAGAATCCCGATCTGCTCCTTCTTGATGAACCGACGAACAATCTCGACACGGCGGGCATCGAGCACCTCACGAAGTTCCTCGTCGAGTACCCGAAGACGGTCGTCGTCATTTCGCACGATGCTGATTTCTTAAATGCGTTCACGACGGGCGTCTTGTACCTCGATATCTTCACGCGCAAGATCGAGCAGTACCCAGGAAATTATCATGACGTGCAGCGCGACATTCTGATGCGTATCGAAAAAGAGAACCGCAAGAATGCGC
>JAPLWH010000017.1 GCA_026396715.1 Candidatus Kaiserbacteria bacterium
AGCTTTTTGCATGGCTCTTCTGGTACAACAGCGAGCGGGTACACTTCGCCTTCCAGAACAAGCTTTCTCCGCTTCAGTTCATGATATCGTTAGACCCGAAGACATTACCCGCGGAGTGCAAAAGTGGGTGGCCTCATACAGCGCATTGACATAAGCGCTTTTCATTAGTACCATCTTCCCAGATATGTTCGGGCGATTTTACCTTGAAATTATAAGGAGGGTCTATGGATGCACTCTGGCTGGCTATCAGCATGAGCGTGAGCGTGAATACTCTTGTAGCTGGCTTCCTCTTCGGTCGAGTCTGGGGGCGAAACAATACAATGGCAAAACTGGTCGAGTACTACACCGGTGGCGCCCTTTGGAAATGCGAACGGATTTGCGCTCTTAACGGCGAATCCGACAGCCCTCTATTGATTACCCTTGACCGCGGGAGCTATGAGCGAATCACTGTCCGCTGCAATCAAAACTGCGGCATAAAAGTAACCAACTATGTTTTGTTGCGACTCCGGAACATCAGTGATGGGCACATCGTGACTAACTGCGAGCCGTTCGGAGACATGTTCATTCCTGAGCTATACAAACTACACAAGCCAGGGCAAGAGGCCGCATAAGCCTGTCCTTCCCTGTCGTGAACAAGACAAAAGGGCGCTCTCACACCGAGAGCGCCCTTTTCTTTTTTATGGCATTGATTATCGCTCCTGCACGAAAGTCAGCGCGCGACCCTTGAGCGATGCGCGGCCAGTACGACCGATACGGTGAACGTAATCCTCGTAGGTCGACGGAAGATCGAAGTTGATGACGTGCGAGACTGCTGGAATGTCGAGACCGCGCGCTGCGACGTCGGTCGCGACGAGCACGCTTACCTTCCCCGCCTTGAAGGCCTCCAGAGCGCGAATGCGGTTGCTGTGCGTCTTATTGCCGTGGATGCTCTCGGCGTGGATGTGGAGACGTGAGAGCGCCTTCGCAAGCTTCTCGACACCGAACTTCGTGCGACCGAACACCAGCACGCGACTGAAGTCGCGATTCTGGAGCAGCTCGACGAGCACGTCGAACTTATCCTTCCCGCGCGGGATACGGACGACATCTTGGTCGATGTTCTTAGACGTATCACGTGTCTTCACTGAGATGACGACCGGGCTCGAAAGGAAGTCTCCGATAAGGCGTTCAACCTCTCGTGACATTGTCGCCGAGAAGAAAAGCGTCTGACGCTCCTTGCTCATCTTCGCAAGAATCATGCGCATATCGTCGATGAAGCCCATGTCGAGCATGCGGTCCGCCTCGTCGAGGACGACCGTGCCGAAGCCGGAGAGATCAAGCGCCCGGCGCTCCATCAAGTCCTTCAAGCGTCCCGGCGTGCCGATGACAAATGCCGGATCGTGGCGAAGCTGAGAAATCTGCGGGCCGATGTTGGCGCCGCCGACCGCGACCATGCCGCGAAAGCCGAGGCCTTTCGCAAAGCCCGCGAGCTCCTTCTCGATCTGCACCGCGAGTTCACGCGTCGGCGCCATGATGAGGACGCGATCACCCTTCTGCTTCATGACCTTGTCGATGAGCGGGATGAGGAACGCTGCCGTCTTGCCGGTGCCGGTCTCGGCGAGACCGACGACGTCCTGTCCGAGGAGCGCGTGCGGAATAGCCTTATCCTGGATCGGTGTCGGGAGTTCGTAGCCGCGACCCTCAATATTTTTCTTGAGGTGCAGATTAATATCGAAATCGGCGAACTTGTGCTCTGGAACGAATACCGGCTCTTCGGTTGTGACGACCGTCTTGTTCATGAACTTTGAGATCTCCGCTTCGGTCTCGCCAAACGAGCCGAATCCGCGACCGCGTGCCGGTGCGCGACCGCCACCGGAACTTCTGCCGCTATAGCCGCCGCTACGACCGCTTGAAGGACGGTATGAGCTGCCTGAGCCGCTCCTCTGCGGCGGACGTGACGAATACGAACGCTCGCCGCCCTGTGCACTTCGTGACGGTCCTGAAGGACGACTGCTCCCTTGGGAGCTGCTGCCCGATGATTGATGATTCCAACGTCCTACTTGCATAATGAATTGTATTAGACAGAATAAAAGAAAAGGCCAAAAGCCTCTTATATAGGTCTGTCCTCGAAAACGAATAAAGCCTGCTCAAAAAAGTTTGTATGCAAGGCGCGGGAAAGCGAGTTTCGTAGACGTACTTTGCGGTACGGCGGAGAAACGAGCTTGAGCCCCGCAACGCGGCAGACTGACTTTTTGGACTGGCTTGGTTAAGAAATCGAATCGATCTTCACCTTGAGAAGCGGCTGGCGATGCCCTTTGCGCTTGTAGTAGCGACTCTTCGGCTTGTACTTCACCACCTCGACTTTCTTACCCAATCCGGCGAGAACAACAGTGCCCTTGACCTCTGCCCCCTTGATAACGGGTGCACCGATGGTCGTGTCCGAGCCGTTGTCGACGAGGAGCACCTCGTTAAAGACAACTGTGTCACCTTTTTTCAAATCCCCTGGGAGCTTCTCAATAGCAATAGTGTCGCCTTTTGAGACGACATACTGCTTCCCACCGGTCTTGATTACGGCCACTTCCATAGTCAGACTAATGTAGCATTCTTCTATATAAAAGACAAGGTCTTTAGGTAAAATAAGAGGCCACCGCAGTGCGATGGCCTCCTCCTCTTTATTGGTAGAACCTGTGAGATACTATTTCTTTTCGTTTCCTTTACCTCCGCGATTCTCGCATTTTCCTCTTGCGTGATCTTTTTTCTTTTTTGAAGTTTTGCAAGTTCCAGAATGCATTTGTTCTGATGACGTATCCTTTCTGGAATGATGCGGCGAATGCGGCGGCGTCGAAGACGCAGGCGCAGTGTGTCTAATAATGGGAGGTCGAGTTGGAATGATGATCCCCGAGTAGGCCTCACCATGAGCGAAAAAGAATATGAGTAATCCGATGATGAATTTCAGAATCATTATGACTCCTTTCTTTCGCGTTTCTCCGCGATTTAAAGAACAGTAATTCTAGTATATCTAGTTGAATTATTACATATCTAATGCAGGTTTGTCAAGCAGTTCGGGTTCGATGCCGATTTTTGTCTCACTGATGCGGTAGACGTCTTTGTCTAGCGATAGGAATCTTTGCGATGTTTGATTTTATAAACAGTGATTACGTCTGGTGAAAATTCGAACAATATTCGGTAGTCCCCAACACGAATGCGATACCCGTGAAGTGGCGGTTTTAATTTAGTAGTGTTGAATTCTGGAATGAAAGGATCCGTCGCGAAATGCCCTTCAAGAACGAGGGTAATTCGCGTTTGTACCTCGAGTGGTAATTTCTGATAATCTCGCTCTGCACCGGTAGTGAAAAATAACCGGGCCATTAGCGAGGAACACTATCTCGGACTTTTTCCCACGGAATGAGCTTCTTCCCTTTGTTGGCTCGTATCAGGCGTGCCAGTTCGAGACCATCTTGTTCGTCCTCCCAGAGTTCAAAAAGCTGGTTATATGCATCCGCGCCAAGCACAACGTAGCTCTCGCCGCCTTTTCGGTCAGATATGATAAGCGGGCTCGTCTTAGCCTTCGCGAGATGACCTGCGAGCCCAGCGCGGAAGTCACTTATTCCGAGAGTCTTTGGCACTTTGGTAAAAGCGGTATTCATACCCCCAATTGTACACGTATCTGTACAGATTACAAATGCCCTGTGGATTACTTATTCGAGTTCAGACATTGGCTTGTCCAGGAGCTCTGGTTCGATACCGATTTTGGTCTCGCTGATGCGGTAGACGTCTTTGTCGATCTTCCCGAGCTCTTTGTAGCCTGCATTGTAGTGGCTCACGGAAGTGCCGAGTGAAACGCCGAGCTTTTTATAAAATTGCTCATACGCGGCGACATGCTTCCCAAGCTCGCCCACCCGCTGCTGGATTTCGACTGCCTTTTCTTCAATCTTGAGCGCCTTCAAGCCCTGCATAACTGTTTGCAGATACGCGAGGAATGACGTCGGCGAGACGATGATAACCTTGTATTTCCCCGCCGCTCTCTGAATGAGATTTTCGTCTTCTCCGCCGCCGACTTGGTTCGTGAGGAGGTCGTAGTAGATGCCTTCGGAAGGGATGAACATGAAAGCGAAGTCCATCGTCCCCTCATCAGGACGGATGTATTTAGCCGTCTCTGTGATACGCATCTTGAGGTCATTCACGAACGCTTTTTCAAATGCCGGACGCTCCGCGTCCGGCGCATGCACGAGCCGATTGTAATTATCAAGCGAAAACTTCGAGTCGATCGGGACGATCTTGTCGCTCACGAAGACGGCGGCGTCGACTATCTCACCGTTCTTGAAAGGGTACTGCATCTGATACATGCCGGGCGGCAATACATTCTTCAAAACAGTTTCCAGATAGTACTCGCCGAGGATGCCGCGCTGCTTCGGATTCTTCAAAATATCCTGGAGATTTTGCAGCTGCTCGGCGAAGCCCTGAGTCTGCCGGCCGATTTCTTTTACCGAGGTCACTTCCTGCGTGATCTCCTTGATGAGCCGTGCACTTTCCGAGAATTGGCGGTGGGAATTCTCCTGCATCGCGCGAGACGATTCCGACACGCGCGCATCGAGAGTGCGCCCGAGCTCCTGCATCTGCTGTTGCAGCAGCACCATGCCGTTACCATCCTCCACGACAGGAGTCTCGCGGCGGCGCAGTATGAAATACAAGCCGATACTCTGCACAAAAACCAGAGCGAGGATGATCAAAACGACGGTAAGGGTACTCATATGTTGGGTATAGTATACTCTGCCATATGGCTATACACGAAACAATCAAGCAATCGATCCCTGAGGCGCTTCGCGCACACGACGAAGTGCGACTGCGCACCCTCCGCTCGCTTGTAACCGCAATGACGAACGAAGTCGTTGCCAAGAAGCGCAAGCCGAACGAATTCCTTACTGACGATGAGGCTATCGCAGTCGTGAAGCGCTCGGCGAACCAGCGCAAAGACTCCATCGAGCAGTTCGAGAAGGCATCCCGCAACGACCTCGTCGAGCCGGAGAAGGCTGAACTCGCCATCCTTGAGTCCTACCTCCCTACGCTGATGAGCCGCGACGAGATTGTGCCCATCGCAAAAGCGAAAATGGCCGAACTCAATATTTCTTCAAAGGCCGACGCCGGCAAATTTACCGGAGCACTCATGAAAGACCTCAAAGGCAAAGCCGACGGCGGCGACGTAAAATCGGTTGTGGACAGCTTGCTTTCTTAGGGGAAGAGTGGTACAGTGCGCGCAGACAACCCTTCACACAGGAGGTGTCCTTTGGTTAAAGAAAGCCTTAAGTTTTCAGCGAGTGAGGTTGCCGTAGGGGCGGATTTTGCTAGACGCAAGCATCATTTCCCTATCGACAAGCCAACCTTGCAAAAAAGGGCAGACCTCATGCTTAAAAAAATGCATGAATACCCCCTTCTTCGTCCTCAGGTTTTTTTCCCTGAGATTTTGTCAGACATCCACTTCTCCGAACGAGGAGCTTACTCCAGTGGAATCTGCAAAATGCTCAGCGAACGAAATCCTCATCGTCACAAAATTCCGGCCTGAATACTCAGGCATCGATAACAGGCGGGATGCTCTGCAACCCGCCTGTTTTATTTTCTATACGAGACTACTGACCAGGTTCTTCCCTCCCTCCCCTTTTTTTGTTATAAAACAAGTACGGCCCTACAGCCTAGCGGAGCGAGAGACAAATCCTAATTTGTCCCGAGTGAAGTGACGGCTGTAGGGCCTGCGCAGCAGGCCCTATCGTCTAACGGTTAGGACACATCCTTCTCAAGGATGGAATCAGAGTTCGATTCTCTGTAGGGTCACAAATGCAAACCGCCGAAAGGCGGCTTTTGCATTTGTGACCCTAAGCAACGTTTGGGAAACGTTGCATCAGAGAATCGAATACGACCTGTGGCTGGGCGTCCATCAGGTATACTTGCCTCATGCGTGCTCATTGCATTCCCGTGCAGAAAATCATCATTAGCATAGCTCTGAGCCTGATCCTCCTCAATTCTTTTTGGCTCCTTGGTATGCCCATGCAGGCAGGATGCCCCTTTATGCCAGGAGAAACCGCGCTATGTACGATGAGCGTCCTTGATCATATCGATCACTGGCAACAGGCCTTCGTCGCGATAGCAGCGGAAGTGCTCGTCCTGATAGCACTGACGATAGTTATTCAAATATTCAAAAATGATTTTCGTAGAAGATCAGAGCCCCTCCCTGCCCCGCCAAGAAAATGGAGACCATTTTCATTCGCCGCATTTCAAGCATTGTTTTTGGCTGGCATTTTGAATCCGCGAGCGCCGTAACCGCCTGCACGCCTGCACGCGTGCACATTATTAAATTAATCAGGCGATTAGCGTATGCAAAACTCGAGAATTAAATCGTTAGCAACTCCTTTGGCGGTGCTTCTCGGTATCATCGGCATGATTGCTGGAGCCGTAGCGCTCAATAGTAATTCGACCGCGCTCTCAGGTCGTACAAATCGGGAGATCGCCCTCGCCTGCACCTCGGACATGGCAACGCAATTCCATATCCATCCGCACCTTGAGATTCTTATCAACGGCGAGCAGCAAAGTATTCCCGCCAATATCGGAGTCAAGCCGGCCTGCATGAACGCGCTCCATACGCATGATGCAAGCGGAACGCTGCATGTCGAATCGCCAGAAAAACGTGACTTCACTCTTGGAGACTTCTTTGCAGTCTGGGGACAGACCTTCAGTAAGGATCAAGTGCTTCAGTCAATGATTGGTGAAACGCATCATATTCGGGTAACGGTAAATGGCGTAGAGGTAGATACCTACGAAAACACGATTCTCCACGATAAAGATCGGATCGTCATCAGTTACGAGTAAAGAACCCCGCCCCAAAGCGGACGGGGCATTTTTGCCGATTCCAGTAAAAACCGGTGCCAGGTTTGAACATAGAAAGCCCCACAAGAATGGGGCTTTCTATGTTTTGCATTCAAACTAGTAAGATCCCTAACCAACTGGTACCGAGTGCCCCGTTAAACTCACGCTTTCCTCTTCCACGCTTTCTCCTGCCGGACGAGCCGCGCCACATCTGCCGGATTGGCGAGGAGCGCTTCGACGATGCGTTCGGTGCGGATGGACTGAGAACCTTTTACCAAAATAACATCGCCAGCGCGCACAAGGTCAGACAGTGCGGCGGCAGCGGCAGCGGCCGTATCAAATACCATGACTTCCATATTCCCTGCCGAGGTGGCAAAGGCTCGCGCGCGAATGCCGACGGCGACGAGCACGTCGGCCGACGCGCGTACCAACGCTCCGATTCGCTCGTGCTCCATGACCGAATAGCGGCCGAGCTCGAGCATGTCGCCAAGCACGGCGATGCGCCGCTTCGCGTGCGGGAATGCTTTCAGCGTCGCGAGCGCTTCCTCAGTCGCGGCCGGCGATGCATTGTACGAGTCATCGATGATGACAGAGCCGTTTTTGCCCGCGAGAAGCCGCCCGCGGCCGGGCGGCGGATCATAGCTCTCGAGCGCATGCAACGCTTCGGGGAGCGGTATCAAGAACGCGCGTGCGGCAGCGAGTGCGGCAGCGGCCGGAAGAAGCTGTGTCATGCCGACGGAGCCCTTCACGATGAGACTCCCTTCTTCGCCTTCCACATTCACGTTCGCTCGCATGCCGGCGACTCCTCCTTCAACTTCATAAAAGCCTGCATCACAGACGCGCGCCGTGGCACTGTCTGCACAGCCGTACGAGATTATGCGCGCCGATGTGCGCATCGCCATATCGAGCGCATACAGGTCATCGGCAAGAACGATGAGCGGCGCTGCGGCTGGAAGCGCGTACGCGGGCGAAAATTCCTCCTCGCGCACGGCGTCCGGCGACGCATACGCTTCGACATGCACCGGTATCTCGGGCAGCCGCGTTACGACGACGACGTCCGGCGTCGCCATGCACGCAATACGCGCGAGGTCGCCAGGCCGATCCGCACCCACTTCAAGCACGAGCATGTTCGGATAATGATTCGGCAGGGTAAGAAGCGCGAGTGCGCTTTTCGCGACCGAGAACCACGCAAACGGATTGCCCCACGGGCTCTGCACGCCGAGAATAGTGAAAGGGACGCCGAATTCGCTATTGAAGTTCTTGTCGCTTTTGCGCACGAAGAAGCGCGCGGACAAAACTGCAGCGACCGCGTCCTTCGTCGACGTCTTCCCCACCGAGCCGGTAACCATCACGATGCTCGGGCGATAACGGCGCACCACCGCACGCGCGATGAGCGCGAGCGTGGAGGCGACGATGATTCTTAGTATCTTTTTCATGGTGTAGTGGCTTGCGGTGAGGTACTCGAACCCGTCGCGAAGCCCCGATCGGGCGGTACCGCGTAATAGTCGATGAGAAAGTGCACCAGGTCAAGGAAGGTCGTGCCGAGCGTATCCGACGCATACATGACGTTCTGAGGGTCGTTTGTATACAGCAAGATGATGAAGCGCGGATTGTACGAAGGGAAAAAACCGACAAATGAATGGAAATAGTGGTCCGAGTAGTAGCCGCCATGGCCGTCGGTCAGCTGCGCCGTGCCGGTCTTCGCCGCGACCGACATGGTGGGAATCTTCGCTTTGCCGTTCTCGAGCTTTTCATCGACGACCGCCGTCATCATCTCCGCCGTCGCACGCGCGGCGGAGGCGGAAAAGACAGGAGTCTTCTGATTCCAGTCGAGCGTCCGTTCTATGCCGGACTTGAGGCGTATCGCGCTCACGAGGTGCGGCTGCACCATCACGCCGCCATTGGCGAGCGCGCCGAGCGCGCGAATCATCTGTGCGGGAGTTATCGCGATCCCCTGCCCATACGCCGCGGTGTCGTAGCCGATCTGCTGCGGCTTCGAAAGATTGCCGATGAGCGAACGGCCCTCGCTCGGGAGATCGATGCCGGTCTTCGTCCCGAACAGCGTCGTGAAGTAGGTACGGAATTTTTCCTGACCGAGCTCGGTCGCTATCCACGCCGCGCCGAGATTCAGCGACTGCACGATGATCTGCTTCATGGGGATGACGCCGCGCGCCTTCAAGTCCCAGTTACAGATCTTTGCTGCGTTTACCGTGATGCAGCCGGTATCGGTATAGGTCGTCTCCGGCGTGATGACTCCTGCATCAAGCCCGGCGGTCATCGTGAGCGGCTTCATGATGGAACCGAACTCATGCACATGCTCCACGAGCGGATTCCCGAGAAGCACCGGATCGACCGTCTGCCGGTTGTTCGCGTCATAGGTGGGATACGTCACGAGCGCCAAAATCTCGCCGGTTGCGGGGTCCATGATGATGCCGCCTGATTCGCGGCTCGAGTACCGCGCATTCACTTTCGCGATATCGTTCTCGAGCCGCGTCTGCACCTCCGGCTCAATCGTCGTCACGATATCGCCCTCGCGCGCATCTTTCGCAGACACAAGTAGGTTGCCGACATTGGAGAAGAGCTCTGCGAAGAAATTCTTGTAGAGCGCATCGCCGGAACGCGACAGCTGGCTGTCGTACGACGCTTCAAGGCCGGTCCGCCCGGCAAGCGTATCGCCTGATCCGTAGGAAACGGTGCCTATCGACTGCGCGGCGAGCAAAGCACCCGGGTAGTACCGCCAGCGCTCGCGTAAAACCTGCACGCCGGAAATGGCCCGACCGGAAAGCTCTTTCCCTTTCTCATCGGAGAGATGACGTGCAACCTCGATGTAGACTCGCGACTTCTTCGCGGCGGCGGCGAGAAATGCGTCATGCGAGATGGCAGAGGGCGCGACGGCAGCTATCGCCGCATATGCGGCTTCCAGATCAGTGAGCGTCTGCGGATTTATCGCGACAAGGAAGCCGGTCGCGAGGGTCGCGGCGGAGATGAGTGTGCTGTCTTTGCGCGTAAGATAGATCGAACCGCGATCGAAGAGGCCGCTGCCGCCGGAAGAAAACTGCCGGTCGGCCTTCTGCGCGTACTCCTCACCATGCACGATCTGTATGAAATAGAGTCGTATGAGGATGACGACCGCAGCGCACACGATGAGCGAGAGGATGAGGCGGATACGTGAACGAAACTGTGCGCGCATCCCGTTAGAAATAGAACACGAACGCACTCATTGCGTCGTATCCCACTCGGCTAGTGCTGGTAATAGTTTTTGTCATAACATCTTGGACGCACAGTGTTCGTGATTTCTAACGGGACGCATGGATCTCCCTGTTAGCGCAGCGCGGTGGCGCTCTTTGCCGGTACGAACACCTTCGCGCGCGGCGCCGCGTACCCAGCGGCGGAATAATCCGTCTTCGTGATGTGCGCCATCGTCGCGAGATACTGCTGCTCGAGTACCGCTACCGCGGTCCCGTTATTCCTGACCGATTGGGAAAACTCGACCGTCAGGGCCGCATAGCTCATCACGACAGCGATGAGCCCGATGTAGGTAACCGCGAGAATAGCAATCGCACCGAAACACACTGCCGTCGCCGAATAAGGGAGTCGATGGGCAAGATTATACATAGGAAAGCATGGATGCTGAAACACCGGCAGACTCCGTAGCGACGGCGGCCCGCTCGAACACTCGCAGCTTCGCGCTGCGCGCGCGGCGGTTCGCAAGGATCTCTTCGCGGGTCGGCACTATAGGCTTCCGAGGATTCATCATGCCGAGACCCGTCTCCGCTGCATCGCGCAAGATACCCTTCACGATACGGTCCTCGATACTGTGGAACGAGATGACCGCCAATCTCCCGCCGGGAGCGAGCGCGGAGAGCGCGGCCGCGAGCCCTTCGCGCATTGCGCCGATTTCGTCGTTTGCCGCGATACGAAGCGCCTGAAAGGTTTTGGTCGCAGGATTGATCTTCCGGTCATGGTACTGGCGCGGCGTTCCAGCTTTGATGGCCGCGACGAGCGCACCGGTCGTGAGGATGCGCTCTTTTGAGCGGGCAGCGACGATCGCGCGTGCGATGCCGCGTGCGAAACGCTCTTCGCCGTACGTAAAGATGATATCGGAAAGCTCCTCTTCGGTAGCGGTATTCACGATGTCAGCCGCCGTCTCGCTGTTCTCGCCATAGGTCATGAGGAGTGGTTCGTCGTTCTGAAACGAAAAGCCGCGCGGCGCAGCGATCTGGAACCCGCTCCAGCCGAGATCGAAAAGCATCTTGTCGACTTGGCCGATACCGAGCCGTTCGAGGACACGCGCAAGATTACGGAAATTGTCATTGACCAGATGCGCGACCGGGCGCTCAGGGCGGCGGTCGAGCGCGTACGCTGCACGAGCGCGCTCGACCGCCGCCGAGTCGGCATCGATGCCGATGATGACGCCGCCCTCTCCGAGGGCGGCGAGCAGCTCTTTGAAATGTCCCGCCCCTCCCAACGTCGCATCGACGACGATATCGCCCGACTGCACCTCGAGAGCCTCGAGGACTTCTTGCATGAGTACGCTGTCGTGGCGAGCTTCCATACTAGTTTTTGTCGCCGACCTTCTCGGCGAAGGCGTTCGCATCGCGCTCAATCTCGGTCGTGTACTTCTTCCACGCCTCTTCCTCCCAGATCTCGACCCGATCGGCGACGCCAGCGATGACCGCCTTCTCCCCGATCGACGCGAATGACTTCAAGTGATCCGGAATGAGCACGCGACCCGACCCGTCGACCTCAGCTTCAGAAGAGCCTGCAAGGAAGAGACGCGCGAGGCCGCGGCGCGCGGCGCTGCCGTTCACTTCAGCTGCATACACTCGTGCCTCCTTTTCCCATGCCTTGCGCGAATACACGTAAAGACAATGATCGAGACCGCGTGTCACAACGACGACACGGCCCAATTCCTTACGGAATTTTGACGGGACCGAAATCCTGTTTTTAGTATCAAACGTGTGTAGGTATTCTCCAAGGAACATGGTGTGAGGCGGTCGCTGGGCAGAAAGCGGTCATGACTCCGCTTCCCACTCCGTTAACCATTTCTGGATTATATGCCACTTCCCCCCACTGTCCTATTTAGGTTATCCCCAGACTCTATATGGGTCAGGTGTTTCCAAGTTATTGAACCATTACGTACGGCTTGACAGTATTTGTATAGTGTGATATACAGGAAAGCAGAGCGGACAACACATGTCCGCTAGGTGTTCTGTTCATTCTAATCTTCAAGAGGAGGGAATCATGCCTTCATCACAAGACTCGGGTTTCAAAAGTATTGTGGCGAACGTTGTCGCTATGCGCAAGAGGCAACAAATTGTAATCTCCGTTCGTCAGCTAGGCTTTTCTGAAGGAGCTAACCTTATAAGTATCAACGCACGAGTGAAAGAGCTTGGATTTGAAGAATTCCCAGATCAAATGCTGCTACACGCAGCAAAACGTCCTCATAAGAGATATCTTCCTAACACCACCTTCATACTTACCCGGAAGCGGAAGT
This sequence comes from Candidatus Kaiserbacteria bacterium, assembly GCA_026396715.1. Taxonomy (GTDB): domain Bacteria; phylum Patescibacteriota; class Minisyncoccia; order Phycocordibacterales; family Phycocordibacteraceae; genus C7867-001. The sequence continues at coordinate 12,329 of JAPLWH010000017.1, forward strand.
AACACGACTTCCCCACCTAAACCCCTCGTGTCGCGAGACATTTGAGGGGTTTTTATTTACTTACTTATTGAATGTACCTACGGACCAATTGACATACACCGTCTACCGTTCTACTGTCAGACTCAGATTGTCCCTACACTAACGAGAAAGGAGAAAACGCCATGGAATGGCCAAAATCAGTTCCTCCTCCGTGCGATTCGGAAATATTCAGGAATGGGAAAGGTGTCTGTATCGTTGCTGGAAACGCCGATGCGGTGGAACGTTGGGTGCGACTGATTGCTCATGAGACGAATGCTAGGCTCGACTGGCACTACAATGATGCAAAGGCAAGCGTGCTTTATCTTGGCACTCTTGGCACTGAGACTGAACGTCATCACGTTCTCGATACCATCAGAAAGATGGAAGGAGAGCTTGATGGATATGTCATCAGCATTGGTAGTTCATCAGCTCCCTATCGAGCTTGGTAAGATAATTTCTCTTCGGAAAGAGAACCCATCCGCCCACAACGAAAACCGTTGGAGGGCGGTTTTCTTTTACTAAAAAGTTCCTCTATCGCGGACGCATCAGAGGGAAGATTTGTCCCTCACGCACCGAGACGCCTTCGAGGAAGCTGAAGAGCCGTTCCGAAACACCGAAACCAAACGCAGGCGGCATACCGTACTCAAGCGCTTCTACGAACTCAGCATCTGGCATCTGCGCCTCATCATCGCCCGCTTCGCGCAATTGCTGCTGACGCTTGAAGCGCTCAGCCTGATCGACAGGGTCATTCAATTCGCTAAAACCCTTACCGATTTCAGAACCAGCGATCATCACTTGGAAGCGCTCGACGACACGCGGATCTTTTACACTCTTCTTCGCGAGCGGCTCCATGTAAACCGGCACGTTTATCAAAAATCCCGGGCCTTGGAAGGTTTTTCGAATCTGTTTCCATGCAATATCAACGAGTCGTTCAATACCGGCGCCAGACTCGAATGGAATATTTCTCTTTCCAAGTGCAGATGCCCAATCAGCCCCTTCAGCAAGAGGGTCGAGACCGTACTCCTTCTGCATCAACGCAGAAAAGTCATACGTCTCCCACTCCTTATCTAGATCGACAGTGACATCTTTGATTTTGAAAACGCGTGTGCCATACACTTTATCTGCAATAGTACGGTAAAGGTCAGTAACCATCTCCATGCCCGCCTCGTAATCTTTAAATGCCTCGTAACATTCCATTTGGGTATAATCTTGCGCATGTTCCGCTGACATCCCTTCATTACGGAAGATGCGTCCGATTTCAAACACTTTCGGAAGTCCAGCAATCAGAAGGCGCTTCTGCCAGAGTTCTCCAGCGGAAATGCGCAAATACACATCCATATCGAGTGCGTTGTGATGCGTCTCAAACGGGCGCGCCTCAGCGCCGCCAGTTGTCGTCTCGAGCACAGGCGTTTCCACTTCGACGAAATCTCGTTCCAGGAGATACGAACGGATGACATTCCAAAACTTCGAGCGTCTGCGGATGCGGTCCGCGAGATCCTTTGAGAGCAAGATATCCAAATAGCGTTTCCGAAATCGCTCATCTTCATCCTTGATGCCATACCACTCATCAGGCAAAGGTCGCAGCGACTTTGCGAGCATACGCCACCCAGTCACATCCAATGACGGCACGCCGCGCTTGGTCGTAAATGCCAAACCGGAAAACTCAACAATATCGCCCGCGTCGACGGTATCAACAAAAAGGTCATAGGATGATTCCCCGAGCTTATCGCGCTGTACATAGCACTGCCCTTTCATCCCGTCGAAAATATCGACAAAGAGCGAACCGCCATGTTCGCGCATGGACATCACACGTCCAGCGAGCATGACCTGCTCACTGTTCTTCTCGAGAGACGCATGATTTTCGAGAAATTGATCGACAGCATGCGTACGCCCCGTACGAGCCGGGTACGCATCCATGCCCGCCTCTTTGAGACGCTCGATTTTAGATAGTCTCTCGGCGCGCACTGTTTCAAGCAAAGCCATACGCACTACTATACATTAGTCGTTAAGCAACCTTCTCGATCGCGTACGTCTGCTTGCCGTTTGGCGTAGCAAACGTAAACACGTCGCCCTTCTTCTTCCCCATGAGCGCAGCGCCGAGCGGCGACATGTGCGACAGCTTCTTCACGCGCATGTCGGCCTCCTCGCTGCCAACGATGGTGTATTCATGCACTTCCGCGCCGCCCTCTTTCTTTATCGACACCTTCGAGCCGAAGCTGACGTCGCTCTTCCTTTTACCGTCGGTAATGATCTTCGTGTACTTCACGAGCTCTTCGAGCTTCTTGATGCGCTCTTCGGTCGCCGCCTGCAAATCACGCGCTTCCTGGTACTCCGCATTTTCTGACAAGTCGCCGAGCGAACGAGCGTACTCGAGATTTTTTGCAATTTCGGTGCGACGCACCGTCTTCAAGTGTTCGAGCTCCTGTATCATCTCATCGAACTTCTCTTGCGAGACGACGGTATTTTGTGCATCAGTCATACGAGGTATTAAAATAGTAACGACGTGTTGTGTGCGCATTGTACGCGAGCGGTGCGAGAGCGCAATAGCGCGCTCTCATGAAAAAATAAAGGGGGATGAGTCGTATGACCCATCCCCCTGCCCACGAATTACTCGTGGATGTTATTTTTCTTTACCTTCCTTTCTAATGGCAGCCTGTGCCGCCGCTAAAATTGCAATTGGCACGCGATACGGCGAACAACTTACGTAGTCCAGATCTAGCTCATCAAAGAACTCGATCGAACTCGGGTCGCCGCCATGCTCGCCGCACACGCCGAGCTTGATGCCGGAGTGTGTTTTCCTGCCACCAGCAATTGCCACCTTCATCAAGGCACCAACCCCTTCCCGATCGAGTGTCGCGAAAGGATCCGCGCCCATAAGATTGCTGGTTCGATAGAAATCAATGAACTTCGCAGCGTCGTCGCGGGAAAACCCGAACGTCGTCTGCGTGAGGTCATTGGTCCCAAATGAAAAGAACTCGGCTTCGGTCGCAATGCGATCCGCCCTCACGCATGCGCGCGGCAGCTCGATCATCGTTCCTACCAGATACTCGATCTTGACGCTATACCGGTCCATGGTTTCTTGCGCGACTTCGCGCACCAAATCCTTCTGCGACTTCATCTCGGACACCATACCCACTAAAGGGATCATGATTTCCGGAATGATCTTCTTCCCTTCTTTCGCCAGCTCACAGACCGCCTCTATAATGGCGCAGACCTGCATACTCGTGATCTCCGGCATCGTAATACCGAGCCGGCACCCGCGCAGCCCCAACATCGGATTGAACTCATGGAGTTCCTCGACGCGGGCGAGCAACTGACGCTTCTCTTTAAGCTTTGCGGGATTAATACCTAGCGGGATTAATACCTAGAAATTCCAACTGCGTGACCTCAACCATCAGATCTTCACGCTTCGGCAGGAACTCGTGCAAGGGCGGATCCAGTAACCGGATGGTTACTGGGAAACCCTCCATAGCACGATACAGGCCGATGAAGTCCTCCCTCTGCAATGGCAGAAGCTGATCGAGAAACTTTTCCCGACCATCTTTCGTCCGTGCAAGGATCATCTGTTGCATGATCGGCAACCGATCTTCGGCAAAGAACATATGCTCGGTGCGGCACAAGCCGATTCCTTCGGCACCAAAGCCTCGGGCAATTTTGGCTTGCTCCGGCACGTCTGCATTCGCTCGCACTTTCAACTTCTTCTCATCAGCTGCCCACGAAAGGAGCATTGAGAACAATCGGTATTTCTCCGATGTTTTCGGATCCAGCTTTCCCTGGATGACCTGAATGATTTCTGAATCCATCACAGGAATATCGCCAGCATAAACATTTCCCGTCGAACCATTCACGGAGATGTAGTCGCCTTCGCGAAACACTTTCGTGCCGATTCTGACGGACTGTCTATCGATGACCTCAATGTCTCCGCACCCAACTACACAGACTTTACCCATCTGCCTACCCACCACTGCCGCATGCGACGTCATGCCGCCACGGACCGTAAGAAAGCCATTCGCGGCATCCATACCATGGATGTCGTCAGGACTTGTCTCTTCGCGCACCAGCACCACCCGCTCGCCGGAAGCCTTCATCTTGACGGCTTGATCCGATGTCAAAGCGATCTTCCCCGCTGCGGCTCCCGGTCCCGCCGGTAAACCGCTACCAAGAAGTTCTGCTTTAGACTCTTCTTTCGTATCGAAGATCGGGTAGAGATACTGCTCCAACTGATCCGGAGCAACCCGCAATAGCGCTTCGCGTTTCAAAATGAGTCCTTCCTGGACCATATCGGTGGCAATCTTCACCGCCGCGATACCAGTCCGTTTTCCCACACGCGTTTGCAGCATGTAGAGCTTGCCCTCTTGGATTGTGAACTCCAGGTCAAGCATATCGCAGTAATGCTTTTCCAGTTTTTTATAGGTCGCTTCAAGCTCTCTATAAGCTCCTGGCATGATGCGCGCAAGCTCGTCCACCGATAACGGCGTTCGAATGCCTGCCACCACATCTTCTCCCTGTGCGTTCGTCAGCCATTCACCGAAAAACTTCCGCTTACCCGTATTGGGATCGCGAGTGAATGCGACACCAGTACCGCTCGTCTCTCCCATATTCCCGAAGACCATGGCCTGAATGTTGGCCGCGGTGCCCCAAGAATCTGGAATGCCATACATCCGACGATACGTAACGGCTCGTGCGCCGTTCCAAGAAGAGAACACGGCGTGAATCGCCATCCTCAACTGCTCGTTTGCATCGTCTGGAAAGACTTTTCCCGTCTCTTTCTTTATCAGGAACTTGAAGCTCTCCACGAGATCGCGCAACGCGCCGATGCCTAGTTGCGTCTCATGCGCAACCTTCTTCTCCTCTTTTTTACGATTCAGGATCGCTTCAAATTGCTCGCGTGGCACTCCCATGACGATACTGCCGAACATAGCAATGAGTCGACGGTAGCTGTCCTCTGCAAACCGTTCGTTGCCCGTCTTAGCTGTCAGCCCTTTGACCGTTTCCGGCGTCAGGCCGACGTTTAAGACCGTATCCATCATGCCGGGCATAGATGCCTGCGCACCGGACCGGACGGATACGAGAAGCGGATTTTTCGGATCGCCGAACCCCATGCCCATCGATTGCTCGACGCGCGAGAGAGCTGCGAGAGCCTGTTCCCACATGCCGATCGGATACTTTTCCGACTTGGCATATTCGACACAAGCTTTGGTCGTGATCGTAAATCCAGGAGGAACAGAAATGCCGAGATTAGTCATCTCTGCCAGGCCGGCGCCTTTGCCTCCCAGCAATTCCTTCATGTTTGCTGCTCCGTCTGCCTTCAGATCCCCGAATGAGTAGGTCCACTTCGAAGTGAACGGCGGCAGTTTCGGGCCAACAAAATCCCGTTTCTCTGTTCCCTCTATTTGCTGCATCGGCATTT